>URXE01000032.1 GCA_900551815.1 uncultured Collinsella sp.
GCAGGAAGCTTGGATACGCCTAGGCGCGGTCCAAGAAATCGTCCGCACCCCCAACCACGTTAGTTGGGGATTCGAACCCTCAAAAAATGAGGCGCCCCGCCGGACGCCTCATTTGGTTCGATGTGATAACGCTTTGGCCCTACACCTCAGGAGCCTTGGCTACGGTTTCGCTCTCGGCTGTGAGCGGGCGGTTGTCGATGCGGCGGCCCAGGCGGTCGAGCTTCACGAGCAGCCACTCGATGGGATTGGGCCCTGTTCCTTCCTCGTCGGCAACCAGGTCCATGACGGCAATCTTGGTGCCGTCCTGTTTAAGCGTAACGCTGCCCACCTTATCGCCAACATGCACCGTGCCCGAAAGGCCATCGTAGCTAACCTTTTCGGTCACATCGCCGGCGAGTGAGAACACCGTTGCCTGTGCGGCGGGGTCGGCGAGCGTGGCGTCGATCGTCTTGTCCGTCCAATCTGTCTGGCTAATGCGTGCCATGAGCGGGTTGCCGTTGGCGGTCTTCTCCTGTGTATTGGCGATCGCGACCGTGACCTTGTGGCCGTAGTACCAGTTGGCAAGGGTCGCCGTATCGGTAAAGCGCTGGTCGGTGGTGGTGGAGTTCAAAATAACGGTGTAGATCTCGTCGCCGTCGCGGTTGTAGGCGCTCGCAAAGCAATAGCCCGCGTCGTCGGTGGTGCCGGTCTTGCCGCCAATGTTTCCGTCCTGACCGAGCAAAACGTTGTGCGTGTCCATGGAATGCGAATGGTCTGAGCCGTCGGCGCCCGTGACCTCAATCCACGAATCCTCGCTCGCGACGACTTCGCGAAACGTATCGTTTTTCATGGCCTCCTGCATCATCAGTGCCACGTCATGTGCTGTCGAGTGCATATCGCCGACCCACTCGTCAAAGTCCAGACCGTGTGGGTTCTCAAAGACCGTGCCGGTGCAGCCGAGCTTTTTGGCGCGCTCGTTCATGGCCTTTACAAAGGTGGCCACGGCGTCCTTGGTCTTGGGGTCGATCTTTTTGCCCACGTGCTCGGCAAGCACGATGGCGGCGTCGTTGCCCGAGGGGATCATCAGGCCGCGTAGTGCCTGCTCCACGGTGAGCTCGTCGCCTTCGAGCAGGCCGGCAGTCGAGTTGCCTACGGTGGCGGCAGCGTTGCTCACCGTGACTTTCTCGTCCATCTTGCAGTTTTCGACGGTCAGGATTGCGGTCATGACCTTGGTGATCGAGGCAATCTTGACCTGTTCATCGGCGCCGCGTCCATAGTAGACGGTGCCGTCCTTGCCCATAACAAGGGCATTCGTCGCCTCGATATCGGGCAGGTTTTCTGTCGTGATGCCGCGGACGTCGGCGGTCTTGCCGCAGACGTCGTCGGTCGTGAGCACTTGGGCGCCGGCAACAGCAGGCACGCCGGCAACAAGGGCGATGGCGCAGGTAAAGCCGGCGGCAAGCTGGGCGGAGCGCTTTGCAAAAGAGGTGAGGGACTTCACAGATTTCGCTTTCGACGGGATGGTCTCTTCTGGCACTAGAGTATATCGTTTGCCGGCGACGACGATCGTTGCGTGCGCGCATGGCCCGCATTCGTGCTCGAACGGGCGCAAGGGTGCTTAAGGTCGACTTAATCGCCCGCGCTTGTTGTGTGTGGCGGGCGCCGCCTCGGGCATAATGGAGCGCGAGAGGAGCACGCATGAACGAGCGCATACTGGTAGTTGATGACGAGAAGGCCATCGCCGACCTGGTTGGTATCTACCTTACAAAAGAGGGCTTTGATGTCCAGATTGCCTACAGCGGGGCCGATGCGGCCAAGGCAATCCTGGAGCAAGAGTTTGACCTGGCGCTGCTCGATGTCATGCTGCCCGATATCGACGGCTTTGAGCTGCTGCGTACCATCCGTGCCGGCCATACCTATCCCGTAATTATGTTGACGGCACGCGATGCCCAGCAGGATAAGATCGAAGGCCTTTCTCTTGGCGCGGACGATTACGTGGTCAAGCCGTTCCGCCCGCTGGAGCTCATCGCGCGCGTTCATGCTCAGTTGCGCCGCTACACCAGCTACGGTAGCCGCGCGCAGGCGACCGAGTCGCCGACCCTCCAGCTCGACGGCCTCGAGATCAACCGTGACGCTCGCTCCGTGACGGTGGACGGTGCGCCGGTGCGCCTCACGCCCATCGAGTATTCCATCTTGCTGTATCTGGCCGAGCATCACGGCAGCGTAGTGCCCGTGGAAGACCTGTTCCGCGCGGTGTGGAACGAGGACTTTATGCCCGGCTCCAACAATACGGTGATGGTGCACATTCGTCACCTGCGCGAAAAGATCGGTGACGACGCCCAGAAGCCGCGTTTTATCAAAAACGTTTGGGGCGTCGGCTATATCATCGAATAACGCCTTAGTTTGCGAGGACATGGACATGACAAAAGACGATAAGCAGGCGTTTGAGGTGCCCGATCGGCTCTTTGAATATGTAAGGGCGGTCGTCGATAATCGCGCACTTGCGACGGTGCTGCTCTTTTTGCTGAGTCTGCTGCTGATCGGCATTGATAACATTGCCGGTATCTTGGCGGTGCTACTCATCGGCTTCTTGCTGATCGATCGCTTTGAAATCGTGCGTCGTTGCGTGGTAATCGGCGGTGCCGCGTGGGCCATGACGCTGGCGATCGGCGCCATGGCACTCGCTGGCATTGAGGGACCGGTGCTGTTCGATGCCGGCTTTGTATTCAACATGCTTGGCTTTGTCTTGGCGCTCGCCGTGTGCGTCCTGTTCTTTTGCGGCCGCGCTCTGTACTACCAGGGCTATGAGCAGGGTGAGCAGCATTCCGACCGCGTGCTTGCCGCCCGTATTCAGGACCGTCTGATCGATCATCCCGACGCGTGGGACAACATCGACGGCGACTTCCTGGAGGTCGAGGGTGTGCTCAACCGTGTGCGCGATCGCGAGCGCAAAGTCCAGCAAACCCTGCGTGACGAGTCACATCGCAAGGACGATTTGGTCACATACTTGGCGCATGACTTGCGCACGCCGCTTGCCAGCGTGGTGGGCTACCTCTCGCTGTTGCAGGAGGCGCCCGACCTGCCGGTTGAGCAGCGCGCACACTTTACGGGCGTGGCGCTCGACAAGGCGCACCGACTCGACGCGCTTATTGAGGAGTTCTTTGATATCACGCGCTTTGACTTCCACGATATTGTGCTCACGCGCGGCTACGTCGACCTGGGATTGCTGCTGGCGCAGGTGGCCGATGAGTTCTATCCCATTCTCAACGAGCAGCACAAAGATGTCCAAGTTGATGTGCGTGAGGACCTGACGGTGCTCGTGGATGGCGACAAGATGGCTCGCGTGTTCAACAACATCATGAAAAACGCCATCGCCTATAGCTACGAAGGATCGACCATTGCGATCGAGGCCCGACGCCAAGATGACGGTGGCGTGCGAATTCGCTTTATCAATCAGGGTGATCCGATTCCGGCGGCTAAGCTCAAGGTGATCTTTGAGAAGTTCTATCGCCTGGACGCGGCACGTGCGACCAATCGCGGTGGTGCCGGCCTGGGTCTTGCCATCGCCAAGGAGATTGTCGCGGCGCACGGCGGCACCATTGCGTGCGAATCGACGCCCGAGCACACGGTGTTTACCATTGCGCTGCCCGCTGCATAACCAGCGTGCCCTTACAAACACTTGACAATGCGCTCACGTGAGTATGAGCCGCGATTTCTACTATCGATACTGCTGAATTGATATCGATATGGAGGTATGCGGTATGACGGCTGCTGCGGCGATGGAGCCTACGGAGCTTGAGGAACTCATAGAGGCGCAGGCCGAGGCCGCGCACGAGCGCGAAGTTGGGGATGCGACTCGCCCCACGGCGCAGGACCTTGCCGCCTCGCCGACGCGCATCGATGTTGAGGGCCTTGACCTGTTTTACGGCGACCATCATGCGCTCAAGGACGTGAGCATCAAAATTCGTGACAAGCAGATCACCTCGTTCATCGGGCCTTCGGGCTGCGGAAAGTCGACGCTGCTGCGCTGCTTTAACCGTATGAACGACGGTATCAAGGATTGCCGCATTGAAGGCAAGATTGCACTCGACGGCCAGAATATCCTGGGCGATTACGATATCTGCCGCTTGCGCCAGCGCGTGGGTATGGTGTTCCAACGCCCCAATCCGTTTCCCATGAGCATCTACGACAACGTCGCCTACGGTCCTCGCGGCATGGGGGTGCGCGACCGCGTCGTACTCGACGAGCTGGTCGAAGACTCCCTGCGACGCGCCGCACTGTGGGACGAGGTCAAGGACAAGCTCAAGGAATCGGGCCTGGGTTTATCGGGCGGCCAGCAGCAGCGTCTGTGCATCGCCCGTGCGCTGGCCGTGCAGCCCGACATTCTGCTGATGGACGAGCCGACCTCGGCGCTCGACCCCGTATCGACGCTGGTGGTGGAGCAGCTGGCCTGCGAGCTCAAGGAGACCTGCACGTTGGTGGTCGTTACGCACAACATGCAGCAGGCTGCGCGCATTTCCGACTCGGTCGCGTTCTTTTTGCTGGGCGAGCTGGTGGAGCATGCGCCCACCGCTCAGCTCTTCAAAAACCCGACCGATCCGCGCACGGCGGATTATTTGACGGGCCGTTTTGGCTGATACCATCTAGTGCAGGCGCCTTTAGGGTTAAGATGCGGTCATGCCGGCCGCAGAGGGGTTCAACATGATCTATTACGTCGAGGACGATGACAACATCAGGGATTTGACGGTCTACGCACTGCGCAAGCAGGGAATCGAGGCCGAGGGCTTTTCGTGCGATGGCGAGTTTAAGGCCGCCGTGGCGCGACGGGTGCCCGATGCTGTGCTGCTCGACATCATGCTGCCCGATACCGACGGCTTGGCGATTATGCGTCGCCTGCGTGCCGATCGCCTGACGGCGACGGTGCCCATTATGATGCTCACCGCCAAGGACACCGAGCTCGACAAGGTCATGGCGCTCGATGGCGGTGCCGACGATTACCTGACCAAGCCGTTCTCGCTTATGGAACTCGCTAGCCGTTGCCGTGCGCTGCTGCGCCGCGGCGGCATGGTCAAGCAGGCGAGCGATGTGCTCAGCGTGGGCGATATCGTACTTTCGCCCAGCCACCGCGAAGTGACTGTTGCCGGTGAACCGCTCAAGCTCACGCTGCGCGAATTCGACCTGCTCGAGTACCTCATGCGCAAACCTGGCGTGGTCTTTACTCGCGAGTCGCTGCTGCAGAGCGTATGGGGCTGGGACTTCGACGGCGGTTCGCGCACCGTCGACGTGCATGTGCAGACGCTCCGCCAAAAGCTCGGCGAGCGTGCGAGCGCCATAGAGACCGTGCGCGGCGTGGGCTATCGTCTGGCCGAGCCTACGGCCGATGACGATGCCGAAGGAGCCGGCAGCGCGGCTAGCGCATCGGAGGAGTAGCTCGTGGTCTTAGCCCCCCAGGGAAAACGTACCCTGTCACATCGCGTGTTCGCGACGATTTTTCTCTGCGCTATGGCGGTTATCGTGGCGTTTACGGTGTTGGGCGCGTTCTTTGTGCAAAATACCCTGGCAGATGCCACGAGCGCCAACCTTTCGCAGGAAACCGAGCTTATTGCCGCTGCCCTCAATGAGCAGCAGGAGCCCATTGCCTTTCTGCGCAGTCTCGATCGCGAGGACTTGCGCATCACGCTGATCAACAAGGACGGGTCGGTTGCCTACGACAACGAGGCGTCGCCTTCTATGCTGCCCAATCACGGCGATCGTCCCGAGGTCGCCAAGGCTTTCGAGAGCGGCTCGGGTTCTGCGGAGCGCGCAAGCTCCACGCTCGACGAGATTATGCTGTACCGAGCCGTCCGACTTAATAACGGCCAGGTTGTTCGCTTGGCGCAGGCCCAGCCTGGCGTTGCGGCGATTCTGATGTCTCTCGTGGCGCCGATGCTGCTCATTGCGGCGGCAGGTGCGGTGCTCTCGTTTTTCTTGGCGCGTCGTGAGTCCCGCGCCATCATTGAGCCGTTGCAGGAGGTCGATCTGGACCATCCTCGCCGCAGCTACGAGCATGCTTATGCCGAGATGGTTCCCATGCTCGAGCGCATTGAGTCGCAACGCCAGGAGCTCAAGCGCCAGATGGCGGTGCTGTCGGACAACGACCGCATGCGCCGCGAGTTCACGGCCAATATCACCCATGAGCTCAAGACCCCGCTTACGGCAATCTCGGGCTATGCCGAGCTCATTGCGAACGGCATGGTCGAGGGTGAGGACGATTTGCGCACCTTTGGCGGCCGCATCTACCGTGAGGCGGGCCGTTTGGCGGCGCTCGTCAACGATATCCTCACGCTTTCGAACTTGGATGAGGCCGAGCGTGCGAGCGATGGCGAGGCGGTGCCTATTGGCTCCACGGAGCCCATTGAGCTTTCGCGTGCTATCTATGCGGTCGAGCAGCGTCTTGAGCAGGTCGCTCGTCAGGCAAATGTGGCGATAGGCCATGAGACCAAGCCTGTGGTCGTCGAAGGCGTATCGCGTCTGATCGATGAGCTCATCTATAACCTGGCGAGCAACGCCATTCGCTACAACCGGCCCGGCGGTACGGTGACGTTGCGGTGCGGAACCAACGACGACGGGCACCCGTATCTGTCGGTTGCCGACACGGGTATTGGCATTGCGCCCGAGGAGCAGGGTAAGGTGTTCGAGCGTTTCTATCGCGTTGACAAGAGTCGTTCTAAAGCGCGCGGTGGAACGGGTCTGGGTCTGGCCATCGTCAAGCATGCCGCCCTGTATCATCACGCCTCGCTCGATCTGTCAAGCGAGTTGGGGGTGGGGACCACCATCACGGTGACGTTTCCCGTGCAACAGGACGAGCAGTTCGTGTAGCGGTACTGCAAACATGTGAATTTCACGCCGCATCGGGGCTGCCGGTGCGGCGTTAATGTTGCGCAACAATGGTGTAAGCGCTGTATCTTATGTATAGAGTTCGGACATGGCAAGAAGATGCGATATTATACGAGCAGTTTTGTCGATATGAACTAGGGAAATGAAAGGCAAGCTGCATGACCCTTCTCGAACTGTTCCAGCTGCTTAAAAAGCACCTTAAGCTGGTCATCGCCCTCCCGGTGGTCTGCGCGATCGCCATGGGCGTCGTGTCCTTTACCATGATGGACAACACCTACACCGCCACGACGAGCATGTACATTCTCGCCAAAACCGATGGTAGCCAGACGAGCTACTACAACGACCTGTCGGCGAGCCAGATGCTCTCCAACGATATCGCGACGCTGCTCGATAGCGACAGCGTCAAGAGCGGCGCTGCTAAGGAGCTTGGCCTTTCCAACTTGGATGATTACAAGGTGAGCGTTACGAGCGAGACCACGACTCGTGTCATTTCGCTGTCCGTGACCGGCGACAGCCCCGACGATGCCGCCGCTGTCGCCAACGCCATCGCCAACTCGGTGTCTACCGTGGCTCAGGACGTTGACGCCGCCCAGGCCGTCAACGTGATCGATAAGGCAAAGATCCCCAACCAGCCCAGCGGCCCCAACCGCAAGCTCTACATCGCGGTCGCCGCTCTGGCCGGCCTGTTCGTCGCCGTTGCAATTGTCGTGCTGCTCGACATGCTCAATACCCGCGTCCGCTCCGTTGACGATGCCGTCGAACTGCTCGGTGTGCCCGTTATCGGTCGTTTCCCCGTTTTGAAGGGCGGTAAGTAATTCATGGCCCGTAAAAAGAAAACCAGCGATACCCTCGCCTTTAGCAACGCAGCCAAGACGCTGCTGGCAAACATTCGCTTTGCGAGTGTCGATACGCCGATCAAGTCCATTACCTTGACGTCCTCCATCCCTAACGAGGGCAAGTCCACCATTGCGGTCAACCTGGCTCAGGCCATTGCGACCAGCGGCAAGAGCGTCCTTCTCGTCGAGTGCGACATGCGTCACCGTACGCTTGCCAACCTGCTGGGCCTCCGTCATTCCGGTGGCCTGTACGCCGTCCTTTCCGACCAGATGTCGATTGACGAGGCTGTCGTCGAAACCGGCCAGCCCAACTTCTTCTTCCTCGACGCCGAGCCGCGCATTCCCAACCCGGCTGACATTATCGCCTCGCGCCGCTTTGCCAAGCTGGTTGCCGCGCTGGAGGAGAAGTACCAGTACGTTATTTTCGATACGCCGCCCGTGGGCACCTTTGTCGATGCCGCCGAGGTCGCCGCGATTACCGACGGCACCATCTACGTTATCCGTGAGGACTTCGCCAAGCGCAACGAGATCATTGCCGCCTTCGACCAGCTCAACAAGGCCGAGGTTAACGTAATTGGCACGGTTATGAACTGCTGTGAGACCTCGAGCCATGACTACTGTTACTCTTACTATGGCGAGGACAAGGGCCAGAACAACGCTGTCGCCGGAGTTAACCCTGCTGTTGGCGGTGCCGCTGCAACGGGGACCCCTGCGAAGGCGAAGCGTTTTAAGAAATAGCAACGACGCAGATAAGAGGGCGATATGAGAGACATCCACTGCCATATCCTGCCCGGTGTTGACGACGGCGCGGCGAACCTCGAGCAAAGCTTGGCAATGCTCGAGGCGGCCCGCGCCGTCGGCGTTACGCACATGGTGTGTACGCCACACTGCCGGGACCCGTATTTTGACTTCGAAAAAATGTGGGAGGCCTATCGACTGCTTAGCGCGCATGCGGGCGATATGCATTTGCAGATGGGCTTTGAGGTCAATCATGCCAAGCTTATGGATTTGGGCATCGAATGGGCCGATCGCCTGCATTTCGATGGCTCAAACGAGTTTTTGCTTGAGCTCTCGACACGTGCTGATTCGTATGACTTTGAGGAATACGAGAACACGATCTACGACTTGCAGTGTCGCGGTTACCAGGTGATTATTGCCCATCCCGAGCGCTATCGTGCGATTCAAAAGGATGTGAGCGTGGCTGAACGTCTGGTCGACCTGGGTTGCAAGCTGCAGGCTTCGGCGGACTTTATCGCAGGTGGACGATTCGGTCACGAAAAGAAGCCGGCGCAGCGCCTGTTTAAGCAAGGCCTGTACAGCTATATCGCGAGCGATGCCCACAACGTGGGCCACTACGATTGCCTAGCAAAAGCACGCGCGAAGTTTAGCGTGGGAGCTCATTTCCGCTAAAATTTTTCCCCAACGTTCGCATCGAATGAAGGGGCAGCTATGGATATCCAACTTAAGACGGGTTGCTTTGAGGACGCGGCGCTGGTGCGCCGCGTCGTTTTTATGGACGAACAGGGCTACGAAAACGAGTTTGACGCTATCGACGAGGCCCCAAGTTGCATCCACGTGACGCTTTATGTTGACGGCGAGCTCGCGGGCTGTTCGCGCGTGTTTCCCGAGGAACTCGAGCGTGTGGCCGACGCGGAGGCCCCGGTGTCGCCGGCGTGCGATATGGACGAAGGTGCCGCGGCGGGGGAGACATACATTATGGGCCGCGTTGCGGTGCTATCCTCAATGCGTCGCCGCGGTCTGGCGAGCAAGATTGTCGAGGCCAGCAATGCTGCTGCACGCGATGCTGGCGCCAAGCTCATAAAGCTGCATGCGCAGGAGTACGTGCTGCCGCTCTATGCCAAGGCCGGCTACACGCAGATCGCGCCGGTGGACTACGAAGACGAAGGTCAGCCCCACGCCTGGATGGCCAAGCGCATGGGCGACAGATAGGGACGTTCCTTTTCTGCCGGCAGTCGGGGACACTCCTTGGCAATCGACGCACGGGTATTCCAACATACAGTTTTTCGATTCCGTATGTATATATGCGCGCTAATAGGTTATAAAATCTAAGTCTGAACATAGCAGGTCTGCGATGCGGCTCGGGCAACCGGGCCGTTTTTGCGGGCAGGGGTAGCGCGAAAGGACTGCACATGCGTCAATTTAAGACCGAGAGCAAAAAACTGCTCGACCTCATGATCAACTCCATCTACACCAATAAGGAAATCTTCCTGCGCGAGCTTATCTCCAACGCGAGCGATGCCGTCGACAAGCTCAACTTTAAGAGCCTTCAGGATCCGAGTGTCAAGCTCGACCAGGGCGACTTGGCCATCCGTGTTTCCTTTGATAAGGACGCCCGCACCATCACTATTTCGGATAACGGTATCGGCATGACCGCCGAGGAGCTCGAGCGCAACCTGGGCACCATCGCCCATTCCGGCTCCGAGGAGTTTAAGACCGAGAACGCCGAGCAGCAGGGTTCCGATGTCGACATCATCGGTCAGTTTGGCGTGGGTTTCTACTCCGCCTTTATGGTCGCCAGCCACGTGAAGGTCGTCAGCCGCGCTTATGGCGAGGATACCGCCCACGTTTGGGAGTCCGACGGCCTTGAGGGCTACACCATCGAGGATGGCGAGCGTGCTGAGCACGGTACCGATGTCATCCTGACGCTGCGCGAGAACGAGAAGCTCGATGCCGATGGCGAGGCCGAGACCTACGATCGCTTCCTGACCGAGTGGGGCCTCAAGAGCCTGATTCAGCAGTACAGCAACTATGTGCGCTACCCGATCCAGATGTTGGTGAGCAAGAGTCGCCAGAAGCCCAAGCCCGAGGACGCCGGCGACGACTATAAGCCCGAGTACGAGGACTATCAGGAGCTCGAGACCATCAACTCCATGACGCCGATCTGGAAAAAGCGCAGCTCCGACGTTGAGCAGAAGGATTACAACGAGTTCTATAAGTCCACGTTCCACGACTTTGACGATCCCGCGCGCACTATCAGCTTCCATGCCGAGGGTACGCTTGAGTACGATGCACTGCTGTTTGTGCCGGGTCGCGCCCCGTTCGATCTGTACAGCAAGGACTACGAGAAGGGCCTGGCGCTCTACAGCTCCAACGTGCTGATTATGGAGAAGTGCGACGACCTGCTGCCCGACTACTACAACTTTGTGCGCGGTGTCGTGGACTCTGCCGACGTGACACTCAATATCTCGCGTGAGACGCTGCAGCAGAACCGTCAGCTCAAGGCCATTGCCAAGCGCGTTGAGAAGAAGATCACCGCCGATCTTGAGGACATGCGCGACAACGACCGCGAGGCCTACGAGAAGTTCTTTGAGAACTTTGGTCGCGGCCTTAAGTACGGTATCTACTCGAGCTACGGCATGAAGGCCGACGAGCTCGCCGACCTGCTGCTGTTCTGGTCTGCCAAGGAGCAGAAGATGATCACCCTTGCCGAGTATGCCAAGGGCATGCCCGAGGGCCAGAAGGCAATCTACTATGCCGCCGGCGATTCGCGCGAGCGTCTGGCCAAGATGCCTGTCGTGAAGGGTGTGCTCGACCGCGGCTACGATGTACTGCTGCTGACGCAGGACGTGGATGAGTTCACCTTCCAGGCCATGCGTGAGTACGTGGCTGCCGATATGCCCAAGGTCTACGAGGATGAGGCTGCTCGCGAGGCTGCCGAGAAGGCAGTTGCCGATGGTGCCGAGCCTGAGGTCGAGGATCGGCACCTGGAGCTTAAGAACGTCGCGACTGGCAATCTTGACCTGGCGACCGATGACGAGAAGAAGGAGGCCGAGGACGCCACCAAGGAGAACGAGGACCTCTTTAACGCCATGAAGGAGGCGCTCGGCGACAAGGTCGAGAAGGTTGCCGTCTCCGCGCGCCTGACCGATGCCCCCGCCTGCATCACCACCGAAGGCCCGCTTTCGCTCGAGATGGAGAAGGTGCTTCAGAAGGGTCCCGAGGGCGCGCCCGACGGTATGCCCAAGAGCCAGCGCGTGCTCGAGCTCAACGCTAAGCACCCGGTCTTCGCCAAGCTCGTCGCTGCCCAGAAGGCGGGCGATACCGACAAGATTAAGCAGTACTCCGGCCTGCTCTACGACCAGGCCCTGCTCGTCGAGGGCATCCTCCCCGAGGACCCCGTAGCCTTCGCGGCAGCTGTTTGTAACTTGATGTAGTTAGCAAGTTACGCGGTTCTACGAACCGCGTAACGGCTCGACGCTGCAAACGCCCCTAAGCGGCAATCTGACGTTCAATCGTCGGTCGCGTACCAAAGTACGCTTCCCTCCTCTTTCACGTCACCTTGCTCGCTTGGGGGCGTTTTCGCTGACTTATGCTCAACCTACGACGCTTTCGTGGTCCTAAGTAGTCATTGGGGTGGTCGTTGGGGACGTTCTTAAATGACTAGTCGTTGGGGACGTTCTTGTTTGACTAGTCGTTTAAGAACGTCCCCAATGACTAGTCGGATTGCTAGTTTGTGCGGGTTGTGGTTTTGGGAGCTGCGGGAATTTAGGATACTGTACATCTGTACGCTAACTCATCTTCGTAGTATATTGCTACCCGCAAAACTCAGCACCATTGTGCCGCGAGGCACTAAAGCGCTTACGTACAATGGTTGTCGATAGTACGATTCGATTCAACGACAGGATGGATGGTCCAAGCGTGAGTCTCGGCAGCAAACTATCCAACGCAAAGGTCTCCTTTGCGATATTTAAGCGCGACATTAAGCGACTGCTTATGAACCCCGTCGCCCTGGTGGTTACCCTGGGCGTGTGCGTCATTCCCTCGCTGTATGCCTGGTACAACATCGTTGCCAACTGGGATCCGTACGGAAATACCCAGGGCATTAAAATCGCCATCGCCAACAACGATCAGGGCACCCAGAACGACCTGGTGGGCGAGCTCAACGCAGGCGATAAGGTGGTCGACCAGCTCAAGGAGAACGACCAGCTTGGCTGGACCTTCGTCGACTCGGCGGCAGATGCCAAAGAGGGCGTCGAAAGTGGCGAATACTATGCTGCCATCGTGATTCCCAGGAACTTCTCCGACAATCTCGTCTCGATGCTCGACGGCAACTACCATCAGCCGAAGCTCACCTATTACGTCAACGAGAAAAAGAGCGCCATTGCGCCCAAGGTCACCGATACCGGTGCCAACACCATCGAGGAGCAGATCAACTCGGAGTTTGTCTCCACGGTGGGCGAGACCGTCGCTGGCATTGCCAAAGATGCTGGCATCGACCTTAAAGACAAGGCAACCCAGACCAAGGATTCGCTGGCGGGCTCGGTGTCCGAGGCGTCTGATACCCTGGGCGAAGTACGTGATTCCATCGGCGACATGAACACCGCCATCGACAAGACGAGCAGTTCGATTGCTTCGGCCGATGCCGCGCTGGCGGGTCTGCAGGGGCAGGCGCCTTCGCTAACGCAGGCAATCGCTCAGGGTAATGATCTGCTGGGCGAAGCTCGCACCACGGCTGGCAAGTCCATCACCTCGCTCTCCAAGGCACTTTCGGAGGGCAGCATCGTGCTGAGTAAGACATCGGCTTCTGCGAACGCCGCGATTGGCAAACTCACCGGTACGGTTACGTCCACGACCACTCGTATCGACAACTCGCTCGAATCCCTGCAGGCGACGATTGACCACAACAGCGCTGTCATCGAGCGCCTGCAGATTCTCGCTAACGATACGTCGACGGGGTCGGAGGACGCCGACGCGCTCATCGCATCGACCATCAATTCGCTTCGCGAGCAAAACCAGAAGCTGCAGAGCATCAAGGATGGCCTTTCTGCACAGTCGAGCGCCATGGCAAACGACGCTACGGCAATCTCGAACGCGAGCAACGCACTCAACGCGGCAATTCAGACCGGTACGGCCAACCTCGGTCAGGCTCAGACCGATCTGGGGCAGAACGCACTGCCGAAGGCTTCGAGCGCGCTTGACTCCTTTGCCGCCGTTTCGGGCGATTTGACCGGCATTGTATCGGGTATGACCCCCACGATAGCGAGCGCGCGCGGCACGCTGGCGCAGCTCGACGCCACGCTCAAGCAGGCAAAGACCACGCTGTCCCAAACCGACGCCTCCCTTGCCAAGGTTCAGGACAAGCTCGCGACCGCCGCCAATGACATTGCGGCGCTACAGACCTCTGAGTCTATGGGCGAGTTGGCCGACCTCATGGACGTCGACGTCGATGACGTGGCAGATTTCATGGCATCTCCGGTTGAGCTGACGTCCAAGTCAATCTATCCGGTCAAGAGCTTTGGCTCGGGCATCGCGCCCTTCTACACCAATCTGGCGCTGTGGGTGGGCGGCTATGTGCTCATCGCTATCTACAAACTTGAGGTCGACCGCGAGGGCATCGGTAGCTTTACGGCGCGTCAGGGCTACTTTGGCCGCTGGCTGCTGATGGTGATCCTGGGTGCGTTCCAGGCCATCATCGTTACGGTGGGCGACCTGATCATTGGTGTTCAGTGCGTCAACCCGCTGCTGTTCGTGCTGGGCGGCATCGCTATCTCGTTCACCTACGTCAACATCATCTATGCGCTGTCCACTACCTTTAAGCATATCGGCAAGGCAATCGGCGTCATTCTCGTCATTGTGCAGATCCCCGGTTCGTCGGGCATGTATCCCATCGAGATGATGCCCGGCTTCTTCCAATGGCTGCATCCGCTGCTGCCCTTCACCTATGGCATCAACCTGCTGCGCGAGACCGTCGGCGGCATGTACTCGTTCAACTACCTGTTCAACCTGTGCATCCTGGGCGTGTTCCTGATCGTGGCGCTCTTTATCGGTCTGCAGCTGCGCCCGTTGCTGCTCAACCTCAATCTGCTCTTTGATAAGCAGCTTTCCACGACGGGCCTCATGATCTGCGAGTCCAACGACCTGCCGCGCCAGCGCTATTCGCTGCGCACGGCCATGCGCGTCATGCTCGATTCGGATTCGTACCGTCGCGAGCTGCTCGATCATGCTGTGGCGTTTGAGCATCGCTACCCGTACTACATCAAGGGCGGTTTTGCCGCCGTGGTGGGCGTCCAGGTCCTGCTCTTTGTGCTCTCGACGGTGCTCGATATCGACAATAACGGCAAGATTATCCTGCTCGTTATCTGGATTATTTCGGTTATTGCCATCTGTGGCTGGCTCATCAACGTCGAGTACATCCGTGCGAGCCTCAATACCCAGATGCGTATCTCGGCGCTTTCGGACGAGGACCTTCGCCGCGAGATGCGCGAGCACACGGCCGCCATCCCTGCCGCCCGTCGCATGTTTGGTCTCAACGCCAGCGAGCGGGGCACCAAGGACAGCGAGCAGCCCACGAGCCGTTTGCCGCATATCGGTGCGCATCGTAAGGCTCAAGATGCCGATGGCGCTGACAACGTAAACGGAAACGACGGGGACACCACCCCGCTTGGCAAGCACTCTAAAGGAGGTGAGGCATAAATGAAAAACATCCTGCACCTGTTTAAGCGCGATGTCCAAAACGTGTCTCGCTCCGTGATCGGCTTGGTTGTTGTGATGGGCCTGATCATCGTGCCGTGCCTGTACGCGTGGTTTAACATCGCCGGAAGCTGGGATCCCTACGGCAATACCGGCAACCTTAAAATTGCAGTGGTCAACACCGACGAGGGCTATGAGAGCGATCTGATTCCCGTCGAGGTCAATGTGGGCGAAAACGTAACCGCCACCCTGCGCGGCAACGAGAACTTCGACTGGGTCGTCCTCAACGACCGCGATAAGGCGATTGAGGGCGTTAAGTCGGGCGCGTACTACGCTGCCGTCGTTATCCCTAAAACGTTTAGCGCCGATATGATGACGCTTTTCTCGACTGAGGTGAAGCACGCCGATATCGAGTTCTACGAGAACCAGAAGGCCAACGCCATCGCGCAGATCGTGACCGAGAAAGGCTCGAGCGCCGTCCAGAGCCAGGTCAACGAGACCTTTACCAAGACCATCACGACTATCGGTCTTAAAACCGTGTCCAGCCTGCTCGACTATATGAGCACCGACCAGGTGAGCAACTTTATCGCCAATCTGTCCTCTACGCTGGGCGATTCGGTCGAGGACCTGCAGGACGTTCAGGCGAGCGCGAAGTCGCTCGCGGGCATTTTGAGCTCTACGTCCGATTCGCTGACATCGGCGGGCGGCATGCTCAAGCAGACGGGCACCGTCGATGAGTCGACGAAGCAGCTGATGGAGCACGCCAAGAGCGGCATCAATGATTCCAAGGAAGCGCTCAAGGCCGCCAGCGATGCCGTTGACGCGGCGATTGACGGAAGCGCGGGCTCGTTCGACAACGTGTCCGCCGAGCTTGCGAAGGCATTCGATGCCGCGAATCAGCATGTTGACCTTACGGTGTCTCAGCTCAACGAAGCCGCAGCGGCGCTCAATACGCGTGCTGACGATATCGATGCGATGGCCGATCGGCTCCGCAACCTTGCCGACCAGGTGAGTGATGACAAGCTCAAAGACGGCCTTAAGTCCGCTGCGACGTCGCTGGGCAGAATTGCCGTGGAGTACCGCAACAATGCGAAGGACCTGACGGCGACCGCAAAGTCCCTTTCGGACAGCATGGCGGAGGTCAACAACTCGCGCGCCGAGGTCGACCAGGCCATCGCCGATGCCAAAGCGGGTATCTCGGGTGCCAAGTCCGACTACGATTCTACGTTCTCGGTTAAGGCCAAGGAGCTCAAGAAGACCATTTCGGGCGTTCTGGATTCCCTGAACGGTATCTCGGGTGACTTGGATAGCGCCGTGAGCGGTCTGACCGACGCTTCTGGTTCGCTCGCTAAGGGTCTCTCCAAGGCTGCAAAGCTCGTCAACAAGGCTTCCGATCAGCTGGGCGAGGCGTCGGACAAGATCAGTGCCTTTAAGGACGAGCTTGATAGCGCTCTGATCTCGGGTGACCTGGCCATGATTAAGACAATGATTGGCAGCGACCCCGAGGGCCTCGCCGTGTCGCTTTCCGGCCCTGTCGCACTCGACCGCAAGCCGGTCTATCCGATCCGCAACTACGGTTCGGCCATGGCGCCGTTCTACACGATTCTGTCGCTCTGGGTCGGCTCGATCGTACTGGCGGCCATGATGAAGGTCTCGGTTGACGATGAGCTTATCAACGAGCTCATCCCCGTGCGCCTGCACGAGATCTACCTGGGTCGCTACCTGTTCTTTGGCGGTCTGGCTCTGCTGCAGGCAACGCTCGTGTGTGCGGGCGACATCCTGTTCTTTGGCATTCAGTGCGACGACCCGCTGCAGTTTGTGCTGGCGGGCTGGGTCGCGAGTCTCGTGTTCTCCAATATCGTCTACACGCTTACGGTATCGTTTGGAGATATCGGCAAGGCCCTCGCCGTCGTGCTGCTGGTCATGCAGGTCGGCGGTTCGGGCGGTACGTTCCCCATCGAGATGACCGGCCCCGTGTTCCAGGCGATCTACCCGTTCCTGCCGTTCACCCATGGCATCAACGCCATGCATGCTGCCATGGCCGGTGCCTACCATATGGAGTACTGGGTTGAGCTGGGCATCTTGGCGAGCTACCTGATTCCGTCGTTGGCCCTGGGCGTCGTCTTCCGCCGCCCGGTCATCAAAGCCAACGACTGGATCATCGAAAAGCTGGAGTCGACAAAATTGATTTAATACAGCAACGTAAACGCCGTCGGAAGATCGAGACCTTCCAACCCGATGCTTTAGCGTAGTGAATTGCACGGGCTGCTTGGTTGTTGCTACAGTAGCGGGGCGTGCCGGGGGTCCGGCGCGCCCCGTTTTTATTTGACCATGAGGCGGCACGCAGCCATACGCGTGCGGACACCACGCCCAGATTGAGTGCGAGGATGTTCCATGGCCCAATACGCTGCCAACGAAATCGAAAACTTGCCCGATAGCCCTGTAGCCCGTGAGGATTTGGGCGTGGGCGGTATTCCCCGGGGCGCCGGCGCACGCTCTCCGCTGTTCTGGAAGGTTCTGCTCCTTTCGGTGGCGGTCATCTGGGGCTACTCCTTTACCACTATGAAGGACGCACTCGGCACCATTCCGGTGTTCGCGCTGCTCTATGTACGCTTTCTGCCCGCAGCGTTGGTCATGTTTGCCGTCTTCCACAAGCGCATCATCGCGCACCTCAACGCTCGCAACCTGATCGTTGGCCTGAGTATGGGCGTGCTCATGTGGGCGGCCTATGCGTTGCAGACGGTCGGTCTGGCACATACTACGGCGGGCAAGAATGCTTTTTTGACGGGCACGTATTGCATCCTTGTGCCGTTCGCGAGCTATTTCCTGAGCGGCGAAAAGCTCACGCGCTACAACTTGGGTGCCGCGCTGCTGTGCCTAGCGGGCATTGGCCTCGTCGCACTCGATAGCGTTGAATTCAACATCGGTGACGTCATTACGCTGGCGGGTGCGGCCTTTTTCGCCATCCAGATGGCGGTGACTGCCAAGTACGGTCGCAAAATGGACATCAACGTCATCACGTTTTGGATGTTTGTGGGCAACGGCGTGCTGAGCCTGGCAACGTCGCTGCTATTCGAGACCCAAGCGCCTCTGTCCGTGTGGACGCCGAGCTTTATCAGTGCGATGGCGTTTCTCTCGGTGGGCTGCACATGCGCGGCTCTGCTCATCCAAAACGTCGGCCTGGCGCATGTCCCGGCCTCGACGGGCTCGCTGCTCCTTTCGATGGAGTCGCCTTCGGGTGTGCTGTTCTCGGTGCTGCTGATGGGGGAGGCGCTCACCTCGCGCCTGCTCGCCGGCTTCGCGCTCATCTTCCTGTCGATTATCTTGAGCGAGACTCACTTCGATTTTTTGCGTCGAAAGCCGCGCCCGCAATTGTAAACAACTTGTTGCGCCGCCCTCCCGGGGCGGCATTTTTGATGCCTCGCCCTTAAAGTAGTACCTTGCACTTTATGCTATCAAAGTGCTTGCTGCAAAAACGATACTGGAGGGCATCTATGGCACCAGCTTTGTCCGATCTTCAACCGCAATCAGCGCCCAAGGCCACCGCAGCGGCGCAGACCGCTATCGGTGACGGTCTTGTTGCAGAAGCTCAGGCTTTTGCAGACGAGCTCGCTGCGTGGCGACACGATCTACACCAGATGCCCGAGCTGGGTAATAGCCTCCCGCAGACCTCTGCGTATATTCAAGCGCGCCTGACCGAGATGGACATCCCATTTGCCACGCTCGTCGATGGTTCCTGTGTTGTGGGCCTTGTCGGCGCCGGTGCCGCCGCGGCCCAGGGCAATGGCGTCTGCACGGACGAACAGGCCGGTACGGTCGTTATGCTGCGTGGCGACATGGATGCCCTGCCCGTTGCCGAAGAGTCAGGCGAGCCTTTCGCCTCTACGAACGGCTGCATGCACGCATGCGGACACGATATGCACGCGACGGCGCTGCTTGGTGCGGCTCGTATGCTCAAGGCGCGCGAGGCAGAGCTTGTTGATGCCAACGCCACGGTTAAGTTGCTGTTCCAGCCGGGCGAGGAAACCTTTGAGGGTGCTCGCGCCGCCATCGCCGACGGTCTGCTGCAGAACCCGCGTCCTCAGGTCGCCTTTGCCATGCATGTCAATAGCCAGTCGCCGCTCGGCCTGGTGCTCTACGGCAGCCCGGCGCTCTCGGGCGTGTACGGTTTCCGCATCACGCTGCAGGGCAAGGGCGGCCATGGCTCGAGCCCCGAAATCTGCATCGACCCCATCACGGCGGGTGTGCACGTGCATCTGGCACTTCAGGAGCTCATCTCCCGCGAGGTGCCGGCGGCCAAGGAGGTCGCACTGACCGTGGGTAAGTTTGCCGGTGGCCAAGCGGCCAACGTCATTCCAGATACCTGTGTGCTCGAAGGTACGCTGCGCGGCTTCGACGTCGAGCTCATGGAGCACCTCAAGACCCGCATCGCGGAGGTCGTCAAAGGTGTTGGCACGACCTATCGTACGCCGGTTACTATCGAGACGCTCTCGGATGTTCCCCCGCTCGTACTCGATGACGACATGACCCAGGCGTCGCTTGGCTACGTGGGCGCGGTGCTGCCCAAGGCCGCCTTCCTGCCGCTGTTTCATGCCATGGCGAGCGAGGACTTTGCGCTTATCTCGAGCGAGATCCCGAGCGCGTACTTTACCGTGGGCGCTGCCGTGACTGATACGGACGAGCATTTTGCTCAGCATCATCCCAAGGCACGTTTTAGCGATGCCGAGCTTCCCCTTGGCGCCGCGGCTTATGCCGCCGTCGCTTTGGGCTACATCGCCGACCACCGGTAGCACCCAATCTTGCTACTCGTTTGTTTAAAAAAGGAACAGTATGTCCCAACAACGTAAGTTCTTCCCCGGCTGGCTCGTGGTGGCCTCCGGCTTTGTGATCATGGCCACGTGTTACACGATTTTCGTTAACTGCATGAGCCTGTTTCAGCCGCTCATCGTCAGCGACCTCGGGATCACGCTTGCGCAGTACAACATCTCCAATGCCATCTCCACCGTGGTGAGCGTTATCGGCTCACTTGTCATTGGCCATGTTGCCGATAAAGTAAGCGGCCGCGTTTTGGGTTCCCCTCACTGTAATCGCCACCTCTGCCGTTCTTGCCGGCATGAGCTTTGTCGGTGAGCTATGGCAGGTCTACGTGCTCTTTTCTGTTCGCTCCGTTCTGTCTGTGGCTGCCCTGGAGGCCGAATGGATGCTCGTACCATCATTCGGTTTCCAAGGCGGCCACGGGCCTACGAAATGATCCGTTTTCCTCCGTCCCCAACAGATCACGTGATCCGAAGGGGACGGAGGAAAGCGGATCGCAAACAGCGGCGGTGCGTCAGGCCGAACGAGTCCCCATACCCTCGTTCGGTCAGACGCACCGCCGCTGTTTGTGTTTGTGCCGTATAATGTCCACTACCTATGACGCGATACAAAAGAAAGGTGTTTGCCCATGCAGGCACAGAAGGCGGAGGGAACCCGCGACCTTATCGGCGCCGAGATGCGCGCCTGGCAAAAGATGCAGCAGATTGCTGCCGGCGTGTTCGAGCCGTTTGGCTTTAAGCCCATCGAGACGCCCGCGATCGAGCAGGTTGACGTGTTTGTCCACGGTATCGGCCAGTCGACCGACGTCGTTCGCAAGGAGATGTTCCGCGTGTTTAGCGGCGCCAACCTGGAGCGCGTCTTTACCGAGGGCACCGATACCAAGCTTAAGCCCAAGCAGCGCCTGGCCCTTCGTCCCGAGGGCACGGCCGGTGTGGTGCGCGCCGTCGTGGAGAACAACCTAGTGCCCCAGGGCTCCACGCCGTTTAAGGCGTACTATGCCGAGGCCATGTTCCGTGGCGAGCGTCCCCAGAAGGGTCGCCTGCGCCAGTTTCACCAGGTGGGCATCGAGTGGCTCGGCGCTCCCGATCCGGCGGCAGACGCCGAGTGCATCATCATGCTCATGGAGTTCTACAAGCGCCTGGGCTTCGATCTTTCCAAGCTCCGTCTGCTCATTAACTCGATGGGCGATGCGCAGTGCCGTCCGGCCTATCGCGAGCAGGTTAAGCAGTTCATTCTCGACCACGCCGACGAGATGTGCGACGAGTGCCGCGAGCGCGCCGAGCTCAACCCGCTGCGCGCCTTCGACTGCAAGAACGACCATTGCCGCGAGATCATGGCCAACGCTCCGCTGATGGGCGACAACCTGTGCGACGAGTGCCGCGAGCACTACGAGCAAGTCAAGCGCTATCTGGATGCGGCGGGTATCGAGTATGTCGAGGATCCCACCTTGGTGCGTGGCCTGGACTACTACACCCGTACCGTCTTTGAGGTCGAGGCTCCCGGTGCCGGCGTCGGCTCCATTGGTGGTGGCGGTCGCTACGATGGCCTCGTTGAGCTCGAGGGCGGTAAGCCCACGGCGGGCGTCGGCTTTGCCGTCGGCTTTGAGCGCGCCCTGCTGGCCCTGCAGGCCTTTGGCAGCGACCTGGGTGCCGAGGAGGTCCCGTGCGTCTACGTTGCCAACGCCGGCAAGGAGCTGCGTCAGAACGTCTTTACCATTACGCAGCAGCTTCGCGCTGCAGGGATTGTGACCGAGGCCGACTATCAGGGCCGTTCGCTCAAGGCCCAGTTTAAGCAGGCCGATAAGGTGGGCGCCAAGCTCATCCTGGTCTTGGGTGGCGACGAGCTTGCCGCCGGCAAGGTCAAAGTGCGCGACATGCAGAGCCATGACGAGGTGCTCGCCGATCTGGACAACGTCGTCGAGGCGGTTCGCGAGCGCCTGTAGCGCATCTTTTTGAGCTTCGGGCCTGCTAACGTGCCCTGCTCATGGAGAGCGATTGTTACGGGGGTGTTTCGCTTTTATGCGGAATGCCCCCGTTTACGTATGCCGCCCACCGAGAAATACGACCATTTAGGGCAAAAACCTTTGCAATGCAGAAAATACTTTTGTGTGGTAAAGCGCAATCAGTGTCGAAAGTATTTCTCAAGCGCCTATAATGAATACCGCATGTTACGTGCATAGAAGGAGGAATGGGAGGAAACGTGGCTGAGAACCTAAGCAACCAGTCTGTACCCGAAGCCGCGGCGCGCGTCGCTGCCGTGGTCAACCGCCTCGTTAACCGAATCGGCTCGAATGCCGAGTCCAGGGAGCGTCTCGCCGAGATCGAGATCCCCGAGGAGCTGCGCGACAATCTGGCGCTGTTCTTGCGCCTGGAGCGCCGTGTGCTTAGCGAGTATGATCCCGAGATCGCGGACCTGTTCGACAAGATTTTGACAGCCGAGATTGTGGTCAATGCCGGCAACCCCGGTACCTGCGCTGCCGACGAAGCCGTCGACGAGCAGGGCGTGCCCACCGCCGACGAGCCCACTGCCGTGGCATTTCGTGAGGTCGTCGATTTGATCGACAGCCTGCCGCTCGATAAGCAGCAGGTCATTGTCCGCGCCTTTACGAGCTTTTTCCATCTGGCAAACCTGTCGGAGGAGAACTACCGTGTGGCGCAGCTGCGCGAGCGCGAGGCCGGTGCGTCGACCGATACCGAGGTCGATCCTGCCAACGAGCTTACCGTTGCCTATCACCAGCTGGTGAATGAGCTGGGTGTCGAGGGTGCCAATGAGCTGCTCGACAAGCTCGAGTTCCACCCTGTCTTTACCGCACATCCCACCGAGGCCCGTCGTAAGGCCGTCGAGGGCAAGATCCGCCGTATCTCCAACCTGCTGGAGGAGCGTCCGCGTCTGGGCGGCTCCGACCTGGTGGAGAACGAGCGCCATATGCTGCAGGAGATCGACGCCCTGGTGCGTACGAGCCCCATCGCGCTCAAGAAGCCCACGCCGGTCGAGGAGGCCGATACCATCATCGACATCTTCGATAACACGCTGTTCGACGTTATCCCCGTTATCTATCGTCGTTTTGACGATTGGGTGCTGGGCGACAAGGCCGGTACTGTGCCGCCGCTGTGCCCGGCGTTCTTCCATCCCGGCAGCTGGATCGGTTCCGACCGCGACGGTAACCCCAACGTCACCGCCAAGGTGAGCCGTGAGGTCGCCGCCAAGTACTTTACGCACATGGTGCTCAAGCTCGAGGACAAGTGCCGCCACATCGGCCGCAACCTCACGCTCGAGGCTACCTACAGCAAGCCGTCGGCCGAGCTCATTAACCTGTGGAACCATCAGGTCGAGATGAGCCCTCGGTACACGGCCCGCGCCGAGCTGATCTCCGAGCACGAGCCGCATCGCGCCGTCATGCTCGTCATGGCCGACCGTCTGAACGCCACCGTGCGCCGTATCACCGACACCATGTACCACAGCGCCGACGAGTTCCTGGATGACCTGCGCGTCGTCCAGCGTTCGCTGGCCGCCTGCGGTGCCGTCCGTGCCGCCTACGGCCCGGTCCAGACCATCATCTGGCAAGTCGAGTCCTTCGGCTTCCATATGGTCGAGATGGAGTTCCGTCAGCACTCCGTGGTGCATGCCCGCGCCCTCAAGGATATCCACGAGAACGGTATCCATGGCGACCTGCAGCCCATGACGCGCGAAGTCATCGATACCTTCCGTGCTATCGGCTCCATCCAAAAGCGCTACGGCAAGAAGATGGCGCACCGCTACATCATCTCGTTTACCAAGAGCGCCCAGCATGTGGCTGACGTCTTCGAGCTGGCCCACCTGTCCTTCGCACACGAGGAAGATGTCCCCGAGCTCGACGTGATCCCGCTATTCGAGCAGCTCGAGGACCTCGAGGGCTGCGTCGACGTGCTCGACCAGATGCTTACGCTGCCCGTGGTGCAGAAGCGTCTTGCCCAGACCAACCGCCGCATGGAGGTTATGCTGGGCTATTCCGACTCCTCCAAGGACGCCGGTCCTACCACGGCCATGCTCGCGCTGCATTCCGCGCAGGAGCGCATTGCCAAGTGGGCCGAGAAGAACGATATCGACCTGGTGCTCATGCACGGTCGCGGCGGTGCCGTTGGCCGTGGCGGCGGCCCGGCCAACAAGGCCGTGCTGGCGCAGCCCAAGGGTTCGGTCAACTGCTTCTTTAAGCTCACCGAGCAGGGCGAGGTCATCTTTGCCCGTTACGGCAACCGCACGCTGGCTCAGCGCCATGTTGAGTCCGTTGCCGCCGCAACGCTTTTGCAGTCGGCCCCGAGTGTCGAGAAGACCAACACCGAGACCACGCAGAAGTTCTGGGATATGGCCGAGAAGCTCAACACTGCAAGCCACGAGCGCTATCTGGACCTGCTGAACACCGAGGACTTTACACCGTGGTTCTCGACCGTGACGCCGCTGACCGAGGTCGGTCTGCTGCCGATCGGCTCGCGTCCCGCCAAGCGCGGCCTGGGCGCCAAGTCGCTCGACGATCTGCGTACCATTCCGTGGATCTTCAGCTGGAGCCAGGCGCGTATTAACCTGGCCGCTTGGTATGGTTTGGGCACCGCCTGCGAGCAGTTTGGCGATTTGGACCAGCTTAAGGCTGCCTACCAGGAGTGGCCGTTCTTCCGCACCTTTATCGACAACATCGAGATGTCGATTGCTAAGACCGATCAGCGCATTGCCAAGATGTATCTGCACCTGGGCGATCGCCAGGATCTGTCCGAGAAGGTCTTCACCGAGATGCAGCTCACGCGTAAGTGGGTCCTTGCCATCGTTGGTGACGAGTGGCCGCTGCAGCGTCGTCGCGTGCTCGGCTGCGCCGTTCGCGTGCGTAACCCCTATGTCGACGCCCTGTCTATCGCCCAGGTCCGCGCCCTTCGCGAGGTGCGTATGAACCAGGACGAGATGACAGAGGAGAAGAAGGCTGAGTACATGAGCCTGATTCTTTCGACTGTGACCGGCGTCTCGGCAGGTTTGCAGAACACGGGGTAATCGATAGCCCTGTGGCTCTCACCGGGACCCGATGGGTTTCCCTCTGAATGCGTCCTCGCACTTGAAGCCCCCTTATCCTGCTCCTTCGGAGCTGCGGATAAGGGGGCTTCGTGCTGACGCTCCTATTTGGCAAGGTGTTTTTTAGAATCCATTTTGCGCTCGGCCTCGAAGGCCTGCCTGTCCCAATCGAGCGGAAGTCCGGCCTCGACCCATGCCTCGTAGGCCCTCCTTATGGGCTTGAGCTCCCTTTGGCCCCTCTCCAGCATCGAGATGTACTTCTCGCTGGTGCCCAGTATGGACGCCGCCCTCACCTGGCTGACCTTCGCCGCGCGCCTGGCCGCCACGAGCTCCGAGGCGTCCTCGGGCCTCCTGATCTCGTGCGGGTGCATCAGCGCCCGGTACGCCTCCCTGGCCACGTAGCGCTTGAGGCACCTCATGACCTCCCTGTCGCTCTTTCCCCGCCCCCTGGCCCTCTCGGCGTACTCGGCGGTCTCGGGGTCGCGCATGACCCTCTGCCTCGCGATCTCGTGCAGCGCGCTGTTCGCCTGCCGGTCGCCGCCCCTGTTGAGCCCTGTCTCTTATACACATCTCCGAGCCCACGAGACTAAGGCGAATCTCGT
>URXE01000033.1 GCA_900551815.1 uncultured Collinsella sp.
CGCAAGACCATGGAGCTCGTGCGCGGCGGCTACGCCATGACGCTCATCAACGAGCAGACGCTCTACGCATTCCGCGATCCGCACGGCATTCGCCCGCTCGTGCTGGGCAAGCTCGTGGACGAGGGTCTGGACCAGGCCGATGCCGCATCCGTTTCGAAGCTGCCGTCGCAGGACGGCGCCGCGACGGCCGACGCCACCACCCACGTCACCCGCGCCGGCGGCTGGGTCGTCGCCTCCGAGACTTGTGCGCTCGACATTGTGGGCGCCGAGTACGTCCGCGACGTCCGGCCCGGTGAGATTTTGCGCATCAGCGCCGAGGGCCTTGTGTCCGAGCAGGGCGTGCCTGCCGCCGAAGAGCCTGCTAACTGCATTTTTGAGCAGGTCTACTTTGCTCGCCCCGATTCCATCATGAACGGCAAGAGCGTCTACGCCTGCCGTTATGACATGGGTCGTCAGCTGGCACATGAGGAGCCCGTCGAGGCCGACCTGGTCATCGGCGTGCCCGACTCCGGCCTGCCGCCCGCGGAGGGGTATTCGCACGAGAGCGGTATTCCCTTTGGCGAGGGCCTTATCAAGAACCGCTACGTGGGCCGTACGTTTATCGAGCCTACGCAGGAGTTGCGCGCCATGGGCGTGCGCATGAAGCTCAACCCGCTGCGCGACAATATCGAGGGCAAGCGCCTGGTCGTCATCGACGACTCCATCGTGCGCGGCACCACCATGGTGCAGCTCGTCAAGATGCTGCGCAACGCCGGCGCCAAGGAGATTCATATCCGCATCAACTCGCCCGAGGTCATCTGGCCGTGCTTCTACGGCATCGATACCGACGTGCAGTCGCAGCTTATCAGCGCCAACAAGACGGTCGACGAGATTTGCGAGTATATCGGCGCCGATTCGCTGGCCTTCCTTTCGGTCGAGGGTCTGCTGAAGGTCATGCCCAAGGGCGGTTACTGCGATGCGTGCTTTACCGGACGCTACCCCGTGGCGATTCCCGAGAGCTTTGGCCGCGACAAGTTCATGGAGGGCTTTAAGCCCCGCAACCTGGACAAGCCGCTGCATTTTGACGACGACGCCGTGGTCGAGAAATACGACGACCGCAGCTGGGAAGAGGAGCACGGCGAAGCCTAAAACCTGCCATTTAGGGACAGGTTTATTTTGGTAGGTTTTACCTGCTGTTTTGTTGATATGACGGAGCGTGCTGTTATGGTGCGCTCCGAAATGAACGCAACTATGAGCACCGTTTGGCGCCCGCGCGGCGCCACGGTAGTGGGAGAGGAAGGCTCAGATGAGCGACAGCAAGCATGTGACGTACGAGGACGCCGGCGTCGATACCGCCGAGGGCGGCCGCGCCGTCGACGCTATTAAGCAGATGGTCAAGGACACCAACCGCCCCGAGGTTATCGGCGGCATCGGTGGCTTTGGTGGCCTGTTCTCGGCCGCCGCGCTTAAGGATATGGAAGACCCGATCCTGATCAGCGGCACCGACGGCGTGGGCACCAAGCTCGTGCTCGCCCAGATCATGGACCGTCACGAGACGGTGGGCCAGGACCTGGTCGCCATGTGCGTCAATGACATTTTGGCTTCGGGCGCCGAGCCGCTGTTCTTCCTGGATTACGTTGCCATCGGTCACATTGAGGCCGAGCACATGGCAAAGATCGTCAAGGGCGTGGCCGACGGCTGCAAGCTCGCGGGCTGCGCGCTCGTGGGCGGCGAGATGGCCGAGCACCCGGGCGTCATGGCCCCCGCCGATTACGACCTCGCCGGCTTTACCGTGGGTGTTGTCGATCGTCCCAAGATGCTCGACCCCGCGAACGTTCGACCCGGCGATGTGATCCTGGGCCTGCCCTCCACCGGCGTACACTCCAACGGCTACTCACTCGTTCGCAAGGTCATCGGTGTCGACGGCATCAAGCCGGGCACGCCCGAGGCTGCCGCTAAGGCCGAGGAGCTAAGCCGTCCGCTCGAGGAGCTCGGCGGTGCTTCGCTTGCCGACGCTCTGCTGGCTCCCACGCGCATTTATGTGAAGCCGATTCTGGAGCTGCTCCACAGTGGCGCCAACGTTCATGCCATTGCCCATATCACCGGCGGCGGTATTACCGAGAATCTCAACCGCGCGCTCGCCGACGACGTCGACGCCGTGGTCACCCGCAACGGCGCCGAGATGGGCTGGGATGTTCCGCCCGTCATTACTTACGTGTCGCGTCAGGCCGAGCTCGCACCCAACGAGGCATGCAAGACCTTCAACATGGGTGTCGGCCTGTGCCTGATCGTCGCCCCCGAGGACGAGGCTGCCGTGACCGAGGCTCTGGTCGCGCTAGGCGAGAAGCCGTTCCGCGTGGGCGAGTGCGTCGAGGGCTCCGGTAAGGTCGTGTACTCCGATGAGCGCTAACGAGCAGATGGCTGCTGCCGAGGGCCTGGGCTTTGTGCCCTATACCCGTCCGACCGGTACCGATACGGCTGAGCCGCTCAAGATCGGCGTGCTCATCAGCGGTTCCGGCACCAATCTGCAGGCGCTGATCGACCTGATCGCCGCTGGCAAGCTTAACGCCTCGATTGAGCTTGTGGTGTCGAGCCGTCCTTCGGCCAAGGGCCTGCAGCGCGCCGAGCGTGCGGGTATCCAGACACTCACGCTGTCCAAGGATGTCTATGCCGACCCCATCGCGGCCGACGAGATCATCGCGCATGAGCTGCTCGAACGCGGCTGCGAGTACGTGGTGATGGCCGGCTATATGCGCATGGTGCACACGCCGCTGCTCGCAGCGTTTCCCAATCGCGTGGTCAACCTGCATCCGGCATTGCTGCCGAGCTTTACCGGCGCCCATGCGATTGACGATGCGTTTGCTCGCGGCGTCAAGGTGACCGGCGTGACCGTGCACTTTGCCAACGAGATCTACGACAACGGCCCCATCATCGCCCAGCGTGCGCTGGCTGTTGAGGAGGGTTGGGACGTCGACACGCTCGAGGAGCACATCCACGCGATCGAGCACGTGCTGTATCCCGAGGTCGTGCAGATGCTCGCCGACGGTCGCGTTCACGTGCTGGAGAGCGGCAAGGTCGCAATTGATGCGCCTCGCGGCTAGCGGCGCACAGTACAATTTAGCCGAGTAGTCAGGGTGGTCATTGGCGCCAAGGCGCAAGTGGCCATCCTTTGTTTTTGGCAGTCATTGGGGACGTTCTTAAACGACTAGTCATTGGGGACGTTCTTGAATGACTAGTCGTTTAAGAACGTCCCAGGTGACTAGGTGAGAGAGGTGAGCGCATGGCGGATAACGAAGCGCTGTTTACGCCTGAGCTGGTGTTTTTTGATTGGGAGTGTGCGACGCCGGATGAGGTGTTTGCGCGACTCGAGGGCGAGCTCGCTCCGCGTGGCTACATTGCGCCCGGTTGGCTCGACGCCGTTCGCACACGTGAGGACGCCTATCCCACGGGTCTCGCTATGCCGGCGGCAAACATCGCCATCCCGCACACCGATCCGGGATTTGTGGCCAAGCCCTATATCGCGGTGGTAAAGCCTGCTGTGCCCGTGACATTCAATGCTATGGCGGGCATGGGTGCCCCCGTGCCGGCGCAGATTGTCATCAACCTGGGTATTGCCGAGCCGGGCGGCCAGGTCGAGGCGCTTCAGGCGCTCATGAATATCTTTATGGACGCCGACGCTGCAGCCGATGTGCTTGGCCAGACCACGCCCCAAGGCATGGTCGACGCCATCCGTCGCCACTTCTAAGTCGGCATTTGGGGACTGTCCCTAACTGCCAACTGCCAGACCTGTCCCCTTTGCACCAAAATGGTGCAGATTAACCCGTCCCCCATGCACCAGGTGTGCCGTGGAGGCTGCGTTGTGACACAATGGCGTTTGTTCGATTCGTGATGCGAAAGGCCAAACATGGCAAACAAGAAAAAGAACCCCGAGGCCGCGCCGACGCCCGAGCAACAGGCTCGCGCCGCCTCCAGCTCTCGTAAGAAGCAGCGCAAGACGTACGTGTCTAAGACCGTCAAGATTGTCCTGGTGGTCATCGGCGTGCTGGCGATGCTGCTTTCCGTCTCGGCCATGGCGTGCTCCGGCCTGATGTCACAGACCGAAAGTGCCAGCTCGGGCTATAAGCTTACTGGTGGCGTGGCTGCCACTATCAACGGCACCAACCTCACCGAGGACACCGTGACCAAGCAGATCATGAGCATGCGCACGTCCTACGGCTACACCAAGGACAAGGACTGGGCACAGTACCTGGTCGACAACGACCTCACACCCAAGAAGTACCGCAAGCAGCTCATCGACTCCTATGCGCAGCAGATCCTGCTTCAGCAAGCGCAGAAGGAAAACGGCGTGACGGTGTCGGACAAGGAGGTCGAGAAGGCTTGGAAGGACGCCTGCAAGAGTGCCGGCGGCGCCAAAGCCTTTAAGAAGACGCTTAAGACCTATGGCTACACCGAGGACACCTACAAGGACTCGCTCAAGGAGAGTCTGGCGCAGCAGAAGCTCAAGGATGCCGTGGCACCCACCAGCAAGCCCAAGGACAGCGAGATTGTCGATTACATCAATGAGAACCTGTCCAACTACAACGATGCCCGTCGTTCGTCGAATATCCTGATTAAGGTCGATTCTGACGCTTCCGACGAGGACAAGGCCGCCGCCAAGGCCAAGGCGCAGGAGTGCCTGGACAAGATCAACTCCGGCGAGCTGAGCTTTGAGGACGCCGTGAAGCAGTACTCTGACGACACCGGCTCCAAGGAGAAGAAGGGCGATGTGGGCTGGGACAAGCTCACCACCTTCGTCGACAGCTACCAGGCGGCACTCGAGGGACTCAACAAGGGCGATGTGAGCGACGTCGTCGAGTCGACCTATGGCTATCACATCATCAAGTGCACCGACTACTTCCATGTCGATAATCAGGTTGATGACATTAAGCAGGTGCCCAAGGACATCAAGAAGTACGTCTCCAACGTGGTGAAGACGCAGGCGGCAAGCACCGCGTACAGCGAGTGGCTGGAGCAGTACAAGAAGGACGCCGACATCACCGTTAACCCCATGCCCAAGGACGTGCCGTACAACGTCAGCCTGAAGGGCGTCACCAAGAGTTCGACCGACGATTCGTCGACGACTGAGTAATCATGGGGCGGCGCTCGTGCGAGTGCCGCCCGCACTATTGAGGAGGATTTGCAGATGACCAACGAAGAGCTGCAGCAGGAAATGATTGCCGCCATGAAGGCCAAGGACAAGGTTCGCCTGTCCATCATTCGCCAGGTTAAGGCCGAGGTGAAGAATATCGAGGTTAACGAGCGCCGCGACGTGACCGAGGAAGACGTCAACAGCATGATCAAGCGTCTGATTAAGCAGACGAGCGAGACGCTGGAGATGTCCATCAAGGCCGGCACCGACCAGGACCGTACTGACAACCTGACCGAGCAGGTCAAGATTCTGGAGAGCCTGCTGCCCGCGCAGGTTTCGGGCGAGGAGCTCGAGGCCCTGATCGAGCAGGTCATCGCCGAGCTGGGTGCGACCTCTAAGAAGCAGATGGGCCAGGTCATGGGCGCTCTGGGCAAGGCCACTGGCGGCAACTTCGATAAGCCGGCAGCAGCAAAGATTGTCGGCGCAAAGCTTGCGTAATTTGTTACGCGGTTTTACCAAACCGCGTAACGGCTCGACGCTGCAAACCCGTACACGCGAGCAAGGTGACGTGAAATGAAAGGGCGCGACCATAAGGTCTGCGCCCTTTCATTTCACGTCACCTTGCTCGCGTGTACGGGTTTTCGCTGACTTATGCTCAACAAGGGCGGTTGTATTATTTTCGGCGCTCATTGGGGACGGGCTTAAATGAGTGCCCAATGAGCAGGTACTCATTTAAGTCTGTCCCCAATGAGTGGGTTAAAGGTTGCGGGTTCTTTACGGGAATGTAGTGTGGGCTGCGGAAACGTGATTCTTTCCGTACAATAGTTCAACTCGTGTAAACGCAGGGAAGGGACATTCATGGCAGACATGATCGAGATCAAGCATCTCAACAAGTACTTTGGCGACCTGCATGTGCTCAAAGATATCAATCTCACCGTCAAGCGCGGCGAGAAGCTCGTAATGATCGGGCCTTCCGGCTCGGGTAAGTCGACGCTCATCCGTTGCGTCGATTATCTGGAGGAGCCCACGTCGGGCGAGGTCGTCATCGACGGTACGCCGCTCACCAAAAAGAATCACCTGGAGATGGCTCGCAAGTACAGCTCCATGGTGTTTCAGCAGTTCAACTTGTATCCCAACATGACGGTGCTGGGCAACCTGACGCTCGCGCCCATCAAGCTGCAAAAGAAGAGCAAGGAGGAGGCGACCGAGATCGCCATCGCTGCGCTCAAGCGCGTCGGCATGGCGCATAAGGCCGGCGAGTATCCGCAGAATCTCTCGGGTGGTCAACAGCAGCGCATCGCCATCGCCCGTGCCCTGTGCACCAAGCAGCCCATCATCCTGTTTGACGAGCCGACCTCGGCGCTCGACCCCGAGATGGTCCAGGAGGTTCTGGACGTTATGATTGAGCTCGCGCAGGAGGACATCACCATGATCTGCGTGACGCACGAGATGGGCTTTGCGCGCCAGGTGGCCGACCGCGTCATCTTTATGGAGGACGGCCGCATTCTGGAGGAGGGCACGCCCGAGCACTTCTTCGATAACCCCGAGAACCCGCGCTGCCGCGAGTTCCTGTCCAAGATTCTGCACTAGGCGCGGTGATGGACATGACGGATATGATGAGGGCGGCCGTGTCGCGCCGTCACTTTTTGCAGCTGGCTGGCGCCGGCATGCTTGCGCTGACGGGGACCGCGCTTGCCGGTTGCGGCAACTCCACCAGCGGCGAGGGCTCCGACAAGGGGTCCAAGCTTGCGGCCATCAAGTCGCGTGGCCATCTGAATGCCGGCGTTAAGAAGGACGTTCCCGGCTACGGCTATTACGACACCGCCAAGGGCCGCTTTGAGGGCATGGAAGTCGATTTGTGCTACCAGATCGCCGCTGCCGTCTTTGGCGTGAGCTACAAGGAGGCCCGCGCCCAGGAGCTTGTCGAGTTTACCGACGTGACGCCCAAGACGCGCGGCCCGCTGATCGATAACGGCCAGCTCGATGTGGTCGCGGCGACCTACACCATCACCGACGAGCGCAAGAAGAGCTGGGATTTCTCGACGCCGTACCGCACCGACTACGTGGGGCTCATGGTCAAGAAGCGTTCGGGCTTTACCTCGATTGAGGATTTGGATGGCAAGGTCATTGGCGTGAGCCAGGGCGCCACCACGCAGAGCCTGATCGAGCAGATGATCAAGGACAACGGCTTTAGCTGCAAGCCCGAGTTTAGGGCCTTTAGCGGCTACCCCATCATCAAGAGTTCGCTCGACGCCGGCAATATCGACGTCTTTGCCATGGACCGCTCCACGCTGGCCGGTTACATGAACGAGACCGTTGAGCTGTTGCAGCCCGAGGTCAAGTTTGGCGAGCAGGGCTACGGCGTGGCGACCAAGAAGGGCTGCGACCTTTCCGCCGTGGTCGATCAGGTGATTTGCGATCGCCTGGCCGATGGCTGGCTCGACCAAGAGGTTAAGACCTGGGGTCTTGTATAGGCGCATCGTCCAAGGAAGGAATCAAATGCTCGAAGGATTATTTGACGCCGACCGTTGGTCGACGACATTTCAAAACATGGGGCCCTTCTGGGAGGGCTTTGGCGTGACGCTGCAGGTGGTCGTTGCCGGCCTGCTGCTGTCGCTGGTGCTGGGCACGCTGCTTGGCGTGTTCTCTACCACTCGCTCGCGCGTGCTGCGCGCCATAAGCCGCGTGTACGTGGAGTTTTACCAGAACACCCCGTTGCCCGTGCAGGTGCTCTTTATGTACATGGCCGGTCCGCAGTTTTTGCAGGCCATAACCGGTGCCGACCAGCCGGTGCGCATCGCGCCGTTCGTGCTGGGCTTCTTGGGTGTGGGCCTTTATCATGCGGCCTACATTTCGGAGGTCATCCGCACCGGTATCGAGGCGGTTCCGCGTGGTCAGATGGAGGCGGCCCAGAGCCAGGGTTTCACCCGTGCGCAGGCGTACTGGTACATCGTGCTGCCCCAGACATTCAAGATCATTCTGCCGCCGCTGTGTAACCAGGCGCTCAACCTGGTCAAGAACACGTCGGTGCTGGCGCTCGTGGCCGGCGGCGACCTTATGTACCGTTCCGACAACTTTGTGAGTCTGTACGGCTACCTGCAGGGATATATCGTCTGCTGCCTTATGTACTTCATCATCTGCTTTCCGCTCGCCATGCTGGTGCAGTGGCTCGAGCGCCGCTCCAAGGAGCGTCCGCGCGGCGTGAGCCTGGCCGAGCTGGGGCTCGACAACGTAGAGGAGGCCTAGCGCATGGAAATTTTCAACGCGACCAACCTGCTCTACATTTGGGGCGGCTTTGTTAAGACAATCGAGATCTCGGCGCTGTCGATCTTTTTCTCGCTCATCTTTGGCACGGTGCTGGCGCTCGTTAAAAGCTATGCGCCCCGCCCGTTCCGTATTTTGGTGAGCGCCTATATCGAGCTGTTCCGCTGCACGCCGAACCTGCTGTGGATTCTGTTTATCTACTTTACGGTGCAGGGTTTGGACATTGTGATTTCGACCATCGCCTTTACGCTGTTTACCAGCGCTGTTATGGCCGAGATTGTGCGTGGCGGCCTCAACTCGATTCCGCGCGGCCAGTTTGAGGCAGCGCAGAGCCAGGGCTTCGGCTTCTTTGCCACCATGCGTTACATCATTCTGCCGCAGACGTTTAAGACGATCATTCCGGCGCTGTTTAGCCAGTGCACGACCGTCATTAAGGACAGCTCGTATCTTTCGGGCATTAACGTGGCCGAGCTCATGTACACGGCAAACGTCGTGATGGCCCACGCGATCGATCTGTCGCAGGTGCTTATGCTCTACGGCCTGGTGTTTGCGATGTACTTTGTGCTCAACTTTGGTATCTCGCTGCTGGTCCGAGCGTATCAACGTCGTATCGTGGCAGCGTAGTCCTGCTTCCCCAAGCACGGCACCTTGCCCCTCAATCGTCGCTTGCGTACATTTAGTACGCGGCGCTCCTCTTTCGGGGCAATCTGCCGCACTTGGGAAACCAGGACGGTCGTAAGTGACAAAATGGGAATCAGGAATCGCCTATTTCTCATTTGTTAGAAAGGAATCGCGATGAGCGATCTGGAGAACAAGAAGAGTCCCGTGGTCATTACCATCGCGCGCGACTTTGGCGCCGAGGGCCACGAGATTGGCCGTATCCTCGCCAATGAGCTGGGGATTCCGCTGTATGACAACGAGCTGCTGGTGCGCGCGTCGCTGCGTGCGGGTGAGTCGCTCGACAAGATGGCTGCCTACGACGAGCGCCTGGCCGTGGAGAACATGGCGTTTCTGCCTGACCGCTATGACGCGCGTTCGTACTCGGACAAGTTGTTCCAAAAGATGAGCCAGGTGATTTTGGATCTGGGCGAGACCGAGAGCTGCATTATCGAAGGTCGTCTGTCCGATTATCTGCTGCGTAACAACCCCAACCACATTGCCGTATTGGTGACCGCTCCCTTTGAGGACCGCGTCGAGATTGTGCGCAAAAAGCGCGGCCTCAACAAAAAGAAGGGCGCCAAGCTGGTCAAGCAGCAGCAGAAGGCGCGCGAGGCGTTCTACAAGCGCTACAGCGCCGGAAAGTGGAAGATGACGAGCGGCAAGGATATCGTTGTCAACCGCGCCAAGTTGGGACGCGAGGGCTGTAAAGACGTCATCGCCGCTGCCTACCGCTACAAGGTAGCGCAGCTCGAAGGCTAGCCGACCAAAACCACCACAAGGGGACGGGCACCTTGTGGTGGTTTTTGTTTTAGGCCGAGGGGAAGGCCTTGGTGAGACCGGCGCGCGTTTGCGTGTCGGTCTTTTGGTAGATAGAGCTCAGGTGGCGCTGTACCATGCGCATCGAGATGCCGAGTTCCTCGGCGATCTGTTTGAGCGGGCGTTCATCCTGGGTCACGGCTATGAGCACGTCGACTTCGCGCGGGGTGAGAGCGTGGTTGGCGATGAAGGCCTGGCGTTGCTCCTCGATGGTGGGGGCGGCGAGTGCTTTCTCGGCTCGTTGCTGGTGTTCGCGCTCCTGCTCGGTTTGGGGCAGGCGGAACAGGCCCGCGGCTACAAACGCCACACTCGCCGCCACAAGCAGCATGAGCGCGCCGATCATGATGAGGGCGACATTGCCCGAGGTCACAAGTGCCAGCGAGATGCCCGACGTAGTGAACGCACACACGTTGTTGGCTGCGCGGCCCATGCCAGCCCACAGTGCGGGCGCATGCATGCGCGGTGCCAGCTGCGTAAAGGTGGCGGTAAAGAACGTGACAAAAAAGCCCGAGCTCAGGTAAAAGACGACAAGGCCTAGGTTGGGATCGGCGCCGGCCTCGACGGCCAGGATGGAAATGGTCGAGAGCACGGCGATGCCGAACATGACAAGTCCCATGTAGCGACGCTCGGCAAGATCAAAGACGATGCCGGCGGCAAGGCCGCTTGCCGCCAAAAAGAGGCGCGGCCAGGTCTGCACGGCAATGGTGCCGTGGGCGTTGGAGAGCGTGACCACGTTGTCGAGGGTCGAGAACAAGCAGGCCAGAATCATGACGAGCGCGATACTCCAGCACGCCTGCTTGGCGAGGGCGTGCGAGGGCTCGGCAAAGGGATTGATGGTGGGGCTGGAGCTCTCGGCGGCCTTTTGGGGAACGACGCTGAGGACGGAGATGGCGATAGTCGCTGTGCCAAGGACGATGAGCTCTGCGATGCCGCCGCAATCGAGCAGGTTGATGGCGAACTGCATCAGGATGCCCGCAGCATAGGCCGCTCCTGCGCCGGTGGCGAGCTTGGGGTCATCCTGGAATGTCAACGAAAAGGCGTGGTGCGCTGCGGCACCCAGCAGGCCGAGTCCAAAGAACGCCACGCAGCCCAGAATCTCGAGCACAAGCGGGGCCGTAGGGAACTGAATTTGGGTCAGGCCCACGATGACGATAGAGACGGCGGCGGCGTTGACGGCTGCCAGCGAGTGGCCTTTGCGCTGTGCGAGCCCGAGCAGCGGCGCGTATCCGATAAAGCCGAGTACACTCGCGCCCAGAATAAAGCCCTGCGCAAGCACAACGCGTTCGGCACCGGCGAGCAGCCCGACGTTGACGTCGAAGCGAAACTCGGCGGCAAGGAAGGCAAAGGTGAAGAGCGCGAGCACCAGAAGCGCGTTGATTTTAGGCTTGCTCAGGTTCAAGGACGGTCCTTTGGGTGGACGAATAATCGTGTCCTCGATTGTAGCGTCCCTGGGACGAGTGTGGCGATGGTGAAATCATATTGAATTAAACCGCAGGTAGAGGCCTAGGTTCGTATCTACGAACCTAGGCGTACGGAGTCATTTGGCACATCTTGGTGGTACAGGACCACCACAAAGGGGACAGACACCTTTGTGGTGGTATGTCCCTACGACCAAGGAGGCCGTTATGAACGAAAGTCACTTTGACAAGCAAGCTCAACGTGAGTCCACCTGCTCGCTTGCTCACGGTACCTGGCGTTGTGTGGGTGCCAAAATAGCTTGCGCCGGCGCGTGTGCGCTTATGGTCGGTCAGTTGCTGCTGCCGAGCGTGGCGCTGGCGACGGAATGCGCCGATCCCGCCGCTGGGACGGATGAGGTTGCCGCGGCTCCGGTGACGCCGACGGTTGCGGAGGATACGGCTGCAACGACCGCACCAGCTGCTTCGACCGCGCCTGCAACCGGTGCTGCTCCGGCGGCGCAAGCCACCGTTGAGCCTCAGCAGACAATTCCAGCCGATGCCGCCGATGAGTCTAGCGGTGCGGCGCTCGCTGGGCAAAACGCTTCTGGCGACGACAGCGCCGCCACTCCGGCAAGCGACGCCATCATGCCCTGTGGCGTGACCGATGTTGTTGGCGGCAGCGGCGTTAGGGTCAATATTACGGTGCGGAACAATTACACCGACATCAAGAAAGAAGAAACGATTGAGTATGTGGAGGGGATTGCACTTGTAGATGGAGACCAGTCTGCTCTCGATGGTAGCGCTTTGACTTTTATCGGCCTGGGGGACTTGATCGTCCATGCGGCGTATGACAGTGCGAGCAATAAAACAACGCTTACCCTGGATATCAGCAAGATTCAGAGACAGAAGGAGGAGCAGAAGTACTTTACGGAGTACAAGGAGAATAAGTCCAAGATGACGACCACCTATGATGGATCCAAGCTTACGTATACGGGTACAGAGCCCGGGAATATCATCATCGGTGATCCGGACGACGCCTTTAAAGGAGACACCGAGGCGACCGGGAAACCCACTATTAACGAGATCCGGGATGACTACTACACCCGCACCCATGTTTACGAGAGGGCGTGCCTTGTTATCCCGGCAGCGGAATCAGAATCGGAATCCATCTCCTTTGCCAATGTTCAGAATACGGACTTCAATTGGCAGCTGGATACTGGTCCGCAGGCGACGGCAGGTGTCCCTAACTACGATGCAGATAAATACGAAATCGCTTATGAATGCTGGCAGGAATTTGAAAACAACGAACCCGTTGCTGCCTGGTATTCCGATAACGGCTCACATGGTTCCCTGCCGACTATTACAAAGTTTAAAAGCGGGAAAGAGTACGTGTATTCTCTTATGCTGAAGCCAAAAGATGGATATTCCTTCAGCGATGAAACCGTTGTTACCGTAAACGGGGAAACCGTAAAGTCGAGTCTAAGCGGAGAATTCCTGTATGTCCCTGCTATTAAAACAATTACGATGCCTGCTTCGTCGGAAAACGAAGCTCTTGAGAATCTAAACGTCAACGATGTGAAAACCGACTATGCGCCCGGCGAGGCGCCGCGTGCGACCGCGACGATTCCTTCCGCCGATGCCGATAAGTATGAGATCGCCTATGAGTGCTGGGAAGAGATGGATGGCAGCGACCCTGCGGAGCTCAAGCCCGTTGCCTTCTGGTATTCCGACCCCGCAAAGTACACGCCGGGCATGAAGAAGATTGACCACTTCGAAGAGGGCAAGTTCTACATGTATTCCGTTGAGCTGAGGCTCAAGGGCAACAACACCGTGGCCGATGACTGCAATATGAACGTCAACGGTCATTGGGTGCACCACATAAAGACCGACAACGGCGTCTTTGCGCCAACCGCTGACAATATGCTGTGCGAGCAGCCAATCGACGAATGGCGTGCCATCGACGTTATAGAGATCAACGGCGCCACGACCACCTTCAAGGCGGGCGATAAGCCGGTCTTTACGGCGGGCACTCCGACTGACTCGGACTCTATTCTCCAATGCGAGTTCTGGACGGGCAGCGACGGCAGCGAAGTAAATTCCGTCGAGTTCTGGGACCAGCACATCACCAACCATATCGACGCGTTTAAGCCCGGTGTGACCTATCGTTACGGCCTGTACTTTAAGCCGGCGCGTGGTTTCTACTTTACGCCCAATACCAAGCTGAAGATCAATGGGGTTGAGTGTGGCTATCAGGTGGGCGAGGCAAGTGAGGTTGATTCCGAGAGCGGTTGGACCTTCACCCTGTGGCTCAACACTGATCTGACGTTTACGCCCGAGGCCACGCCGGCTCCGGTCGACCCCGAAAAGCCCGCGCCGCAGCCTGAAGTCAAGCCTGAGCCCAAGCCCGAGGTGAAACCTGAGACCAAGCCCGCGACAAAGCCGGTCACGACAACCACCACGGCCAAGACGGTTGAGAAAACCACGCAGGCCAAGAAGGGCGACGCTACTCTGGCTGCCACGGGTGACGCTACCGCAATGACGGTTACCGCCCTAGGCATCGCCGGCGCAACCGTAGCCGCCGCCGGCCTCGCAGCGACCAAGCGCCGCAAGCGTTAGGGTTGGGTGGCGGCGCCCATCCTCGACGTTAGTAAAATCTCAATCTGTAACACCAAGCCAGTCAAAACGGCTCCAGATGTTACAGATTGAGACAAAGCGGGGGCGGCTGGCACAATATCTTGATCTGTAACAACTACAAGGCTCAACAGCGTCTAACTGTTACAGATTGAGACAAACGCCGGAATTGGTTTGCCGACCAGGTCCCAAACCACCACAAAGGTGCCTGTCCCCATCGTGGTGGTTTGGGCGGCCGGCATAGAAAAAGTCCCCGCCGGGCGTATGCTCGACGGGGACTTTGCCGTTTGGTGGCTAGTGCTGCAGGTGATTACTCGCCCAGCAGGCTCTTGGTGATCGAAGCGGCGGCCTTCTTGCCGGCGCCCATCGCCAGAATGACCGTAGCGGCACCGGTGACGATGTCGCCGCCGGCCCAGATGCGGGGATCGGTGGTCTGGCCGGTCTCCTCGTCGGCGACGATGTAGCCCCACTTGTTGAGCTCCATCTTGCCGCCGATCTTCTTTGCGAAGGGGTTGGCGTTGGTGCCGATAGCCGAGATCGCGACGTCGCAGGGGATCTCCTCGATGGCGCCCTCGATGGGCACCGGACGACGGCGGCCGGACTCGTCGGGCTCGCCGAGCTCCATCTTCTGGACCTTGACGGCACACACGGAGCCGTCCTCGCCGGCGACAAACTCGAGCGGGGAGACGAGCGGCAGAACCTCGACGCCCTCGGCCTTGGCATGGTGCAGCTCGGCACGACGGCAGGGCATCTCGTCCTCGGTACGACGGTAGGCGATGATGGCGTGCTCGGCGCCCAGGCGCTTGGCGGTACGGACGGCGTCCATAGCCACGTTGCCGCCACCAAAGACGACGACGTTCTTGCCGTGCTTGGTGGGGGTGTCGTACTCGGGGAACTTGTTGGCCTTCATCAGGTTCACGCGGGTGAGGTACTCGTTCGCGAAGAAGACGTTGGGCAGGTTCTCGCCGGGGACGTTGAGGAACTTGGGCAGGCCGGCGCCGGTCGCCACGTAGATGGCGTCGAAGCCCTGCTCGAACAGCTCCTCGGCCGTGGCCATGTTGCCCACGACGGAGTTGTACTCAAACTTGACGCCCATGTCCTCCAGGCCGTCAATCTCGCGCTTGACGACTGCCTTGGGCAGACGGAACTCGGGGATGCCGTAGACCAGCACGCCGCCGCCGGTAAAGAAGGCCTCAAAGACGGTGACGTCAAAGCCGTTGCGGGCGAGCTCGCCGGCGCAGGTGATGCCGGACGGGCCAGAGCCGACGACGGCGACCTTCTTGCCGTTCTTGGGGGCCATCTTGGGCGTGGAGGCGAGCTCGGGGCGGTCACCCAGGAAGCGCTCGAGCTGGCCGATGGCCACGGGCTCGGACTTCTTACCACGGATGCACTTGCCCTCGCACTGGTTCTCCTGCGGGCAGACGCGGCCGCAGATAGCGGGAAGCATGGAGTCCTCGCGGATGGTATCGAGGGCGCCGCCGAAGTCCTTCGCGCGGATCTGCTCGATAAAGCGGGGGATGTTGATGTTGACGGGGCAGCCCTCAACACAGAACGGCTTCTTGCAGTTGAGGCAGCGCTCGGCCTCGGCCAGCGCCATTTCCTCGGTGAAGCCCTTGTCGACGGGGCGGAAGTCGCAGGCGCGCTCGGCAGCCGGCTCCTCGTTATCGGGGGTGCGGGGCGACTTCATATCGGCAACGAAACGACCGTTAACTAGTGGCATGCGCAGCTCTTTTCCTCATAGGCCTTGAGGGACGCGCCCTCTTCGGAACGGTAAGCGGCCTGGCGGGCACGAAGGTCATCCCAGTCGACCAGGGTGGCATCGAAGTCGGGGCCGTCGACGCAAGCGAACTTGGTCACGCCGCCCACCTCGACGCGGCAGCAGCCGCACATACCGGTGCCGTCAACCATGATGGGGTTGAGCGACGCGGTGATGGGGGTGTCGTACTTCTGGGCGGTGAGGGTCGAGAACTTCATCATCGGAACGGGGCCGACGCAGAAGACCTGGCTCACGGCCTTGTCCTGCAGCAGACGCTCCAGCGGAGCGGTGACAACGCCCTGCTCGCCGTAGGAACCGTCGTCAGTGGTGATGTGGATGTGGTCCTCGTCGAGGAGCTCGCGGAACTGGTCCTCCATAAGCAGGAGGTCCTTGGTGCGGGCGCCCATGATGGCGTGCACCTCGTGACCGGTCTCGACCAGGTGCTTGGCGACCGGGAAGGCAATTGCCAGGCCGACGCCGCCGCCAATGACGGCGCAGGGGCCCTCAGCCATCTCGGTGGGAACGCCCAGCGGGCCCACGACGTCGCGCAGCGACTCGCCGGCCTCGTAGGTGGAAAGCATCTCGGTGGTCTTGCCGATCACCATGAAGATGAACTCGACCCAGCCCTCGTCACCGTTCCAGCCGGCCAGGGTAAACGGGACACGCTCGCCCGTCTCATTGGCGCGAACCATGAGGAACTGTCCAGCGTGCGCATGCTTGGCGATTGCGGGCGCCTCGATGCGGAACTTGAACACCTTCTCCGAGAACTGCGTCTTCTCCAGGATCTTATACATAGAACCCCTCTCTTGTTAGGGCGACCGAACCGTGCCTCCACGGAAATGGACGGTAGCCCGAATAAAACCGTACGCGCACAGGCGTTGTGCAGACATACGGTACAAATTATACCCTCATGGACATGTCGCTTACGTGTATCTTCGGCGGTTGGGAGCAGGGTTTATCCACTTTGGCCTACCAAATAGGGGCAGGTTTATTTTGGTCAGTTTTATCGGGTAAAACGGCAAAGGGGGCCGGCCTCGGGTTGTGATGAGGCCGGCCCCCTTTGGGGCGCTATGTGTGTAAGTCGGCGCGCGGTTGATTGCGATGCCGCAACTGAGGTGTTTCCGCAGATAAAACCTGCCAAAATAAGCCTGTCCCTAAATGGTAGGCTTTAGTGCTTGCCGTTGGCGGAAGCGGCGCCGTTGACGTGATCGCGGGCGTAGATTACGCCGTGCACGATCGCCAGGCCGGCGGCGTCTGCGGCGCGGGCGCAGGTATCCTGGAAGTCCTCGGCCTCGCGGGCGCGCAGCTGCTTGAGCACGTAGTCGGCGACAGCCATCTTGCCGGGAGGGTTGCCGATGCCGGTGCGGATGCGGCTGAAGTCGCGGCTGCCCATCTTGTCGATGATGGAACGCAGCCCGTTGTGACCGGCGTGGCCGCCGCCCACCTTAACGCGTACGTCGCCGGCGGGAATATCGAGCTCATCGTGGATCACGAGCAGCTCCTCGGCCTTGATTTTGTACTCGCGGCAGAGCTTGGAGATGGGACCGCCAGAGGTATTCATGTACGACTGCGGCTTGACCAGCACAATCTGGCGCTTGCCGCCCTCTTCCTCGGGGTCGTTGATGTTGATGAGCGCGACCTCGGCGCCGGCCTGGTTTTTCCAGTACGTGACGCCGGCCTGACGGGCCAGCTCGTCGATTGCCTTAAAACCGGCGTTGTGGCGGGTCTCGGCATATTCCTCGCCCGGGTTGCCAAGTCCGGCAACCATGCGAATCTTGAGCGGCTGTGCAGCTGCCATGTTTGTCCCTTCGTTACACAAATAGTTCAATCAACGACAAAGGCTACCACGCCCGCCGAAGGCGAGACTTCGTTTCAGCGAAATCCCACCAGACAAAAGCACGGCCGCAGCAGAGCAAGCCGTCGGAACAGAAGAAACCCCCGCGCGACCTTTGCGAAGCAAGGGGGAGCGCGGGGGTTTCTTCTGTTCCGACGGCGATGCGCCGGGTTGCAAGGACGATGCGATTACAGCGCGAAGTCGCCGCCGACGAGCGTGGAGACGGGCTCCTCGTGGTAAACGGCGGAGATGGCCTGAGCGAACTCCTCGGCGACCGAGATGGTCTTAATCTTGCCGCCGACCTCGACGGGGATGGCGTCGGTGACGACGCACTCGACGATCGGGGCGTCGTTCAGGCGCTCGATGGCCGGACCGGAGAAGATACCGTGGGTGGCGCAGACGTAGATGTCGCCGGCGCCCATGGCCTTGAGCTCCTTGACGTTGGCGCACAGGGTGCCAGCGGTGTCGATCATGTCGTCGTTGATGACGCAGGTCTTGCCCTTGATGTCGCCGATGATGCCCATGACCTCGGCGGCGTTGTGGCGCGGACGGCCCTTGTGGGCGATGGCCAGGTCGCAGCCGAGCATGTCGGACAGCTTCTTGGCGGCCTTGGCACGACCCACGTCGGGGGAGACGACAACCAGGTTGTCGGTGTCGAAGTGCATGTCGTTGTAGTACTGGCCAAACAGCGGCAGTGCGGACAGGTGGTTGACCGGGATATCGAAGAAGCCCTGGATCTGACCCTGGTGCAGGTCGAGGGTGATGATGCGGTCGACACCGGCACGCTCGAGCAGGTTGGCGACGAGGCGGGCGGTGATGGGCTCGCGCGGGCCGGCCTTGCGGTCCTGGCGGGCATAGCCGTAGTGGGTGATAACGGCGGTGATGGAGCGGGCGGATGCGCGCTTGGCAGCGTCGGTGGCGATGAGCAGCTCCATGAGCATGTCGTTGACGTTGCCGCCGGCCACGGACTGAATCAGGAAGACGTCGGCGCCGCGGACGGTCTCGTCGTAGCGGGCGTAAATCTCACCGTTGGCGAACTGCTTTAGCGTAAGGCCCGAAAGCTCGACCCCAAGGTACTCAGCGATCTTCTGAGCGAGGGGACGGTTGGAGGAACCGGAATACACGCGGATGGACTTGCGCATATTCTCCGACTTCTCGGGATCATTAATCGGCATTACCCTTCTCCTTTATACATCGAATGCCATATAGATGCCTTTTTGCATTGTAACCGTGCGGCGGGGTTAATCGGGTCTTGATAACGTCTTTACCGTCAACGGACACGAACCGACCACTCATCCGGTCGCGCAGGTCACGATAGAAAAAGGAGCCGTCCCCATGGAACAGCTCCTTTTGTGCTTGGTAAAACGTTATACCTCGTCGTCCTCGTGCAGACGGCGGCGATAATCGGCGGCCCAGCCCTCAATATTTACCTGACGGGCGCGGCCCAGGCCGAGTGCGTCGGCCGGAACCGGCTCGGTGATGACGGAGCCGGCGGCCACAAGCGCGCCGTCGCCGATCTGAGCGGGCGCGACCATCATGGTGTCGGAACCGATGAAGGCATCCTTGCCGATGACGGTCTTGTGCTTGTGCACGCCGTCGTAGTTGCAGGTGATGGAGCCCGCGCCCACGTTGACGCCGGAGCCCATGGTGGTGTCGCCGATGTAGGACAGGTGCGGAACCTTGGAGCCCTCGCCGATCGTGGACTTCTTGATCTCCACGTGCGTACCGGCCTTGGAGCCGTCGAGCATGTGGGTGCCCGGGCGCAGGTAGGCGCGCGGGCCGCAGTCGACGCCGTTCTCGATGACGGCCTCGATGGCGATGGTCTCATCGATGGTGCAGCCGCTGCCGACGGTGGTGTCGGTGAGGCGACTGTTGGGGCCGAGCTGGCACTCCTCGCCCACGGTGACGTGGCCGATCAGGTGCGTCTGCGGCCACACGACGGTGTCGCGGCCGATGGTGGCGTCGGGGCCGATCCAGGCCTGCGTGGGGTCGATGAACGTAACGCCCCCGGCCATCCAGTGCTCGTTGATGCGGTCGCGCGCGATGGCGGTGAGCTGCGCGAGCTGGATGCGGCTGTTGACGCCCAGGCCGTCGCGGTAGTCGTCGCAGTGGAAGATGGAGACCGCCTGGCCGTGACCCTTGAGGATCTCGAGCATGTCGGGCAGGTAGTACTCGGACTGCGCGTTGTCGTTGCCGATCTCGTCGATATGCGCGGCAAGCTGAGCGCCGTCGAAGGCGTAGCAGCCGGCGTTGCACTCGAGCAGCGTGGCGGCCTGCTCGGGCGTGCAGTCCTTCTGCTCGATGATGCGCTCGATCTGGCCGTCGGCACCCAGCTTGATGCGGCCGTAGCCGAAGGGGTCGGGCGGGGTCATGGTCATGACGGTGCAGGCGAGCTCGCCGGTAGCGACGGTCTGCGCGAATTTGGCGACGGTGTCGGCGGTGATGAGCGGCAGGTCGCCGTTGAGCACGACGACGGGGCCTTGCGTGATGCCGCAGGCCTCGAGCGCGACCTTTACGGCGTGGCCGGTGCCCAGGCGCTCGGTCTGCTCGACGCACTCGACCTTGGTGGCGCTGTTGGCGTAGGCGCCATCGATAAGGGCGCGCATCTCGTCGGCGTGGCTGCCGATGACGACCACGACGCGGCTGCAGCCGGCCTTGATGGTGGCGTCGACGATCCACTGGACCATGGGCTTACCCAGGATCTTGTGCGAAACCTTGCAGTGGTTCGACTTCATGCGGGTGCCCTCGCCGGCGGCGAGGATAATTGCGGTTGCGTCCATGTGATCTCCTGTTACGTTATAGAGACGTGTGTTTGGAAACGATACACGGCGCAATATGATACCGCAGGCATATGATGAGCGCGTAGCGATTGGCGCGTGACGGCCGATGTCGCTGCTGCCGGCGTGGTGTTTGCGCTGGCTGTGCATGGCGGCGGCGCTGCGGCGTTGGCGTTTGAGCGAGAGGATGGGGGTGCCCGTGGACATCATGCGAGGGGAATCGGGCAACGAACCCGTCGCGGCATTTTCGATGTCGCATCCGGCGGTGCCAGCGCTCTACATGGTGCTGACGCTGGGACTCACTATGTTCTCGATGCAGCCGGTGCTGATTGCGCTGTCGCTTGCGGGCGGGCTGGCGTACGGGTTTGCGACGCGCGGCGCCGCGCGCACGTTGGGGGCGCTTCGCTGGCAGCTGCCGGTGATTTTGATCATCGCGGTGCTCAATCCGCTGTTTAGCGCCTCGGGCTCGACGGAGCTGTTCCGTATTGGCATGCGTGCGGTGTATCTAGAGAGCATGGTTTACGGCCTGTGCATGGGCGGGCTGTTTGTGGCGAGCGTGCTGTGGTTTGAGGCGGCGGCATCGATGCTTGGCTACGACAAGGTGCTTGCGCTTTTGGGTAACGCCGCGCCGGTGATCGCGCTCATGATCTCGATGTGCATGCGGCTTATCCCGCAGTTTTTGCGCCGCGGTCGTACGGTGCTGGCGGTGCAGGATGCGATTGATGTGCCTGGCCGCGCGCCGGCCGACCCCGTGCGCTCGCGCCTGCGGGCATCGAGCGTGTTGATGGGCTGGGGCATGGAAGATTCGCTGGAGCGCGCGGACGCTATGCGCTCCCGTGGGTGGGGCGCCGCGACACGCCGCACGACGTACGCGCGGTATCGGCTGGGGCGCGGCGATGTTGCCGCGCTGGTTGGGCTTGCGCTGTTTGGCGTGGCCACGACGGCAGTGGCGTGGACCGCGATGGCGCAGTATTCGTTTTACCCGCAACTATCGGTGCCGGCGCCGTGGCTGGGCTATGTCGTATATGCGGCCTGGATGGCGCTGCCCTGCGTGCTGTACGCGATTGACGAGAAGAGGTTTGGCTGATGACCCAGTTGGATAGCTGCTCGGTAACGGGCGTGGCGTGCGGCTCTGATGTACCCGCGATTGAGGTACGGGGCCTGAGCTTTACCTACCCCGGGGCTGAGGCGCTGGTGCTCGACGGGCTCGACTGGTCTGTCCCCCAAGGTGCGTTTGCACTGCTCGTTGGCGGTACCGGGTCGGGCAAGTCGACGCTGCTCTCGCTGCTCAAGCCCGAGATTTCGCCGACGGGTGAATGCGCTGGCGAGCTGTTCGTGCTGGGCGAGAGCGTTGCCGACATGGATGTCCGGGCGTCCGCGGAGCGTGTGGGCTATGTGTTTCAGGACCCCGAGAACCAGATCGTGTGCGAAACCGTGTGGCACGAGATGGCGTTTGGCCTGGAAAACCTAGGCATGTCGCGTGATGAGATGCGCCGTCGCGTGGCCGAGACCAGCTATTTCTTTGGGTTGGAGGATTGGCTCCACCGCGATACCGATACGCTTTCGGGCGGACGCAAACAGCTGCTGTCGCTGGCGGCTGTGCTGGCGTTGCGCCCGCGCGTGCTGCTGCTCGATGAGCCTACGTCCCAACTGGACCCCGTTGCCGAGAAGAGTTTTCTGCATGCGCTGTTTCGCGTGAATCGCGAGTTGGGCTGCACGGTTGTCATGGCGACGCACCAGCCGCGCCCAATGCTCGAATACGCGACGTGCGCGTACCGGATTGAGGGCGGACGCGTGTGCGAGGTGGCTGACATTGTCTCCCTGGGGTACCGTGAAGAGCTGTTTTCTGGCGAGGTGCCGGGGTGGGGTGCCTCGCGGCGTGCAAAAAACGGAGTTTTCAGCAGCGCCAGTGGCCAGCCGGGCTCTTTGGACCCGCGCGGGGGCGCTCCGGGTGCAAAAAAAGGACTGAAATCGGACAAATCGGCTGAATTTGGGGCGCAAATACTGCCGCAGGGTGACTCGGGGGCGCCATCGCGCGCCGGTGGATGCCGAATACTCCCAAAAATGCACGCTGGGCCGGCTACCACCCTGGCAGGGAGCTGGTTTCGCTACGATCGGGCGTCCGGCTGGGTGCTGCGTGGGCTCGATGCGTCGTTTTCGGCAGGCGCGGTGCATGCGGTTGTTGGCGGCAACGGTTGCGGCAAGTCGACAATGCTTTCGGTGCTGGCCAAGACGGTCAAGTTGCAGCGTGGTCGTATGGTGCGCGCGGCGGCCTCGGCTGCACTGCTGCCTCAGAATCCCAAGGCGTTGCTGGTTGCCGAGACGGTGCGCGATGAGCTGATGGAATGGGCTTCGACCTGCGGATATGACGAGGCTGTGGCGCGGGAGCGCGCGGCGAGCCTGGGGCTGTCGGGCTTGGATGGACGCCACCCGTACGATCTTTCGGGCGGGCAGCGTCAACTGCTTGCATTGGCAAAACTGCTGCTAATCGGCCCCGAACTACTATTGCTCGATGAGCCCACCAAGGGTTTGGACCTGACCAGCCGCCGCATCATTGCCCGCGCTCTGCGTGACCATGCAGAGGCTGGCGGCACCGTCATCATGGCCACGCACGACCTGGATTTTGCCGAGCAGGTTGCCGATGACATTGCCATGATGTTCGACGGTGAGATTGCCTGCATGGAGCCGCCGACCGACTTTTTTGCCGACAACGTGTTCTACAGGGCGTGATGGGATGACGGATTATTGCGTCTCGCGCCTACTAGCAAAACTGGAGATCCCACTGCTGCTGGCGGTGCCGGCGGTAATGGCCGCGGCGTTGCTGGCGGGCGTTGAGCAGGCGGCGCTTGCCATGCTTGTCGTGGTGGCGCTGGTGCTTGCGTTGTTCTTTGCGGGCTACGAGGCGTCGCGACCGGGCCTGCGCCAGATTATGCCAACGCTGGTTTTGGCGGCGTTGGCCGCGGCGGGGCGCATCTTGTTTGGCCCCATTCCCGACTTTAAACCTGTGAGTGCCATCGCCATTATCGCCGGGGCGACGCTCGGTCGTCGTAACGGCTTTATGGTCGGTGCGCTGGCGGCGCTGACCAGCAACTTCTTTTTTGGACAGGGCATGTGGACGCCATGGCAGATGTATGCCTGGGGTCTAGTTGGCTATGTTGGCGGCGAGCTGGCGCATGCGGGTGCGTTCGACCGCGCCGACGGCACCGTGCGCATGCCGGCGCTGATGGCGTACGGCTTTGCATCGGGCCTGCTCTACGGCGTTGTAATCAATGCCTACGACATCATCGGTTTTGTGCAGCCGCTCACGTGGGCGGGCGCCGTGGCGCGTCTTGCCACGGCGGTGCCGTTCGACATCACACACGGCCTCGCGACCTGCGTGTTCTTGGCCGCCCTGTACAAGCCCTGGTGTCGCCGTATCAACCGAGTCGTCGTGAAATACGGACTGTAGGGCATTTCGCGTTCCCTCACGAACTTGCGGTGGAATAGTTCTCGTTTTTGGCTGTTTGGGGCCGAAGCAGGAACTATTCCACCGCAACTTATAGGGGGAGAGGGGTCACATGATCCGTTTTCCTCCGTCCCCGGGGGATCATTGGGGGGTTAGAGCTCCAGGGCGAGGGTGACGGGACAGTGGTCGCTGCCGAAGATGTCGCCACGGATACCGGTGTCGCGAACGTTGGCGGCGATTGAATCACTTACCAGGAAGTAATCGATGCGCCAGCCTGCATTATTCTTGCGGGCATTAAAGCGGTAGCTCCACCAGCTGTAGACGCCCTCGACGTCGGGGTTTGCCGAGCGCCAGGTATCGGTAAAACCGGCGTCGAGCAGCTCGGTGAACTTGCCGCGCTCCTCGTCCGAAAAGCCTGCGTTGCCGCGGTTGGACTTGGGGTTCTTAAGGTCGATCTCCTCGTGTGCCACGTTAAAGTCGCCGCAGGTTACGACGGGCTTTCCGGTCTCGCGCTCGAGGCCTGCCAAAAAGCCGCGATAGGCATCGTCCCAGGCCATGCGTACATCGATGCGCGCGAGCTCGTTTTGGGCGTTGGGCGTATAGACGTCCACGAACCAAAACTTGTCGAACTCGAGCGCACAGACGCGGCCCTCGGTCGCGGCTTGGGCGACGAGCTCGGCGGCCCCATCCTCGCCGGCGTAGGGTAGCAGCGCATCGGCATGCAGCACGCGCAGCGGTTCCTGGCGGCTAAAGACCGCGGTGCCCGAGTAGCCCTTGCGCTCGGCGTAGCTCCAGGTTTGGTGATAGCCGGGCAGGTCGATATCGACCTGGCCCTCCTGCAGCTTGGTCTCCTGCAGCGCCAGGATATCGACGTCGAGTTCTTGCGCGATCTGGATAAAGCTCGGGTCCTTTTTGAGCACGGCGCGCAGGCCGTTGACGTTCCACGAGGCGAAAGTGTAAGTCTGAGGCATGGTGTCCTTTCGACGGGGTTGGCAGGCTTAAGATTAACGCAACAAGAGCGGGGCGGAGTCCGCGAGTGATAGTGCGAACGCCGCCGTCCCTAAGACACGGACGGAGGACATATATGACGCAGGCGATATCGGACCCCAAGCAGGCCTCCGCCGCGCTGGCGGAGTTGTTCGAAATCCATAGCCACGTGGTATTCTTTGGCGGCGCGGGCGTTTCCACGGCAAGCGGCATCCCCGATTTCCGCAGCGTGGACGGTCTGTATCACCAGCGGTTTTCCTATCCGCCCGAGACTATGCTCTCGCACAGCTTCTACGAGGCGCATCCGGCGGAGTTTTTCGACTTCTACCGCACCAAGATGATCGCCCTTAACGCCAAGCCCAACCACTGCCACGCCAAGCTGGCGGAGCTGGAGCGCGCCGGCAAGCTCGATGCCGTGGTGACGCAAAACATCGACGGCCTGCATCAGGCTGCTGGTTCACGGCACGTGTTTGAGCTGCATGGCTCGGTCCACCGCAATATCTGCCAGACGTGCGGCGCGGTCTACAGTGCCGAATGGATTTGCGCCCGCGGGCACGAGGACGCCGCGGGCGTGCCCGTGTGCCTTGCGTGCGGCGGTCGCATCAAACCCGATGTGGTCCTCTACGAAGAACCGCTCGATGAGCGTGTGCTTACCGGCGCCGTTGCTGCCATCGCCGCAGCCGACGCCCTCGTCGTGGGCGGAACCTCGCTCGTGGTGTATCCGGCGGCGGGCCTCACGCGTTACTTTACTGGCGATACGCTGGCCATTTGCAATTTGGCGCCCACCGATCAGGATGCAAATGCCGACCTGCTGATTTCTTGCGACATCGCGGCCG
>URXE01000034.1 GCA_900551815.1 uncultured Collinsella sp.
CCGGAGCGGAGATGACGACCTTCTTGGCGCCAGCGTTGATGTGGGCCTGAGCCTTAGCCTTGCTGGTGTAGAAGCCAGTGCACTCGAGAACGACGTCGACGTCGAGGTCGCCCCAAGGCAGGTTGTTGGCGTCGGCCTCCTTGTAGATCTTGATCTCCTTGCCGTCAACGGTGATGGAATCCTCGCCAGCAACGACCTCGTGATCGCGAGCGTAGTTGCCCTGCGTGGAGTCGTACTTCAGCAGGTAAGCGAGCATATCGGGAGAGGTGAGGTCGTTGATAGCGACGATCTCGGAGCCCTCATGACCGAACATCTGACGGAAAGCCAGACGACCGATGCGACCGAAGCCGTTAATAGCAACCTTTACTGCCATTGTGTCTCCTTTCGTAAGGCCCCCGCGAGCTACAGCGCCCGCCGTTGAGGCCCACAAACTAACCACTCGCCTAATATACCTTTTTTTTGACTTGAATTTCACGAGAATGCTCGAAATTGAAAATCAAATTTACGTTAAAACGTTTTAAAGAATAAAATAGCAGTTAAACCACCATAAAAGCTATTGCGTTAAACTACCTGCTTGCTTCAATGAGCTTTTCAAGGCGCAAAACACGGTGATACAAGGCCGACTTCGACAAAGGAGGGTCGGCCATTTCCCCCAAATCTCGCAGCGAGAGATCGGGGTAACGCTCGCGTAAGTCACAAAAGACTGCCAGAGCGTCCGGCAGCGTTTCACGCAAACCGCGCCGATCAAGCTCATCGATGAGCGCAAGCTGATGTTGGGCGGCACCGGCACTTCTGGTCTGGTTGGCAAGCTCTGCGTTCACGCGACGATTCACGTCGTTCTTCACCAGCTTAACCGCACGGGCCTCTTCAATCTCGGCAACGCTGCGCTTGGCGCCAATCAGCTGTAGCAGACGTTTAATCTCCTCGGCACTCTTGATGTACACGGCATACGAGCCGCGACGCGCATTGACGCGGGCGTGAACTCCAATCTGCTCCAGAAGATCGCAAAGTCCCTTTGCATACTCCTCGCCCTGAACCGCGATCTCCAAATGAAAATCGCCACGCGGGTCGGCAACAAAGCCTCCGGCAATCAGCGCACCGCGAATATAGGCGAGCCTGCAGCAAGGACGGGCGACGATGTGGCGCGGCACACCCGCGACGAGCCCTCCCCTACGGTCGAGAATGCCCAGCAGCACCAGAGCCTTATCCAAATCGGGCTGATCGGGCAAGGTGATGAGATAGTTTCGCACCTTGTGCAGGACCGACTTACGAACCGTGAATTCGGTCTTGAGCTTAAGGATACGATGCGTCAGCGCAATCATCGTGCGCGCCACAGCACCCGTCTCGGTCGCGACCGTCAAGCGGTACCGTCCCGAGCCCGCCAACGAAAGCGTGCCGCTCACACGCGTGAGCGCAGCAAGCGTCGACAAATCGCAGTATTCGCATTCTGGTTCGCAGCGCGCAAGCTCGTCACGCACCTCAGCGGTAAACGACATGTAAACCTATGCCTTCGTGTTGGCACGCGACAGGTCACGGTGGGAGATGCTCACGTGATACTGAGCACCCTCCAGGTAGCGGGCCGTGGCCTCGGCAATGGCGACGCTACGGTGCTGTCCGCCTGTGCAGCCGATAGCAATGGAGAGCTGCGGCTTGCCCTCTGCGATATAACCCGGCATGACCGTATCGAGCAGCTGGGTCCAGGCCTTCCAGAACTCCTGGGTCTTGGGGTGGTCCAAGACAAAATCGGAGACCTTCTTATCGAGACCGGTCATGGTGCGCATCTCGGGATCGTAGAAAGGATTGGGCAAGAAGCGAACATCGATCATGATGTCCGCCTCGACGGGCATGCCGTGCTTAAAACCAAACGAGAACACGTGGACATCCATAAGCTGCTGGTCGGACAGCTCGGAAAAAGCCATGCGCAGCTTGTTGCGCAAGGCAGAAGTGCGCAAGCGGCTCGTGTCGATAATCATATCGGCTCGATCACGAACGCCCTGCAGCTGCAGACGTTCACGCTGAATAGCGTCGGCCGTGGTCTCCCCCGGCTTTGCAATGGGATGGCGGCGACGATTTTCGCTATACCGGCGAATCAGCACCTCGTCAGACGCCTCGAGAAACACAATGTCGCAGCTCATCTCGCGCTCTTCCAGTGCGGCAACAGCATCGAGCAGCTCATCGAACAAGCCCTGGCTACGTAGGTCGCAGGTAACGGCAAGGTGCCTGCCCACGCCCGTATTGATACCAACGAGCTCAGCAAGCTGGGCAATCAGGCGTGGAGGCAGGTTGTCGATACAAAAATAGCCCATGTCCTCAAACACATGCATGGCTTGCGTTCGGCCCGAGCCGGACATTCCGGTGATGATAACGATATCGGGGATACGCTCCGAGCGCTCCGCCGCATCCATGGCATCTCCCTTTTGCATGTGTGCCTCCTAAAACAAGCGCGGGACCCGGCCAGCGGATCCCGCGCGATCAATTGCCTTTATTGAGTATACCGCCCCAAGCGGATACGAGGCCTGTCTTACGCCTCAAGCGCAGCCTTGAACCAACTTGTAATACTCGTGGGGTGCGTGATAGCGGTGCCAACGACAACGGCCCACGCGCCGGCGTCGATTGCAGCGCGAGCCTCCTCGGGCGTATGCACGCGGCCCTCGCAAATGATGGGAAGGCCGGGAAATTCCTCGGTCGCCTGACGCAGGAGCGGCAGATCGGGGCCATCGGCCATGGTGCAGTCGATGGCGGCAACACCGTGAGAGAGCGTGGTGGATACAAGGTCGAAGCCCATATCAACCGCACGGCGAATGTCCTCGATGGTGGCACAATCCGCCATCAGGAGCACACCCTCCTCGTGCAGCGGGCGGAAGGTATCCTCGACCGACTTGCCATCGGGACGCGGACGATCGGTGGCGTCGATCGCCACGATATCGGCACCCGCAGCAACGCAGGCGCGAGCATGACGCAGCGTCGGCGTGATGTAAACGCCCTCGTGCCCATCCTTCCACAGGCCGATAACAGGAACCTCACAGCGGCCCTTAATGGCGGCAATGTCGGCAAGGCCCTGGCAGCGAATGGCGGCGGCGCCGCCAAGCTCGCAAGCGCGAGACATTTGAGCCATGGTCTCGGGCGTACGAAGCGGCTCGCCCATATACGCCTGAACGCTCACGACGAGTTTACCCTTCAGGGACTGGATCAAAGGATCGACGGTCATGTTCGACTCAACCTTTCTCAAAACAGCCTTCTGAGACACCGCACCTTGACGTTCAAACCGTCGCTCGCGTACCGAAGTACGCTTCGCTCCTCTTTCACGTCAATCTGCGGCACCTCAGAAGGCGCACTTGGTAGTTATATTTACTTCAACGACGCAAGAAGGTGTTCGGCGGCACCGATGAGCGGCGCGTCGCCCTCCAGAGAGCCGATGAGAATCGGCGTGTCCTGAAGCGGATCGAGCGCCTGGCTGGCATAGCCCTCGTGCACCGAATCCTTCCACGTCTGCGAACGCCAATCGGGACCTTGGTGAATCACGCCGCCCGAAAGCACGATGACCTCAGGGTCCAAAATGTTAGCGAGCGAGCCCAAGCTGGCACCCAGCGCAAAGCCGGCGTCATGGATGACCTCGGTCGCCTTTGCGTCGCCCGCACGGCACAGGTCGTTCACGTCGCGACCGACCGAAGGGCGGCTGGGGTCGACGCGACCGAAGCGCTCGTCGTACATACGGCCAATCGAGGTGCCCGAGGCTACCGACTCAAGATGGCCAGAACGACCACAGGCGCAGGGAATGCCGGCGGCAGCCGAGCACTCGATGTGGCCCATATGACCGGCAGCGCCATGGAAGCCCTGCATCACGCGGCCGTTCTCGACATATGCGCCGCCGATGCCCGTGCCGATGCCCAGGCACAAGACGGAGAACTTGCCCTTGCCGACGCCCCAGTGGGCCTCGCCCAGAGCATGAGCCTGCACGTCGCCCACAACGGCAACGGGAAGACCAAGGTCCTCGCGCAGACGCGGCCCCAACTGAACGCCGGACCAGCCGGGCATAATCTCGTTGGCATACGCGATGGCGCCCGTCTTGGGATCGACGACGCCTGCGGCACCGATACCGACACCGAGGACCTCGACATCGGGATTCGCCTCAAGAGCGGCCTTGATGGACGCCTCGATCCGCTGGAAGACGGCCTCGCCGCCCTCCTGGGCCTCGGTAGGAACCTCGGCCTCAAATACGGGATGGGGCACGCTGCCGTCAGCCGGGTACTCCATAATGGCGGTCGCGATCTTAGTTCCGCCGATATCGACAGAGCAGACGTACTTGTTCTCCATGTCGTTCTCCTTAGGAGATAAAAACAACTACAGGAAATGAAGGCGGTGTTATCGCCGAAGCATGATAAAGGTTTCCCAGGTGCCCGAGGTTGGGGTGAAAGTGGTCGGGCGTTGACCTAATGGGTCACGCCCGACCACTTGAGCCCCAAGATCGGGTGCCTGGGGAAGCTTTACAGGAGACCGTTGTCCTGGAGGACCTTCTTAATCGCCTCGACGTTCTCGCCGGTCATGGCCTTCACCGGGCGCGGCATGGTCGGGCTGTCGAAGATACCCATGAGGTTCATAGCGGTCTTGAAGGCGCCGACGCCACCGGCATAGCCCTGGACGCCCGAGGTGACATCCCAGATGTGCGAAATCTCATTGAGGCGATCCTGCTCGGCCTTGACGGTAGCCCAGTCACCAGCCTGAGCGGCCTTCCACTGACGCACGTAGCCCTCGGGCTCAACGTTGGCGAGACCCGGGACGGAACCGTCGGCGCCACCGAGGTAGGCACCGTCAACGACGACCTCGTGACCGGTGAGGATGCTCATCGGATGACCGTTCTTCTCGTTCTCCTGAACGAGGTAGCGGAACGAGATGTCATCACCCGAGGAATCCTTGACGCCGGCCAGGACGCCCTCGGCGCCGAGCTTAGCAAGGAGCTTCCAGGGGAGCTTGGTGTGGACGCAGACGGGAATGTCATAGGCAAAGATGGGCAGGTCGAGCTCCTCGTGCAGGATGCGGAAGTGCTCCTCGACCTCGGTCATGCCCTGCAGGGCATAGAACGGGCAGGTGGCGACAAGCGCATCGGCACCCAGCTCCTGAGCGACCTTGCCGTGCTCGATCATGCGCTCGGTCTCGGTGTCGATGATGCCGACCAGAACAGGCACGCGGTGGTCGACGATGCGCACGGCCTCGGCGACAATCTGGCGACGGCGCTCGTCGGTGGAGAAGACGACCTCGCCCGAGGATCCCAGGAAGAACAGGCCATCGACGCCGGCATCTATCATGCGGTTGATGCTGCGCTCAAAGGAGGCAACATCGAGCTGGTGGTCTTCGGTATCGGGAACAACGACGGGAGGGATAACGCCGGTGAATTTCTGAGTTGCCACAAGAATCTCCTTAGTTGTCTGGCGAGCGGCCCTATGCCGCCCACTCTTGTTGGCAGTGTCCAGGCCGTCTAGGCCAAAGAACACGGGTAGAACGTTTGGTTAAAGAAGTCGACGACTTCGTTTTCGAACGCATTGATGCGCTCGTGAGCGTATTTGGCATAGATGATATGCCTTCGGTCACACTCAAGACCGTTGAATACGGCAAACTGACCCTTGGGATCGCTCACGGCGTCCATAAGCGATGTGCCCATGAGCACCGATCCGCGCACCCGAGACGACAGAGCCTCGAGGCCACCGGGGATTGGATTGGCAACCGCCGTGCAGGCAAGGCCCCGCTCGTCCAGAGCAGAAACCGCCAGCGCGACGCCGCCGCCAAAGCCCTCGCCCCACGCAAAAATGCGATCGGGGTCCACGCCATCAAGATTGCGCGCGACCTTCGCCAACGCGCAACCCCAACGGACGCGCTCGACAAAAGCGGGCGAAGCAATTCCCCGCTGCAGGTCGTCCGCACCAGCAACATCATCATCCAGTGCAAGCACGGCATATCCCATGGCGGCAAATCTCGTCATGTGATGCCAGCCGCGCACAGGCCGATCGATGTCGTGGAACATCAGGCACAGCGGCACGCGCTCAGATACTCGGGCACGACCGACAGGCTCAATCAAACGAGCGTGGACCGCATCGTCACCGAGCTTAAAGGAAACCTCCGAGTAACGGGCGCAAGGGTTAACAAAGTCAATTGCCGTAATGGCCAGGCCTTGAATCTCAAGATTCGAAGCGCATGTCTCTAAATCAGAAACATCTGCTTGGACATCACCGTGCCAGTCCCGATATTCTGCGAGCCTTGACGAAACCGTCCCAGTAATCCCCGCAAGCTCGGGGACAATCAACTCATCGATATTGCTCTCGCATTTAGACATGAGCCTCCCCTCCCTCGCAGAAAAACGGAATGATCAGATCATCAAAGTCCTGAATCTCCTCGTGGCCAAAGCCCTCAAAGAACTCGTGTCGCTTCTCGCAGGCCAGGTTGTTGTAGACCGCAAACTGCGTCGCCGGCGGACAGACGATATCGGCTGTGCCCGTGCCAAACAGCACGGGGCATTTGACCATGGGAGCAAAGTTCTTGGAATCGAAGTACGCCAGCTTGGCATAGGCCTCCTCAATACGAGTCGAGTCCTCGTCAAACCAGCGCGACCAATAGCGCAGACCCTCGTAGGCAATATCGTCGGCGTCCAGATCCCAAACCAGGCGGAAATCCGATAAGAAGGGATAGAGGATGGCGGCGCGATTGATAAGCTCGCTGTTAAGCGCGCAGGTCGCAATACCCAAACCGCCACCCTGCGATGCGCCGTTCACATACACGCGGGTAAGATCGATGCCCTCGAGCTCGCGAACGATACGGCACAGAATGCGGATATCCTGATGTAGGCGAACATAGTAGAGGTTGGCCGGGTCGCCGTCGATACCGGCGACGATATGGCCCGCGACCGTCGTACCCTCAAATCCACCAATGTCCTCGGAGGGGCCTCCTTGGCCAGGACAATCGAGAGCAATGAGCGCCATGCCCATGCCCGCAAACGACGCCTGCTCAAACCAGCTGCGGCTCGCACCCGGATATCCATGGAACTGAAGCACCAGCGGCACGGGCTCCTCCGAGACCGGCTTGAGGTACTTGGCATGCAGGCGTGCACCACACATGCCGGTATACCAGAGATCGAAAAACCGACAGGTCGCGGAATCCGCAACCGAAGCCGCCTCGATCACGTAGTCGAGCTCGACGGCCTCGGCCTCGGCCATGCGGTCCTTCCAAAAGAGATCGAAATCCGATGGACGGGGCATAGCGCCTCGATATTCACCAAATTGCTGTTGTAGCTCCTGAGCACTTGGCATGGCTCGTGAACCCAACCTTTCGAAATCGCAACGGAGGTGCGCCCGGCAAGGGAACCGGGCGCACGGGAGGGAAAGCGAGGCTACTCGCCGAGCTTGGGATGCAGCAGCGACGGCGCAGCGCCGAGCAGCATCTTGGTGTAGGAGTCCTGAGGGTGCTGGAAGACCTGCTTGGCCTCGCCCTGCTCGACGATCTTGCCGCCATTCATAACGATGATGTCGTCAGAGATATAGCGGACCGTCTGGATGTCATGGCTGATGAAGACCATGGCCAGGCCGAGCTCCTTCTTAAGGTCGGTCAGCAGGTTCAGAATCTGCGCGCGGACCGAAACGTCCAGAGCCGAGGTGGGCTCGTCGGCGATGATGGCATCGGGGTTCAGCGACAGGGCACGGGCAATTGCGACGCGCTGGCGCTGGCCGCCCGAAAGCTGGCCGGGAAGAACCTCGGCGGCGGAGCTGGGCAGACCGGTGAGCTCCAAGAGCTCCTTGACGCGCTTCTCCTGCTCGGCCTCGGTACCCAGGTTGTGGACGCGCATGGGGTCGAGCAGTTGCTCGCGAACGACCATGCGGGGGTTGAGCGCCGTGGCCGGGTTCTGGAACACGACCGAGATGACGCGGCCCATGTGGCGACGGTCCTCGGCGGTACGCTTGGTAACGTCCTTGCCCTTAAAGTAGACCTTGCCACTCGTGGGGGCCTGCAGGCCGCACATGACGTTGGCGGTGGTGGACTTTCCGCAACCGGACTCGCCGACGATGCCGATGGTCTGTCCGGGCATGAGCTTAATCGTTACACCCTGGACGGCGTGAACCAGGTTGGGGTGCAGAATCGAGCCGGTACGGGTCCTAAAGGTGACGTGGACGTCATCAAGGAAGATGATCGGCTCGACGCCGTTGACTGCGGTCTCGCTCATCTACATCACCTCCGCGTGAGGGGTCAAACCATTTGCCTTGAGCACCTCATCGGGGAGCTCGGAATAGAAGTGCTCGGTGCCGGGCACGCGCTTGAAGACCGGACGGGTGTCCAGGCCAATGCGCGGATGGCTCGAGCGGGGCGCGAAGCGATCGCCCTTGGGGAAATCGCGCGGGCTCGGAACGGCGCCGGGCACCTGGTGCAGGCGGCCCGAACCGCTCTCGATGGACAAGACGGAACCCAGAAGGCCGCGAGTGTACTCGTGGATCGGGTTGGTGAGCAGCTCCTTGGTGGGCGCCTGCTCGATAACCTGGCCGGCGTACATAACCGTGATGTTATGAGCGACCTCGGCGACCAGTGCCAGGTCGTGCGAAACGAAGATCATGGCAAAGCCGAGCTTGGCCTGAAGGTCGTTAAGCAGCTTGATGACCTGCTTCTGGACGGTAACGTCCAGAGCGGTCGTGGGCTCGTCGCAGATGACCAGCTTGGGGTCGCGGGTAAGGGCCATAGCGATCAGAACGCGCTGACGCTGACCACCGGAAAGCTCATGCGGATAGCTCTCGAGCGTACGCTTGGGGTCGAGGCCCACGAGCTCCAGGAGCTCCTCGGCGCTACGGGTGCCGCCGCGCTTGGTGAGCTGCTTCATCTGGGCGGAAATGAGCATGGAGGGGTTGAGCGAGGACAGGGCGTCCTGATAGACCATGGCGATATCGGTACCGCGCAGGCCGAACCACTCCTTCTTGCTCATCTTGAGCAGGTCGCGGCCCTCCCAGAGAACCTCGCCGGAAAGATGCTCGTCATCGTCGGTCAGGCCCATGATGGCCAGCGTGGTGATGGACTTACCGCAACCGGACTCGCCTACCAGGCCCATGGTCTGGCCGGGACGGACGTCAAAGTTGACGTGGTCGACGACGTTGATGTCACCGTGGTGCTCAAACTGGATGCAGAAATCACGGACCGAAAGGATCGGTTCAACGGACTCATCGGGCACATGGCGGTCGTTACGCTTGAGTTCGACATCGCGCAGAGCGCCAAGACGGGCGGACAGGGACTGAGCCTGCTCCTTGTAGGCGCGAACGGGGTCGGAGACCAGCAGGTCGGCCTCGCGGCGCTTGGAGGAGTCGGTCGGATCCAGGGCGGCGGAGGGAGCAGCGGCCATGGCGTCGGTAATGCCCTCGGAGAGGATGTTGAGTGCCAGGCAGGTGATCATGATGGCCAGGCCCGGGAACAGCGCCTGCCACCAACGGCCAGCGAGCACGCCACCGCGAGCGTCAGCGAGGATGTTGCCCCAGGTAGCGGTGGGCTCCTGGATACCAGCGCCGATGAAGGTCAGCGAGGCCTCGAAGATGATGGCGTCGGCGACCAGGGTAACGGTAAAGACCATGATCGGGGCGATGCAGTTACGCAGAACATGCTTGATCAAAATCCACGGAGCCTTGGCGCCGGAAACGATGACCGCGCGGACATAGTCCTCGCCGTACTCGGACACGATGTTGGCGCGCACGATACGGGCAATCTGCGGAGTGTACATAAAGCCGATGGCGAAGATGATCGACGGCACGGAATTGCCCAGGATGGAGACGAAGACGGCCGCGAGGGCGATGCCCGGGATGGACATGATGATGTCCAGGATGCGCATGATCGCCTCGGAAACGGACTTGCGCGAAACCGCCGCGAGGGCGCCCACGACCGAACCGCAAACCAGAGCCATGGCGGTAGCACCGAAGCCGATGATCAGCGAGTAACGGCCACCGTAAAGCATACGCGACAGGATGTCGCGGCCCTTATCGTCGGTACCGAAGATAAATCCATTGCCGGGAGCCTGGCGAGCCGTAAAGATCTCGACCGGGCTATAGGGGGCAAGAAGGGGCGCCAGAATCGCGGTCAAGGCGACCAGCACCAACACGACGGCGGCAATCTTAGAAGACAGCGTCATCTTCTTCCAGCCACCGAGCTTGAGCCCCTTGGAGGCAGCTTTCTCGAGCTGCTCGGTTTGCTTCTCTCGAATCTTTACCATAATCTACACCGTCCTGATGCGCGGGTTGATGAGCAGGTAGAGCATGTCAACCACGATGTTGATGATGATGAAGGCAAGAGCAACGACGATGACGACGCCCTGAACCAGGTTCGCCTCGTTGCCCTGAACGCCCTGCAGAATCGCAGTACCCATGCCGGGGAGGTTGAAGATGACCTCGATGACGACGGCGCCGCCCATAAGGTAACCGATCTTAAGACCGAGGGTGGTGACCGGGGTGATCAGCGCGTTGCGCAAAACGTTGATGCCGACGACGACCTTCTCGGGAACGCCGGCGCCACGGGCCATGCGGACGTAGTCCTTGTCGAGTTCCTCGACCATGGCGGTACGCACGATACGAGTCATCTGACCCGTCAGCGGAAATGCCAGGGCGATAGCGGGCATGATCATACGTCCCAGATAGCCAGCCGGGTTGGTGGTGAAGTGAGGCAGAGCACCGGACGCCGGGAGCACCTTAAGGTAGGAAGAGAACAGCAGAATCAACAGAACGGCAAGCCAGAACGACGGGGTTGCCAGGCCGGCGATGGAAAAGACGCGGATCACTTGGTCCGGCCATTTATCGCGATACAGTGCCGCGATGACGCCGAGCAAAAACGAGACGACCGCGCCGATGGCAAGACCGATAAAGGTCAGCTGCATCGTGACGGGCAGGGCCGTGGAGATGCGCTTGGCAACGGAGTTGCGAGCAGCACCATAGGTGCCCATGTCACCATGGATCAAATCGCCCATGTAGCGCACGTAGCGCACGGGCCAGGGGTCGTCCAGACCATACTTCTCATGGTACTCGGCAACCGCCTCGGGCGAGGCACCGTCACCCAACGCCGTATAGGCGGGGTCGGTCTTGGAGAACGACATAAGGAAGAACACCAGGACGGTGACGCCCAATGCCATGATCGGCAGCGCCACGAGACGCCTTCCAATCAAACGTAGAAAGTTGTTCACGTTCTCTCCCCTTTCTTTTGTCGGTAGGACCAACTGGTATATGAGTATGGATACTCATTACAAGACCCGAGCGACATCGAGGCCGCCCGGGTCTTTGTTTCAACTATGAGGACGTTGCCTTACGACCGACACCCCACATATGACTCAAGCGAGTCTTAGGCCTTGACGGTCGCGACGCCCCTGAAGGACATGCTCGTCGTGCCGATGCCCTTGAAGCCATCGAGGGCCTCGCCGTTGGGCGCGGTGGACGGATCGTCCCAGGAAGCGGAAACAGTCTTGACGTGGACAACGGGGTACAGAACAGCGTTGTCGGCGATGATGTCGAAGCACTCGTTCCACTTCTTCTGCTGCTCGTCGCCCTCGGCGGCAAGAGCCTCGTCCATGAGACCGTGGAGCTTCGCCCACTCAGCGGAATCCTTCCACGGGCAACGGGTCTGCATCCAGACGTTGTCGCCATACCACCAGTTGAGCAGCAGGTCGGGGTCGGCGCCGAAGCAGGACGGATCGCCAGGGGCAAGGAGGATATCGTAGGCCTCGCCGCCGTCGATGGCAGCGTAGGTGGCCGGCGAGGTATCGGTCTGGATGGTCACATCGAAGCCGAGAGCGTCGAGGTCGTTCTTGACCTGAGCGGCCATGCCCTTGATCTGCTCGTTGTCGGTGGTGCGCAGGGTGATGGCGCCCGGGGTGATGCCAGACTCTTCGATGAGCTTCTTGGCCTTCTTGGCGTCAGTCTTGTACACCGTGGAAGCCTCATGATAGTTGGTGAAGCTCTTGGGCAGGTAGCAGCTGGCAGCGGTAGCAAGGCCGGCGAAGGTGTTGGTAATCATCTTCTCAGTGTCGAGCGCGTACATGACGGCCTGACGGACCTTGACGTTGTTCCAAGGCTCCTTGGCGACGTTGAACATGATGAAGCGGGTGCCGAAACCCTGGACGTTATCGATCTTGCAGCCGGCGCTCTCGAGCTGGTCGACGGCGTCAGCGGTGACGAGCTCCATAACGAGCGTGGAGCCCTCCTGCTGAGCGGTAACGCGAGCGGTGGGGTCGGTCAGGATGCTGTACTGGATCTTCTTATCCTCGGCAGCATACTCACCGTTGTACTCGGGGTTGGGAACCAGGGTGATCTCGGTATCGGAGATAGAGTCGTACATCCAGGGGCCGGAGCCGATCGGCTGCTTAGCGCGATCCTCCTCGGCCTGGGTAGCCGGGGTAACGCGGATGATGGCCAGACGATCCTTGAGCAGGGAGAAGTTGGGGACCTTGGTCTTGACCGTTACAGTGCTGGCGTCCTTGGCCTCGATGGACTCGAAGGGCTGGAAGAACGGAGCATAGGTAGCAGAAGCAGCGCAAGCGGTGTAGGAGGCAACGACGTCGTCAGCAGTGACCTCGGTGCCATCGGAGAACTTGGCGCCCTTGCGGATGGTGACCTCGAAGGTAGTGTCGTCCACAGACTTGGGATCGTCGGTGGCGAGCTCGTTGAAGGTGCTGTAGTCGTGGTAATCGATGCCATAGAGGCCCTCGATGACGTGCCAGTTAGCGCCCAGGCCCACAGCGGAGCCGGTGCTGGCGGGGTCGAAGCTGGACGGAGCGTAAGCGGAACCAGCGGTGATCACACCGCCGCCACGGTTGGCGGAATCGGTGGAACCGGAAGCGGAGCCTTCGTCGCTAGAGCTGCCACCGCAGCCGGTGAGACCAAGCCCTGCGACAGCAGCGACGCTGCCGGTGAGGCCGAGGAACGAACGCCTGGACATACCCTTGTTGATGATGGCCATGTCTTCTCCTATCAATAGAGAATCTTACCCGAGAGCACCTAGACTTGCCCCCGCGCAACTTGCGGACGATATATACCTTACCTACCGACGGACCCAACTGAGGTGCCGCGCTCGGCGACCGATACATACATACGCTTGAACGGTATTTACTACCGTTCACCGAATTCATTGACAAACGATTCGCCAGACAGTAGGTATCGACGAGGTGAGATATCAGTCTTCGTCAACCCGCAGGATAGCAGGGTTGTTCACCATGGCTAGTCAAACGTTTTAGCGTTAATAAAACCCGAAATCGACAGGTAATCGCCGCGAAATAAATGATTGCAAATCGGCCAATCATATATATCAGTTATTTAGAAGCACGTTTAGATTTCGGAACGGTTGACCGACGTCTGGGCGCGCTCGGCATTCCATGCAACAAGTGCCTCGTGGACCGCTTTGGCGACATCGGCCGGAACGCCTCGAACTTCTGCAATCTCCTGCTCGCTTGCTGCGCGCAAACGCTTCATCGAGCCAAAATGGCGCATAATGGCACGTTTTCTGGTGGGTCCCACGCCCGGAACGTCGTCAAGCACCGAAACCGTCATAGCCTTATCGCGCAACTCGCGATGGAACGTAATCGCAAATCGGTGGGATTCATCGCGAACCTGCTTGATCAGATAAAGCGAAGCGGAGCCGGTCGGCAGCACGACGGGAGTCTCGTCCCACGGCACGAAAACTTCCTCATCGGCCTTTGCCAAGCCACAAACTGGTATATCGAGGCCGAGCGCCTCAAGCTGCTTAATTGCAGCGGTCAATTGCGGCTTGCCGCCATCGACAACGAGCAAATCGGGGCGCGAGCCAAAGCGCTCGTCCGCCATGCGCTCGGGAGCATAGCGACGCCCCAGAACCTCGGACATCGATACGAAGTCGTTCGCCTCGTCCAATTCGGCCTGAATTTTAAAGCGACGATACTGGCCCTTGTCGGCACGACCGTTGGTAAATACCACCATCGAAGCGACGGTAAAGGTGCCGTGCAACGTCGAGATATCGAAACACTCAATGCGCAACGGCGGCGCAGGCAGCGCCAGCGCGCTTTCGAGCTCCAGGAGCGCCTGATTGGTGCGATCGTCAGCATACCCCGTGCGCATCATGTAGCGCATGAGGGCATGGCGCGCATTATTGGAAGCCATATCGAGCAGGCGGTGCTTTTCGCCGCGCTGCGGCCTATGGAGATGGCAAGAGCGTTCGCGCTTGCCCGCAAGCCACTCCCCCAACGCTTCGGCATCCTCAAGCTCGACAGAAAGATTGATCTCGGCTGGAATATCAGCCGTCTCGTCGTAATAGCGCTTAAGAAAGCCCGATTGAAGCTCTTCCTCGTCGACATCCAGGCCTTTATCGAGGATGAACTCACAAGTTCGAACCGTTCGGCCCTCGCGAACGACAAAGACACAGGCGGCAGAGATAGTCTCTTCGCGATAGAAGCCGATGACGTCGATATCGACGCTTGATGGAAAAACGACCTGTTGGCGATCGTCCAGGCCCCTAATGACTTCCAGGCGACGCTTGACGCGCGCCGCACGCTCAAAATCGAGCGCCTCGGCTGCCTCCGTCATCTCGGACGTGAGCTCGTCGACGACATCCTTGCGATGGCCCGACAAGAAACGTTCGACACGCTTGACGTTCTTGGCATAGTCGGCAGGCGAAATCGCGCCGACGCATGCGCCCGGCCCGCGCCCGACATGGTAGTCAAAGCAGGGGCGCCCGTTTTGCGCACAAATCATATTGACGATGTCTTCTTCGCCCTTATGAGATTCGACGATGCGGCGGCAGCGGCGCCATTCCGCACAGGATGCCGAGCAAATAGGAATGACCTTGCGTAGCGTATCGATGGTCTCACGCGCCGCACGGCTATCGGTATAGGGGCCAAAATAGCGCGTTCCCGGTTTATGACGCTCTCGCGTGTATTTAATAGCCGGAAACAAGTCGCTCTTGGTAATGGCGATAAAGGGATAGCTTTTATCGTCTTTGAGATCGACGTTAAAGTACGGATGGTACTGGCCAATCAGATTGCGCTCGAGCACCAATGCCTCGTGCTCGGTCTCCACCACGATATAGTCGAAGCTCGCCACCAGCTGCATCATGAGCGGGATCTTTTGACGCTCGTCCTGCAGCGTCACGTATTGACGCATACGGGCACGCAGGTTTTTTGCCTTGCCCACATAGATGACATCGCCCTTGGCATCTTTCCAAAGGTAGCAGCCGGGTTGCGTGGGAACGCGCGAAACCTGCTCGGCAAGTGTTGGAATGTTGTCGTGACCTGCCACGCGCACCTACTTGCGACGAAGCAGCGCCGAGACCTCGGGCATCTTAAAGACGAAGGCAAGACCAAAAGTTACAGCGAGCGAGACGACGCCTGCAACACAAACGTAGCCCAGAGTAATGAGGATCGAGCTGCCAAGCGCTCCGACAAAGTGCTCAAGTGCCCACATGACGCCGGCGCCCGCGGCAGCGCCCAAGCCGCCGAACAGTAGGCCGAAGAAACCGCCATGCAGGATAGACTTGACCCGAAGGCCATGCAGACGACGGCGCAGCCACCACAGTGAGCATCCGACCAAGACCACGTAGTCAACGACGTACGAAAGCGCAATTGCCGGCATACCGTAGCCCAGCACCACGCCAAACAGCAGCACCGAACCGGCCTGACCGATAGCGGAGTACAGGCAATAGCGGCTATAAGGTTTCATATCGAGCAGGGCCGAGAAGCTCTTCTGCATCAGCACGACCACGCCGTAGAGCGGCAGGGAAAGTGCCAGATAGATAAGGAACTCCGACACCAGCGCCACACCGGATTCATCGAACTTGCCGGCGCAGTAGATCATGTTGAGCGGACTGGCGAAGACGATCAGATACATCGCAAACGGAATCAGGAAGAAGAGCATCTGGGCGACACCGCGCGAAATACCCGTGCGGACGCTGTCGTAATCCTTCTCCTGCGCATCGTGAGAGAGTTCGGTATAGAGTGCCGTCGAAAGCGAGGCGGCGATCAGCGCATAGGGCAATGTGTACCACAGGCGCGCATATGCGATAACGGAAGGGCCGGTCTCGGGCTGCACCACCAGCGCGGCGGCATTGGTAATGGAGGTCGAGACAAACATGCACACCGTGGCGAGCAGCGTCGGGACACCAAGCGCGATCGTCTGTCGCAGCGCGGGATCCTTAAAGTCGATATGGATATGAGGATGCACGCCATGCTTGCCAAGCGCGGGAATCTGACAGGCCATCTGGACAAAGACGCCGAGGGTCGTACCAGCTGCGATCAAGATAATACCGGCCTGCCCGCCAAATTGTGCAGACACAGGAGCAAAGCCCATAAAGCTGGCGATGACGATAACATTGTTGAGAACCGGGGCAAACGTCGACCAGAAGTAGTCGCGGTGTGCGTTGAGAACGCCCGAAAACACCGATCCCAAGCCATAAAACAGAATTTGAATAGCAAAGAAGCGGAACATGAACGCAGCGGTATCCATGCTGCCGCCATCGCCCGAAAGGAACGACTGCGTCCAAATAAAGCCGGGAGCAAACACGGTGCCCAGCAGCGAGATACCGCCCAGCAGCAGAAGCAGAATACCGAGCAGGTTACCGACATACTCGTTCGATGCCTCGCGGCCCTGCTCGCGCCTCACACCCATATACACCGGCAAAAACGCCGTAACGAGCATGCCGCCCATCACGAGTTCGTAAAGCATGTTGGGCAGGTTGTTGGCAACCTGATAGGAGGACGAGAGCAGCGACATGCCGATGGCGGCCGCCATGGCCCACGTGCGGATAAACCCGGTGACGCGCGACACGATGGTCAGCACGGTCATAAGGCCAGCAGAACGACCAACCGTGGAGTAGTCCGACGAACCCATATCGTCTACGTCGTCCTGAGAGTCCTCATAAACCTCATCTTGTGGCAGTAAATCGTCCACGACGGCAAAGGAGCCGGTCATCGCAAAGGGATCGTCAACCAAAACGGCGTCATCAGCAGGTGCGACGTCATCGCTGGTCGGCATGTTGTTTCCGGATACGGCATCATCATCGAATATGGCATGGTCGCCAAACACCGTGTCAACTTCTTTGGCGGCGACGGTTCGGGCAGAAAACGACAGAGGGTCCCAGTCGTCATCACCGTCGATGGCCACGCCCTCGACGGGATCGGTCGAACCAAGCGGCGACCATTCGTCATCCGAAAGAAGCGGTTCGCCATCATCATGAGCCGCGGGCTTGGCGGAACGAGCGGCAGGAGCGCTCTGCGGCGTGCTCTTTCCCTGGGCTGCCATCAAAAACACCGCCGTCTCATCGGGACGCGGCACACGAGGAGCCTCGGAGGCGTTCGGCGTCACGCTGGCGCTCGATTGAGCGGCGGCCAAAAAGACAGCCGTCTCATCGGGACGAGCCGAAGAAAGAACCGTACGGGGAAGCGCCGTGCCGGCACCGGCGGCACGCAAGTACACGGCCGTCTCGCCCGGGTCAGCGGCAGCGGACCAAGCGTTTCGAATCTCGTTATCGAACGAAGTGGCCTCGGGCGCGGGCGCCTGAGGAGCCGACCCTTTTGCAAAGTGAGCTCCGCGCTTTGATTCTTCCTGCGGCATCGCTCAGTCCTCTCTCGTGATCGGGGCAACCGTCGCCCCGCAAAATGCAACTAAGTCATCGGGAGCAAGCTCAAGCTGATAGCCGCGCTTGCCACCCGAGATAAAAATGGTATCCCAAAGGACGCATGTCTCATCGATCAGCGTCCGAAAGCGTTTTTTCATACCGACCGGGCTGCAACCGCCGCGGACATACCCCGTCGCGGCAAGCAGATCTTTGACATGCATCATGGTCAGCGACTTTTCGCCTGCGGCACGCGCGGCGGCCTTGAGGTCGAGCTCGTCGGCAACGGGAATGCAGCACACGACATGGTCGTTGGACGGCGTCGTGCAGACCAGGGTCTTAAATCCCTGACCGGGCTCCTCGCCAAGCTGCTCGGAAATCGCGACGCCCAGCCCCGACGATTCGTCGCCATCGTCTTCGTACGTATGGAGAACATAGGAGATGCCGGCGCTTTCCAGCTCGCGCATCGCATTGGTTTTTGGCGTCTTAACAGCCTTTGCCATGGCACATCCTTTCCCTCGCAGAGCGACGTAAGGATTAAGTATAGGGCCAATTCCGTCGCATATGCCATCTCGACACACAGAAGCGCCACCGAATCAAAAGGATCGGTGGCGCGTCGGTACTACAACGTCTCTTTACTGCGCGTCGAGCTGCGCCTGACGCTCACGGTCACGCTTGAGCAACGGCGCCAAGAACTTGCCCGTGTAGCTCTGCGAACATGCCGCGACTTGCTCCGGCGTGCCTGAGACCACGACGGTTCCGCCGCCATTGCCGCCCTCGGGGCCCATATCGATCAGGCGGTCGGCAACCTTGATGACATCAAGGTTGTGCTCGATCACCAGAACCGTGTTGCCCGCATCGACCAGGCGCTGCAAAACGTCGAGCAGCTGACGGACATCCTCAAAATGGAGGCCGGTTGTGGGCTCGTCCAAAATGTAGAACGTCTTGCCTGTCTGGCGACGATGAAGCTCCTTGGCGAGCTTCACGCGCTGCGCCTCGCCACCCGAAAGCGTCGTAGCGGGCTGGCCCAAGCTCACGTAGCCCAGACCCACGTCATATAGGGTCTGCAGTTTGCGCTTAATCTGCGGGATATTCCCAAAGAAAGCCAGTGCTTCGGTGACACTCATGTCGAGCACGTCCGAGATTGTCTTGCCGCGGTAGGTAACCTCGAGTGTCTCGCGGTTATAACGCTTGCCGCCACATACCTCACAGGGGACATAGATATCGGGAAGGAAGTGCATCTCGATCTTAATCTGGCCATCGCCCTTGCACGCCTCGCAGCGACCGCCGCTTACGTTAAAGGAGAAACGTCCCGGCGAGTAGCCGCGCGCCTTCGACTCCGGCGTGCTTGCAAATAGCGCACGCAGATCATCCCACAGGCCAATATAGGTCGCAGGGTTCGAACGCGGCGTGCGACCGATCGGTGACTGGTCGATATCGATTACCTTATCGATGCACTCGATGCCCTCAATCTTCTTGTACGGCCCCACGGGACGCGTCGAACGATGGATGGCATTCGTAAGCGCGGGCGCAATCGTATCGGTGACCAGGGAGCTCTTACCCGATCCCGAAACACCGGTAACGACTGTGAGCGTACCGAACTCAATCTTGGCGGTAACGTTTTTGAGGTTGTTAGCGCGGGCACCCGTGATCTTAAGACAGCCACGGCCGGGCTTGCGGCGCTCATCGGGCACGCGGATCATCCGCTTGCCGGTCAAATAAGCACCCGTCATGGAATCGGGGCACGCCATGATATCGGCAGGCGTTCCCGCGGCGACCACGTGTCCGCCGTTAACGCCCGCGCCGGGACCCATATCGATCACGTAGTCGGCAGCGCGAATAGTATCTTCGTCGTGCTCGACGACGATAACGGTATTACCGATATCGCGCAAGCGCTCGAGCGTCTTGATCAGGCGCTCGTTGTCGCGTTGGTGAAGGCCGATCGACGGCTCGTCCAGAATGTACAGAACGCCCATGAGGCCGGCACCGATCTGCGTTGCCAGGCGAATGCGCTGCGCCTCGCCGCCGGAAAGCGTCGCCGAGGCGCGATCGAGCGTCAGATAGTCGAGTCCGACATCGACCAGAAAACGCAGGCGCTCCAGGATTTCCTTGACAATGCGCCCGCCGATAAACTGCTGACGCTCGGTAAGCTCCAGGCCCTCAAAAAACTCGAGCGACTCGCGACACGACAGGCAGCAGACATCGTAAATGGACTTGCCGCCCACGGTGACGGCAAGCATCTCGGGGCGCAGGCGAGCACCGTGACAGCTCGAGCATGGCTCTTCGCGAATGTATTTCTCCAAGCGAGCCCTGGTGTTCTCGTTCGTCGTCTCGTTGTAGCGCTCGTACAGGATGTTGCGCACACCCGAGAACTTAGTGTCCCACTGGCTGCGACGCCCATCGAGCTTTTGATAGTCGACCGAAATCTTCGTGTCGCCCATGCCATCCAAAAACGCACGACGCACCCGCGGGGGCAGGTCCCCCCATGGCGTATCGGCACTCACCTTAAAGTGCTTGCAGACCGCAGCAAAAATCTGCGGATAATAGTTGGAATTGCCGAACAGGCTGCCAAAGACTCCGTCGGCAATCGACTTTGAGGGGTCTTCAATCAGCGCCTCGGCATCGACTGTCTTTTTAAAGCCCAGACCATCGCACTCGGGACACGCACCATAGGGCGCGTTGAACGAGAAATCGCGCGGCTGCAGGTCGTCGATGGAATGCCCGTGTTCCGGGCACGCCAGTGCCAGCGAATACTCTAGCAGCTCGCCCTCGGTTCCCTCGGGAGCGTCGCGGTCGGGCAGCATGTACACGTTCACGTTACCGTGCGCCAGCGCCGTCGCCTGCTCAACGGACTCGGCAATGCGACCCAGGGAGTTCTCTCGAATCACGATACGGTCGACCACGACCTCAATGTCGTGTTTGAACTTCTTGTCCAGGTCAATCGGGTCGTCAAGCGAGCGCACCTCGCCGTCGACGCGCACACGGCTAAAGCCCTCCGCACGCAGGTCCTCAAACAGCTTGGCATATTCGCCCTTGCGTCCACGAACCACCGGCGCCAACACAAACGCGCGACGGCCCTCCCCCGCCGCCAGCACCTTATCGGCAACCTGATCGGTCGTCTGACGCTCAATGACACGACCGCACTCAGGACAGTGCGGCGTTCCCACGCGAGCAAACAGCAGACGCAGATAGTCGTAAATCTCGGTTACGGTGCCCACCGTCGAGCGTGGGTTTTTGGACGTCGTCTTCTGATCGATCGACACAGCCGGCGACAGGCCATCAATCGAGTCCAGATCGGGCTTGTCCATCTGGCCCAAAAACTGACGCGCATAGCTCGAAAGGCTCTCGACGTAACGGCGCTGGCCCTCGGCATAGATGGTATCGAACGCCAGCGAGCTCTTGCCGGATCCGGAAAGACCGGTTATGACCACGAGCTGGTCACGCGGAATGGAAACATCGATATCGCGCAGGTTATGCTCGCGCGCGCCGCGAATAACGATAGAAGAATCAGACATGGAAGCTCCTTGCCTCCTACAACTTCAAATCACACTGACGATGAGTTTAGCGCACTCGACGCGCACAGATGTTCGTAATACAAGATTCGCAGACCATTTGCGTTGTCTGACGCCGCAGACTGCACGCTCGGTCCGTACTTTCGAATACCGTCGATCGCCTGTCACGCATCATGAATGTCTCCCGCTCGCAAACGAGGGTACAATGACGCTCGTGTCACACCGCGGGGCTCCGGCCCCAACATATACAAAGGAGTCAAACATGGGTTGCGAGCACGCACAGGCGGCCGGCGGGCAAACGTCGCCGTCGCAATTTGAGGAGAATACGCTGTCCGAGGTCAAGCGCGTTATCGCCGTGCTTTCCGGTAAGGGCGGCGTCGGCAAGTCATTCGTCACCGGCGCCATCGCCACGGAACTTTCCCGCCACGGTCACAAGGTCGGCGTCCTCGATGCCGATATTACCGGCCCCTCTATCCCTAAGATGTTCGGTATGAGCGGACGTCACGTCCACGCCCTCGGCAACCTTATGCTGCCCGAAATCTCCGAGCACGGCGTCAAGGTTATGAGCTCTAATCTGCTGCTCCAAAACGAAACCGACCCCGTCCTCTGGCGCGGTCCGGTTATCGCGGGTGCCATCAGGCAGTTCTGGAGCGAAACCTCATGGGGTCCCATCGACTACCTGCTGGTCGACATGCCTCCGGGAACGGGCGACGTCGCCCTCACTGTCTTCCAGTCGCTGCCCGTCGATGGCATCGTCATCGTCACGAGCCCGCAGGATCTGGTCTCGATGATCGTCGCCAAGGCGGTCAACATGGCCGAGAAGATGAACGTACCCATTCTGGGAATCGTCGAAAACATGAGCTATATCGAGTGCCCCGATTGCGGCAAGAAGATCGAGGTCTTTGGCAAGAGCAAGCTCCCCGAGGTCGCCGAGCGTTACAACCTCGAGATCCTAGGGCAGCTTCCCATCAATCCGGCACTCGCCGAGGCTTGCGATAAGGGCGAGGTTGAGACCGCATTGCCCGACGGTATGCTGCCCCAGGCCGTCTCCGCCGTCGAGGCCATTGCCCCGCACGAGACCGCCGAGGCCTAAGTGAACACAAACGCCTCCTATGACGTCTTGGTAATCGGCGGCGGGGCCTCGGGTCTCGCCGCCGCCATTACGGCCGCACGCGCAGGCAAAAGCGTCTGCATCGTTGAGCGCGATGTTGCCTGCGGCCTTAAACTCCTTGCGACCGGCAACGGCCGCTGCAACCTTTCCAACGAATCAATTGATTTCCAACGGTACAACCACCCCGCATTCGTCGAATCCGTCATGGGTCCCCAGCCCGAGCAAGAGCTCGGCAGTTTCTTCTCCTCGCTGGGCATCATGACGACCTCCGAGGAGGGCCGGCTGTATCCGCGCTCCCTTCGTGCCGAATCGGTGCGCGATGCGCTTCTCAACGCTTGCAATCACCTGGGTATCACCTTGATCTGTGGAGCAAACGTCGCCTCGGCATTCAAAGCCCCCGAGGGCCGGGCACTCCAAATAGACCGTCCCGCGCGAGCACTCAAGGCAAAAAAGCACGACGACCGAAAATCGGAGGTCCGCTCGCTTCGGAAGGCGCTCGCCGACACCCCTCGCAGGAACGAGACGCTGCAGGCAAAGGCCGTAATTATCGCTACGGGCGGCAACCCTGCCGACATCGCGAGGACGTTCAATCTTTCCCTCACCCCGCAGCGCCCCGTCCTCTGCCCCGTGTCGGCATCGGTCTTCGGCGACCAGACTGCGCTCAAGACGCTGGATGGCCTGCGCGTCCGCGCCCGTTTGACGCTCACCCGCAATCACGAGGAGCTCTGGCGCGAAGACGGCGAAGTGCTCTTCCGAACCTTTGGCATCTCGGGCGTTGCCGCCTTTAACCTCTCCCGTCGCGTCCAGCGCGGCGACACGATTCTGCTCGACGTTTTCCCCGACCTCTCCAAAGATGAGTTGCTCGATATGCTCAACCAGCGAGTTGAGTTGCTCGGCGGCTTTTCGCCCCGCGACCCCCGCTGGCTCGACGGCATGCTCGCCCCGCAGTTCTCTCGCGTTGTCTGCACCGCATTCGAACAGTGCCACCCCGAGTCGCACGACGTCATCCATTTGGTCTCAATCCTCAAGCACTTTAAGCTGCTCGTCGAGGGAACGACAGAGGAGCGTTCGGCCCAGGTCACGCGCGGCGGCGTGCCCATCGAGAGCGTCTCAGCTCCCAACCTCTGCGTGAGCAACGCGGCAGGCGCCCCACTTTACATCTGTGGCGAGGTGCTCGACATCGATGCCGATTGCGGCGGTTTCAACCTTGCGTGGGCTTGGGTCTCGGGTATTCGCGCTGCAAGCAGCCTATAGCCGCGCAGTCTATAATCAAAACGCATTCGGGCCGTCTGGGACACCGGGCGGCCTCTTTCTTGCATCTAAGGAGACCTCGATGATCGAAATCACCCAAGTCCACGCGTCACTCGATGAGGCCGGCGACGAAACTGCCTGCCTTGCTATTGGGAGACGTGCCGTCAAACGAGCCCTGCGATGCGAGGATTCCCAGATTAAAGCCATTGAGCTCCATCGCAAGTCAATCGACGCCCGTAAAAAGCGAGATGTCCATTTTATTTTGAGCTTTCGAGTTGAACTGACAAGCTCCCGACTCGAGCAGGAGGCGGTCGACCGCGTCGCCGAGCGCGACCGCTCGCGCATCCGCATGGTAGACGGCGAGGCTCCTTCATTCCCCAGCCCTGTCCCGAATGCACCCAAGGAGCGTCCCGTCGTTGTCGGCGCCGGTTGCGCCGGTCTCTTCGCCGCCCTGACCCTTGCCGCAGCGGGCCTTAAACCCCTGCTCATCGAGCGAGGCGACCCCGCACTTCGCCGCTCGGAAGCGATTGATCTCTTTCTTAAAGAGCGTATCCTCGACCCCGAAAGCAATATCCAATTTGGCCTGGGCGGCGCAGGGACCTTCTCGGACGGCAAGCTCAACACGGGAACCAAGAATCCTGCCCATCGGCTGATTCTTGAGACCTTCGTCGAAGCGGGCTCACCTCGCGACATCCTGTGGGACGCCAAGCCGCACATTGGCTCCGACATCCTCCCCACCGTCGTCACCAACATTTCTCAGCGCATCGAGCGGCTCGGTGGAACCGTCCGCTATCGAACAAAGCTCGTCAATATTCGAACCGATGGATCTGGCGCCATCACCGGCGTCGATGTCCAACCGCCCCAAGAGACCACATGCGAGACAATCGCCACAAAGCACCTCATTCTCGCGTGCGGCCATTCCGCCCGCGACGTATTCGAGCTTCTCAAAGAACATAACGTTACCCTCGCGCAAAAGACCTTTGCCATGGGTGTGCGCATCGAGCATCCACAGCGCGACATCGACCGTGCCCAATATGGCCCTTCGGCGGGGCACCCGGCACTCGGAGCAGCCCCCTACAAGCTTGTCGCCCACACCAAAAACGGTCGCAGCCTCTTTTCGTTCTGCATGTGCCCTGGAGGCCAAGTGGTCGCGGCGACATCGGAGGCACATGGCGTGGTCACCAACGGCGCAAGCCTGCATGCCCGCGATGGCATAAACGCCAACGCGGCGCTGCTCGTCAATATCAATCCGCAGGACCTCCCCGGAGACGATCCCCTTGCAGGCGTCGATCTTCAGCGCTCATGCGAACGCCGCGCGTTCGAGATCGGAGGCGGCGCATACCGGGCACCCGCGCAGCTTGTCGGCGACTTCATGGCGCATCGTCCCAGCACGGGCGCGGCGACGGTCGCCCCCACCTATCCGCGCGGCGTAACCTGGACCGAAATCAATCCGTGTCTGCCCGTCCACGTTGCAGAAACGTTGCGTCTTGGCATCCCCGCCCTCGGGCACAAGCTACGCGGATATGACAACCCACACGCAGTGCTCACCGCCATCGAGTCGCGTTCGAGCTCGCCCGTGACCATTGTGCGCGACTCCTCATGCCACGCACTCGGCGCAGAGGGCCTCTACCCCTGTGGCGAGGGGGCAGGCTACGCCGGCGGCATCATGAGCGCCGCCACCGACGGCATCCGCTGCGCGCAGGCGCTCATCGCAGACCTTCGTTAACCCTTATACATCAAGGGCCGCGTCGTCACGCGGTCCCAAGTGATTGATGAGGCTCGCCTGATAAGCGGCACCAAAGCCGTTGTCGATGTTGACCGCCGAAACGCCGCTCGCGCGCGAGCTGAGCATAGCCAGCAGAGCCGTGAGCCCCTCGAAGCTCACCCCATATCCCACGCTTGTGGGAACCGCGATCACCGGGCAGCTCACCAAGCCGCCGATAAGGCTCGCCAATGTACCTTCCATGCCCGCAAGGGCAATGACCACGCGAGCGGACGAAAGCTCCTGCGCGTGGGCGAACAGGCGATGGATTCCCGCCACCTCCACGGGCCCGTTACTTC
>URXE01000035.1 GCA_900551815.1 uncultured Collinsella sp.
CCGCAGGAAGCTTGGATACGCCTAGGCGCGGTCCAAGAAATCGTCCGCACCCCCTAAGCATGGTCAATTATAGGCGCTTTGCAGCTCGAAATGCTCGCCAGGGGGCGCGGACGGTGTAAATCGCTGCCGGAAGACAGCAAATCAAAAAGCGGAGAGCGGATTAATAAGCTGGGAAAACGCGTTAGTAAGACCGTTGTGGGCAACATTTGGCATGATGTCGCTTTGGCTTTTGGTCACGGGGCCGTGCGGTACCATAAACGTTAATAAACTTTGACGAACGACCCGCCGAGCTTGCCCCGGCGGGCTTTTGGCGTTGCAATGCCGGAGGAACAGCATGCTCATTCACCGTATAGCTGCGCAGCTCTACACTGCCGAGGCCTTGCAGACCGTCGAGGCCGGACTCGATGCCGGCGAGGACGTGACGCTGGCCGTGTCGCAGTCGGGTCGCACGCTTATGGCGGCCGCCCAGTTTGCGCGCCGTCCGCGCCCGACGGTCTATATCGTGAGTGGCGAGGACGCGGCTGATCGCGCCGCGCGTAGCCTTGCCGCCTACGTGGGCCTAGCGCACGTGTGCCGTTTTCCCGAGCGCAAGGACTATCCGTGGCGCGAGCAGGCGCCCGACGACGCCGTGGTGGCGCAGCGCTGCGAGGCTCTGGGGCGCATCGCGCGCGGGGACAACTGCATCATGGTTGCCTCGGCCCGTGCGCTGCTGCGCTGCGTGCCGCCGGTCGAGAGTCGCTATTGGGAGTCCACCACTTTTGCGGTGGGCGAGGAGATTCCTTTTGACGAGGTGCCGCAGCGCCTGGTGGGCATGGGCTACACCAATGCCGGCGCCGCCGATGCGCCCGGTCTGTTCCGCGTGCACGGCGACACCGTCGAGGTGTTCCCCGCACAGGAAAAGGCGCCCGTGCGTATTGAGTTCTTTGGCGACGAGATCGACCGCATCCGCCGCATGGTGAGCTCAACGGGGCAGACCATCGGCAACGAGGACAGTATCGAGATTTTCCCCTGCCGTGAGCTGGCGCTTACCGACGATGCCGTTCACAACATGCACGTGGCGCTCTACCGCGCAAGCCAGAGCGATAGCAAGCTGGCGGCGCTGCTCGAGATGGTGGATGCGCGTATCGTCACGCCCGAGCTCGACCGCTTTTTGCCGGTGATGTACGGCCAGACCGTAAGCCCTCTGGCACACGTGAGCGGCAAGGCGCTCGTGGTTTTGTCCGAGCCGCGCTCGCTGTTCGACGATTGCCTGCGCGCCTACGAGGATATCGAGGCGCGTGCCGGCGAGGCGGGGATTGACCGACTGGATGGCCTGTATGTACGTGCCCAGCAGCTCGATTTTGGTGCTCAGCAGCGCCTGAACTATGTGAGCCTGATTCGCGCCGGCGGCGCGGTTACAGCAGAGCTCAAGATTGAGCAGCCGGCCATTGCGGGCTCGGACAACCGCTTTATGACGCGTATTCAGGAGGTCGTGGGCAAGCGCTATACCTGCGTGTTTGCCATTCCCGACCGCGGCGCGCGCGAGTCGATGGAGCTCACCTTTGGCGATGAGGGCATTACCTTTGAGGAATCGCTGACCGCGGCGCCCGAAAATGCAGGCGTCATTGGCGAGCACGTACGCGTGGCAGCGGCAGATTCTGCCGACCGTGCCGCACGCCAGGAGGCCCACGCTTCCATTCGCGAGCGTAAGGTCGACGCGCTCAACGCCCGCTCGCTCGAGGCGGGCGCGGCCCAGGCTGCCGCCGGTGCCGCCGTGCCCACCATCTCGCGCGGACGCGTGACCTTTGTCGATGCCGCCCTGCCGCAGGGCGTGGTGGTGCCCGATGCCAACCTGGCCGTGTTCTCGATCGCCGACCTCAACGCCCGCATGGACGCCAACCGCGCGCGCAGCCGCCGCAAGGTTGACATTACGCAGATCACGTTTCCGTTTAAGCCGGGCGACTACGTGGTGCATGCCACTCACGGCATCGCGCTCTTTAGCGAGATCGCGCGCCAGGAAGTGGGCGGCAAGGAGCGCGACTACTTTTTGCTGGAATATGCCGACGGCGACAAGCTCTACGTGCCGCTCGAGCAGGTCGACCGTATCACGCGATACGTCGGTCCCGACGGTGACAAGCCGCGCCTGACCAGGCTCAACACAGCCGACTGGACGCGCGCCACCAACAAGGCGCGCAAGAACGCCAAAAAGCTGGCGTTCGACCTAGTCGATCTGTATACGCGCCGCTCATCGATTACCGGTATCGCCTGTCCGCCCGATACGCCCGAGCAGATCGAGATGGAGGAGAGCTTTCCCTACGACGAGACGCGCGACCAGCTGGAGGCCATCGCCGACATTAAGGCCGACATGGAGGCGTCCAAGCCCATGGATCGCCTGCTGTGCGGCGACGTGGGCTTTGGCAAGACCGAAGTCGCCCTGCGCGCGGCGTTTAAGTGCGTTGACTCCGGCCGCCAGGTCATGGTGCTTTGCCCCACGACTATTCTTGCCCAGCAGCACTACGAGACCTTCTTTGAGCGCTTTGCCCCGTTTGGCCTGGAGGTCGAGGTGCTCAGCCGCTTCCGCACGCCGGCGCAGCAAAAGCGCGCGCTCAAGGCGTTTGCCGAGGGCACGATTGATGTGCTCATCGGCACGCACCGTCTGCTTTCTGCCGATGTAAACCCCAAGAACCTGGGCATGGTGATCATCGACGAAGAGCAGCGCTTTGGTGTGCAGCACAAGGAGCAGCTCAAGAATCTGCGCGAGCAGATCGACGTGCTCACGCTCTCGGCAACGCCTATTCCGCGAACCATGCAGATGGCCACGAGCGGCGTGCGCGACATGAGTCTGATCACCACGCCTCCGACCGGGCGTCGCCCCGTGATCGTGCACGTGGGGGAGTACGACCCCGATGTGGTGAGCGCGGCGATTCGCCTGGAGGTGGGCCGCGGCGGCCAGGTGTACTACGTGTCCAACCGCGTCAAGACCATCGATGACGCCGTGGCGCGCGTGCACGAGGCCGCGCCCGAGGCGCGCGTGGGCGTGGCGCACGGCAAGATGAGCCCGCGCGAGGTCGAGGACGTGATGATCGAGTTCGCGACCAAGAAGATTGACGTGCTCATCGCCACGACCATCGTGGAGAGCGGCATCGACAACGCGACCGCCAACACGCTCATCATCGAGGACTCGCAGCGCCTGGGTCTGGCACAGCTCTACCAGCTCAAGGGCCGTGTGGGCCGTTCTGCCACGCAGGCCTACGCGTACTTTATGTTCCCGGGCGAGCTGCCGCTCACCGAGGAGGCGACGGCGCGCCTGACCGCACTTTCCGAGTTCCAGGACCTGGGCAGCGGCATGCGCATCGCCATGCGCGACCTGGAGATTCGCGGCGCCGGCTCGCTTATGGGAGCCGAGCAGCACGGCAACCTGTCGAGCGTGGGCTTTGACCTGTTTACGCAGATGCTGGGCCAGGCCGTGGCCGAGGCGCGCGGCGATGACGACGCCGGCGTGGAGGCGGCGAGCGTGGGTATTAACCTGCCGGCCGACTACTTCTTGTCCGAGGAGTACCTGCCGGCGGTGGATCAGCGCGTGCTCGTGTACCGCAAGCTCGCAGCGGCCGAGGACTTGGAGAGCATCGATGAGGTGCAGGAGGAGACCGAAGCCGCGCATGGCGAGCTGCCGTTGGCGGGACTCAACCTGTTCAATCGCGCGCGCATCCGCATTCGCGGCGAGCGTCTGGGGCTCGAGAGCGTCACGCTCAGTGGCGGCCGCATCACGTTTTTGGGCGTCGACGTGCCCAAGAAGGTGGCCTTTGAGCTTAAGAACCGGTACGGCGCGGTGAACTTCCCTAAGAGCCGCAAGCTGTCGGTGCCCTACAAGGCGGGCGCCGGCGCGGGCAGCGGCCTGGGTCGCGGCCTCGACGCCAACGACGGCACCGGCCCCGTGGCCGCGGCACTCATGCTGCTGCAACAGCTGGGTGCTAGCGACGACGACTAGCGGGTCGACGCTGCAAACGCTCCATTTGGGCACTCTGGTTCCATCGAAAGGAAAGCATGTTCGGATACATCTATAAGAAAGATGTCGCCATGATCGCGGTTGTCCTGTGCCTTTGTCTGGGCGTAGGCAGTTTCTTCGATTATCAGATCTCGAGCGCGCTGTTCAACATCGGCAGCATGTACGGTCGCTTTATCGAGGCCGCCGGCGAGCTGCCGTTCGAGCTGACGGCAAGCGTCGCAGGCGTCATGCTCGTGCGCGCGGTGCGTCCCGATTCCAGAGGGAGCAAATGGCTCGCCGTGCTCGGCATCCTCGTCAACGTTGGCCTGACCGGCTACGAGATCGTTTCGTCTCTGAGGGTTGGCGGCAAACTCATCGCGGCTCAGTTGGTGCTGACGTTTGTGCTGGTCATCGTCGCCAACCTTATCGTCTATCGCCTCACGCGCACGACCAAGCCCGACGAGCTCACGCGCTGGGCGTTGATGGTGCTTGTCGTGTGGGTCGCTCAGGCCATCATCCTCAACGTGATTGTCAAGCCGCTGTGGTCGCGCCCGCGCATGCGCGTGATCGAGGTGACGCAGGGACTCGAGTTTCAGCCGTGGTGGGTGATCGGCAACCCCGACAAGTGGGCCTATATTGCCGCCGGTGTAGTCAAGGACGGCTTCAAGTCGTTTGCGAGCGGACACACGGCGCACGCGGCGATCGGCCTCATGCTCGCCGGGCTTCCCGCGACGGCCTTTAAGGAAAAGCCGTCGTGCCGTCGTGTGGTCTTTTGGACGGCGGCTGTGGTCGCGGCGCTCGTCGCGTTTGGCCGCATCGTGATCGGAGCGCACTTTTTGAGTGACGTGAGCTGCGGTTTTGCCCTGGTACTGGCACTTGAGTGCCTTGCCGCGCGCATTGCCTATCCCAGCGGCGTACAATAGCTCCGTTTGAATCATCTGGCCGATACCCGGTAAGAGAGGATTGCCATGCTCGCGTTCAACAACGATTATTCCCACGGCGCACACCCGGCGGTGCTGCAGGCGCTCGTCGACACCAATATGGAGCCGCAGCCCGGCTACGGTACCGATGCGCACACCGAGCGTGCCAAGCAGCTTATCCGCGAGGCCTGTCAGGCCCCCGATGCCGACGTGTTTTTTCTGGTGGGCGGCACGCAGGCCAACGCGACGGTGATCGACATGCTGCTCGCGCCGTACGAGGGCGTCGTTGCTGCCGAGACTGGCCACGTCGCCTGCCACGAGGCGGGCGCCATCGAGTTTGGCGGCCACAAGGTGCTCACCATCCCCGGCTACGAGGGCAAGATGCACACCGAGGACCTCGAGAACTATATCCAGGTGTTCTACGAAAACGAGAGCTACGAGCACACGGTGTTCCCGGGTGCCGTGTACGTGAGCCTATCGACCGAGTACGGCACGCTGTATTCCAAGGCCGAGCTCGCGGCGATTCATGCGGTGTGCCAGAAGCGCGAGATTCCGCTGTTTGTGGATGGCGCCCGCCTGGCCTATGCGCTGGCGTCCGACGAGTGCGACATCACCCTGCCCGAGCTGGCGCAGCTGTGCGACGTGTTCTACATCGGCGGCACCAAGTGCGGTGCGCTTTGCGGCGAGGCCGTGGTGTTTTGCGGCATGCACGCTCCGGCGCACCCCATTCCGCGTATTAAGCAGCATGGCGCACTGCTCGCCAAGGGCCGCCTGACGGGCGTCCAGTTTGAGGCACTCTTTACCGACGGCCTGTATTTTGGGATTGGTCGCCAGGCGATTGAAACCGCGCAGGCGCTTCGTCGCGTGCTGCACGAGCACGGCTACCAGTTCTTCTTGGAGACGCCGACCAACCAGCAGTTTGTGATTCTGCCCAACGAGGACATGGCCCGCATTCGCGAACATGCCTCGATCGAGTACTGGGAAAAGTACGACGAGACCCACACGGTGGTGCGTTTTTGCACCAGCTGGGCCACGACGCAGGAGGATATCGACGCGCTGGCGGCTGTCCTGTAGCCTGATGTAATGACGAGGGGCCGCCTTGCGCTGGGTTTGGCGTAGGGCGGTCTTTGTTTTTTGGGGAGAAGGGTTGCATGACCGAGATGTCCGAGCCGACGATTCGCCTGGCGACGCCCGATGATGCGCCGGCGTTGCTTGCCATCTATGAGCCGTATGTGCGCCAGACGGCGATTACCTGCGAATATGAGGTGCCGAGCGTTGAGGAGTTCACCGGGCGCATCGAGCGTACGCTCAAGCGCTATCCGTATTTGGTGATGGAGCTGGACGGGCATCCGGTAGGCTATGCCTATGTGAGTCCGCTTAACAGCCGCGAGGCATACGACTGGTCGGTCGAGACGTCGATCTACCTGGCGCGCGACGTGCGCCACGGCGGGTTGGGCCGCAAGCTGCACGACGCGCTCAAGCAATGTCTGATCGCGATGGGCATCACCAATATGTGCGCGCTCATTGCCGTGCCGCACGACAAGGACGACGAATATCTGACGCATAACAGTCAGGATTTCCATGCCCATATGGGCTACCGCCTGGTGGGTGCCTTCGACCGCTGCGCCCAGAAGTTCGGCCGCTGGTACGACATGTGCTGGATGGAGCTAGTCCTAGCCGAGCGCACACCCAACCAACCCAAGCCAACCTGGTTCCCCGATCTCCCCAAACCTACCATTTAGGGACAGGTTTATTTTGGCAGGTTAGCCGATGGGCTCGGTGTATTTGGCACGGTCGGTGCGCTGGATGCGCTTGGAGACATGGAGCGGGCGGCCGTCGGTGTCGTAGACGTAGTCGGTGATCAGGATCAGCGCCTGCCCGTGCTCGACGTTGAGCAAAAACGCCTCGTTTTGCGAGGCATAGCACACTTCAAAGGTCTTATGCCCCTGTGCCGGCGCGCGATGGAATTCTTGACGCAGCGTGGCGTAGAGTGAACCGTTGATATCGCGATCGATGAGCGTCTCGAAGCTCGGTGGTAGATAGGTGGTCTCCAGGCACAGTGGCGCATCGTCCAGATAACGCAGGCGGACAAGTTTGACGAGCTTGCTGCCCACGGCGGCGTCAAAGAACTTAGCTATGCTGCCGGCCGCCTTGGTAAAGCCCGAGTCCACCGTGCGCGTGGTGGGCTTCATGCCCTGACCCTGTACCTGCGCCGTATAGCTCGAAAACACCAGATTGTTCTCGTGGAGTGCCGGCGTATCGGCCACAAAGGCGCCACGTCCGCGCTCGGTGCGAACCAGACCCTCATCAACGAGCACCTTAAGGGCATGGCGCACGGTGCTGCGCGACAGCCCCGATTCGTCCATGAGTTCCATCTCGGACGGCAGCTTGTCTCCGCGCGCGTAGATGCCGGCGGCGATGCGGTCGCGCAGCATGCCCGCCAAGCGCTCGTACTGGCTCAGTTTCTTTTTAGATGAAGCGTTCATGCGATCAACCTGTATCTAACTTGTATGCGAGTCTAATCAAGCATGTATTCAATACAACAATAAAACCGCTGGTAGCTAGTTATCGAAAACCGCATCAGCAAAATTTCTAAGACAAATATAGCATACAACTAGTCGACATAGCCAAAACATGTATGTAACTTGTATGCCATCGAGAGCATCAAACGAGAAGAAAGGCTGATGCACGATGACTACTCAGGAACAGGTTAAGGATGTCGTCTCCCAGGTTTTGGCTGACAAGGCAGACAAGGGCGGCATCAAGCGCGTCGTGTGGATTGGCGCCGGCGGATCCAACGGCGGCAACTATCCTGCCCAGTACTTTATGGAGCACGAGGCCACGCAGGTCGTGAGCTCCAGCTACACCAGCAACGAGTTCGTGCACGCCACCCCTGCCTATGTCAACGAGAACACCCTGGCCGTCGTCGTGTCCATGCGCGGCACCAAGGAGACCATCGTCGCCGCCCAGGTCGCCAAGGACCACGGCGCCAGCACCATCGCAATCTATGTTGACGAGTCCGGCCTCACCGAGGTCTGCGACTACAAGATCCAGTACGACAGCCTGGCCGTCGACGAGTCCTGCATGGGCCGCACCAACTCCGCCGTCGTGACCATGATCGCCATGGAGCTTACGCAGCAGACCGAGGGCTATGCCGAGTACGAGACCGCTATGGCCGCGTTCGACTTGGTCGACCCCATCTATCGCAAGGCCGTCGAGTACACCCGTCCGCTCGCTGCTAAGTGGGCCGAGCAGAACGCCGACAAGTCCTGCATCAACGTCATGGCTCAGGGTCCGCTCTTTGGTGCCGCCTACGTCTTTAGCATCTGCAACGTGCAGGAGATGCTGCAGATCGACTCCTGCACCATCAACACCTGCGACTTCTTCCACGGTCCTTTCGAGATCCTGGACAAGCGCACCTCGCTGTTCCAGCTCATCAGCGTCGGTCGCAGCCGCTGCAACGACGAGCGCGGCATCCGCTTCGTCAACCAGTACGGTGGCGAGCGCGTCTATCAGCTCGACGCCAAGGAGCTCGGCCTCAACGACATCAAGGACAGCGTGAGCGAGTACTTCAACCACCTGATCTTTGCGCCGATCCTCAACAACGTGTACATGCGCGCGCTCTCTGCCGTCACCCACAAGGACTACATGACGCGCCGCTACATGTGGAAGCTGGACTACTAGGGGATAGGGCGGCCTAACAGCTCGATGTCCTCATAAGTTGCGGTGGAATAGTTCCTGTTTGGGGGCTTGAAGCCTCTATTTAGGAACTATTTCACCGCAACAGCCAAATGATCCGCTCGCCGATTTGTGTCTTGAAAAATGTATATAACGACTATAACGTAGTGTGAAACATATTGGAAACAATACCGAGGAGGCTGCGTTGAAGAAAAGCAATCTGGGCTATGTGCTGGTGCTGGTCGCCGCGCTTATGTGGGGCAGCATCGGAATCTTTGTAAACGGCATCTCGGCCATGGGCGTTTCGTCCCAGAGCATGGCGGCCTTTCGCTTGTTGGTCGGGGCGCTTATCTTGGCGCCGGTCCTGATGTTTATGGGCTGCCGTCCGGGTGAGGGGTCTACTGTGGCTCAGGGTCCGCTGGTCCTGTTCAAGGCGAGCCCTAAAGAGCTTGTTCCCTGCGCGCTTGTCGGTATCGTCGGTTTGGCCGCCGCCAACACCTGCTATTACGAGTGCATGGGCGAGGTGGGCATGTCCACGGCCTCGGTGCTGCTCTACACCTCGCCGGTGTTTGGCGTCATGCTCGGTCGCGTGCTTTATCGCGAGGACGTGACCCCCAACAAGCTCGTTGCCATTGTCTTCAACATCGTTGGCTGCGTGCTTGCAGTGACCAATGGCGACCTTTCCGGTTTTCATTTTTCGGTTTGGGGCGTCACGTCGGGCGTGATTGCAGGCCTTTGCGGTGCGTCGCTCGCGGTGTTTAGCCGGATAGCAACTAAGACGGTCCACCCGCTGGCTGTCACGTTTTGGGGCTTTGTTTTTGGCGGTGCGGTTATGGCAGCTATCGCGGCTCCGTGGCCGGATGTCGCCGCGGCAATGTCGCCACAGCTGCTGCTGCTGTTCCTTGGCTTTGGACTCATCCCCACAGCCGTGGCTTACATCTTATATATGCAGGGTCTGTCCATGGGGCTCGAGACATCGAAAGTTCCCGTCGTAATGTCTTTCGAGACGGTCGTCACCGTACTGGTGGGCATTGGTGTCTATGCCGAGCCCGCCGGCGCGATCAAGGTTCTGGGCATTGTGCTGGTGCTCGCGTCCATCCTGATCATGAATACCGACTTCTCCAAGCTGCGCAACAGCGTGTTTGTCGGTCATGTCGTTGAGAGCATGACCTTTAAGCCCAACGCGTGGTGGACGGAGAAATCGCAGGAGATGGATCTGTTTAAGGAACGCACTGGCATCGCGCTGGAGCTCACCGTGCAGGAAAGCCCCTGGTACTTCGTGCGATAGGGGATTGGCGAGGCGTCTGATCGGGCGTCGCCAAGACAGCGCCGACCTACCCTGCACCAACGTTTCGATTGCGTTAAACCCGTCAACGGTCGATTTTCACCCGCGAACGGTCTTTATACTAATTAGCAATATAAGCAACGTATAAGACGTTATCATGACCATAACGAAAAGGAGGAGGCAAGATGAATCAGATCATTCTCGCATCTCATGGCGGCCTGGCCGCAGGCGCCAAAGACACGCTCGAGATGGTTCTCGGCGACGTGTCGAACGTCCACGTCGTGTCGCTTGCTCGTGACGACAAGGAGCCCATCACCAATAAGGTGGACGCCATGATCGCCACGTTCAACGCGGACGACACCGTCTATGTGCTGACCGATATGCTCGGCAGCTCGGTCAACAACAACATGGTCGAGCTTTCCAAGAACGGCACGAAGTTCACGGTTGTCAGCGGTTTCAACATCCCGCTGGCGCTCACGCTCGCTATGAGCCCCGTCCCCGTCAAGGGTGCCGAGCTCGCAGCCCTCATCAACGAGGCCCGCACCGGTCTGACCAACCCCAACGCACCGGTCGAGGCTGCCGCGGCCCCCGCCAAGAAGGCCAAGGCGTCCCGTCACAGCTCCGGTCCCGCCAAGATCGTCCTCGCACGTCTTGACTACCGTCTGCTGCACGGCCAGGTCGTCTTTACCTGGACCACCAAGGTTCAGGCCGAGCGCATCATCGTCGTCGACAACGCCGCCGCCAACGATGACATCAAGAAGGGCGCTCTTAAGCTGGCCAAGCCCCAGGGCGTGCGCCTGAACGTCTTCACCGTCGAGCGTGCCCTCGCCAAGATGGACAAGCTCAACACCCTCGGCGAGCGCGTCATGTTCGTCTTTGGCAACACTGCCGAGATGCTGCAGTTCTGCCAGGGCTACAAGCTCGACGCCATCAACCTGGGCGCCACCGCCAACCACGACGGTGCCGATCAGGTCGGTGGCAAGGACAGCTCCGTCTTCCTCGACGCCACCCAGAAGGCCGACGTCAACCAGCTGCTCGACATGGGCATCAAGCTCTATGTCCAGCAGACCCCTACGTATCAGAGCGTCGACATCGACGCCAAGCTGTAATCAACCAGGCTTTTGCCTGACTGAAAGGAGAAGGGTATGAATACGTTCATCAGTGCGGTGCTCGTCGGCCTCGTCGGCGTGTTCTGCATGTGGGACTCCCGCCTGCTCGGTCGTCTTAACTTCGAGCAGCCCCTCGTTGGCGCTACGCTCGTCGGTCTGCTGCTGGGCGATGTGCCCACCGGCCTTGCCGTCGGTGCCGCCGTCGAGCTCGTGTCCATGGGCCTGGTGCAGGTCGGCGCTGCCGTTCCGCCCGATATGGTCCTGGGCGGCATCGTGGCCGCTGCCTTTGCGTGCCTGACCGATGCTTCCGCCGAGACCGCCATGACGATCGCCATCCCGGTCGCCGTCCTGGGTCAGCTCCTCGGCATCGTGTTCCGTTCCATCATCGCCGCCCTCACCCATGTGGCAGATAGCGCGATCGATAACGGAAAGTTCAAGACCGCCTACCGTATGCACATCTGCGCCGGCTCCGGTCTGTACGCCGTCATGTACTTCCTGCCGATCTTCCTCGCCGTCTTTGTTGGCACCGACCTGGTTCAGGCCATCGTCAACATGGTTCCCGAGTGGCTGTCCACTGGTCTTAACGTTTCGACCAAGATCATGACCGCCTACGGCTTGGCCCTGCTGCTCACCATGATGATCAAGAAGGGTATGACTCCGTTCCTGTTCATCGGTTTCCTGCTCGCCGCTTACCTCAACCTGTCCGTCATCGCGGTCGCTCTGATCGGTGTGTGCCTGGCTGTCGTCTTCATGGGCTTCAAGTTCAACGGTTCCCATGCAGCCGCCGGTGTCGATTCCGACTACGATCCGCTCGAAGACGACGAAGACTAAGGAGGAACACACTATGGCAACCGCAACCAAGGACGTGTCCCTGAACAAGAAGGTCAGCCAGTTCTTCTGGCGCTCCTGGGCCATCCAGGCCTCTTGGAACTACGAGCGTCAGATGAACATGGGCTTCCTCTACGGCATGGTTCCCACGCTCGATCGCCTCTATCCGGATGAGTCCGACCCCAAGCAGCTCGCTGCTAAGAAAGAGGCTTACCACCGTCACATGGCGTTCTACAACTGCACCCCGCAGACGAGCGCTTTCATCCTGGGCCTCTCCGCCTCCATGGAGGAGGAGTACGCCAAGGATCCCGAGAACTTCGATCCCGATTCGATCAACGCGGTCAAGACCTCCCTCATGGGTCCGCTTTCCGGCATCGGTGACTCCTTCTTCCAGGGCACCATCCGCGTTATCGCCTTTGGCCTGGGCGTTCAGCTGGCTCAGCAGGGCTCCATCATGGGCCCGATCCTGGCTATGCTCATCTCCATCGTCCCCTCTGTGCTGATCACTTGGTTCGCAGCCAAGATGGGTTATCAGGGCGGCCACGAGTACCTGAGCAAGCTTCAGGGCGGCGACCTCATGGAGAAGCTCATGTATGTCTGCGGCATCGTGGGTCTTATGTCCGTGGGCGGCATGATCGCTACGCTGATCGGCGCCACCACCCCGCTGCAGTTCGCTGAGGGCACCGTCGTGATCCAGGACATCCTGGACGGCATGATGCCCCAGATGATTTCCCTTGGCCTCACTGGCCTTATGTACTGGCTCATCAAGAAGAACATCAACACCGGTTGGCTTCTCGTGATCGCCATCGTGGGCGGCATCGCCCTCTCCGCGGCCGGCATCCTGGCCTAGTCGCGACCAAGCGTCTAACCGCTTTCCCCCGGGGGCCTGCCTGGCATCCCATACCCCAGGCAGGCTTCCATTCCCAAAATGCGACAATGGGACAGTCCCCTTGTCGCATCCTCAACGGGCCGGCGACTCGGTCCAAACCACGGTAACCCTGCGAGCGCCCGGCAATGTGGCGCCGCAAAAATCGAAAGGAATGTGTCAGATGTACGAGATCGACCTTAACCTCCCTAAGCAGATCGTCGCTGACGTCCTGTCCAACCACGAGATCCACAGCGTCGCTTTCGTCGGCTGCGGTGCTTCCATGTCCGACCTTTACCCCGCCAAGTACTTCCTGGCCAACAACACGGACAAGCTGAACGTTCAGATCTTCACCGCTAACGAGTTCAACTACGACACGCCCTCCTGGGTCAACGAGCACACCTTCGTGATTACCTGCTCCCTCGGTGGCTCCACGCCCGAGACCGTCGAGGCCAACAAGACCGCCAAGAAGCACAACTGCCCGGTCGTCTCCCTCACCAACAAGGCTGGCTCCGCTCTGACCGTCGACGCTGACTACGTCATCGTTCACGGCTTCCACGCCAACTTCGCTGCCAAGTGCGAGAAGCCCGGCTACGCCATCGCTCTTGCTGTCGAGATCCTTCAGCAGACCGAGGGCTATGACCACTACGAGGACATGATCACCGGGCTCACCAACGTCTTCGAGCTCTGTGAGAACGCCGCTCAGCACTGCAAGAAGCTCGCCAAGAAGTTCGCCGAGGACTTCAAGGACGACAAGATGATTTACTTCATGGCTTCCGGTGCCTCCGAGAAAATGGCTTACTCTCACGCCGCCTTCCTGTTCACCGAGATGCAGTGGATCGACGCCGCTGCCTACAACACCGGTGAGTACTTCCACGGCCCGTTCGAGGTTTCCACCGAGGGTAAGCCCTACGTCTTCTTCATGTCCGATGGCGCTACTCGTCCGATGGACGCCCGCGCCCTCACCTTCCTTAAGCGCATGGGCGCCAAGGTCGCTCTGATCGACTCCAAGGACTACGGCCTGGCTGACGCCGTGCCCGCGAGCGTCGTCACCTACTTCAACCCGCTGCTGCACCTCGCCGTTATGCGCGAGTACGGCAACCAGATCGCCGAGGCCCGTCAGCACCCGCTGACCATGCGTCGCTACATGTGGAAGCTTTCCTACTAATCACAAGTAAGTAGACCTTACGGGTTGATTGAGAGGGGATGGGGTTTGCGCCCCATCCCCTTTTTTGCTCTGGGGAGGGTGCGTCTGTCGCGCCGTAAAACCCCAGATAAAACCCACCAAAATAAACCTGACCCTTTTTGGCAGGTGGGAGGAGATGCGTATGATCAAAGCAGTGCTGTTTGACATGGACGGCGTGCTGGTCGATACCGAGTGGTTCTACAACCGTCGCCGCGTGGCGTTTATGGAGGAGAAGGGCTTTCACTTTGACGAGATCCCCGATCTTTCGGGGTCTAACGAGCCGGCCATTTGGGAGGCGCTGGTGCCCGACGATGTTGAGCTGCGCGAGCGCCTGCGCGTGGAGTATAAGCAGGTCTACAGCCCGGACCACCCCGTTCCGTATGCCGAGCTGCTCAACGAGCAGACGGAGCCGGTGATGCGTGAGCTGCACGAGCGCGGCGTGAAGTGTGCCATCGCGAGCTCGTCCTATCGCGAGCTTATTGACGAGCTGGTGGAGATTGCCGGCATTGCCGATGTGCTGGACTACACCATCAGCGGTCACGAGTGCAGTGCGTTTAAGCCCGATCCCGAGATCTATTTGCGTGCCATGGAGGCGCTGGGGGTGGAGCCTGCCGAATGCCTGGTTATCGAGGACTCGCCTTTGGGCATCGAGGCCGGCAAGCGCTCCGGCGCCCGCGTCCTGGCGCTGCGTCCGCACGAGGGCGTTAACCTCGATCAATCGCGAGCCGATGCCGTTATCGATAATCTGACCGACATTTTGGCCGCTTTGTAGTGTCAATCCGCCGCGTGAAGCACGGGTTCAAACGTTTTTTGCGGTGGATTGGCTCAATTTGGTTTCTATTTTGACCCGTTTGGCTTCGATTCGGGCTAAGTGAGTAGACTTTTTGGCGCAGGCCGAGCACAATGCATATCTTCCTTTGTAAAACCGCAGGTCACAGGGGTGGCGGTTTTGGGTGTGCTCGACAGATCGTAAAAAGTCTACTCACTTGTAATTTGGGCCTTTGGTCGTGGGGTAGCTGGTCCCGCTTTGGTTGTCGAGGGAGGGTGAATTGAAGCGCCCCCGCATGCTCCGTGCTACAATCGCCGACATGCCTCACAACCAGATTTGCCTTCGAAAGGAGCCCGCGTGGCGAACGCCATCGATCAGCTCACGGACCGCGTGCTCGTGCTCGGCCGCCTTACCATCGTCCGCCGCGCCATTACTGCCGTGGCGGTCACGATTTCCGCCGTTCTCCAGACATTTCTGATCCAGGCGTTCATCCAGCCCGCCGACCTGCTTCCGAGCGGTCTTACCGGCGTCGCGGTCCTGCTCGATCGCGTTACCTCGCTCGGCGGCGTTCACGTCGACATCTCGCTCGGTATGCTCGCGCTCAACATTCCCGTGGCGCTCCTATGCTGGAGCGGCATTAGCAAGCGCTTCGTCATCTTCTCGATGATGCAGGTCGTGCTCTCGTCGCTGTTCCTCAACGCCTTTCACTTCGCGCCGTTTTTGGGCGACAAGATCATGCTCATCATTTTTGGCGGCGTGGTCTCGGGTCTGGGCGCTGCCATCGCGCTTAAGTCCGGCGCATCCACCGGCGGCACCGACTTTATCGCGCTGTGGGTCTCCAACCACACGGGCAAGACCATCTGGGGTGTCATCTTTGGTTTCAACTGCTTTATCCTGGCGATCTTTGGTTTTATGTTTGGCTGGGACAAGGCGGCGTACTCCATCGTGTTCCAGTTTATTTCGACCAAGACCATCGACAGTTTCTATCGTCGCTACGACCGCGTGACGCTGCAGATCACGACGCGCAAGGCAGACGAGGTCATGACCGCCTATGTTGACCATTTTCAGCACGGCATTAGCTGCGCCGAGGTCATTGGCGGATACAGCCGCGAGAAGATGTACCTGCTGCACGCCGTTGTATCGACCTACGAGAGCCAGGACATTATCAAGCTGGTGTGCGACGTTGATCCCGGCGCCGTGATCAACGTGTTCCACACGCTCAACTTTGTGGGCGGCTGGTGGGGCGGTCATGTCGACGAGCCCATGCCCACGGCCGTTCCCGATCCCGACAAGCCCGCACGCATGGCCAGCAGGCAGGCGCGCCTCAGCGAGCAGGACAGCCTGCAGCAGGACGACGGCAAGTAGGGTTTTGGCATTTTACCGGCCCGGCGCAATCCTGTCCGCTTGAGCCTCCCGAAAGCCTCGCTGCTTTCGGGAGGCTCTCGTTTGCCCAGATAAAACCTACCAAAATGAAGCTGTCGCTTTTTGGTAGGGAGGGTGTATCGTTTTATCAATATGAGGTAACATGAAACTAGACGTTATATACGTATTAGTTATTTCAATATTTCGATAAGAGTGATTAGATATGCCTGCGCCCAAAAATGCACCGCTTTACCAGCAGATTTACGACGAAATCAAGGATGCGATCGAGAAAGGTGTTTATGCACCCAAGGAGCGTATTCCGTCCGAGCTTGAGCTAGCCGAGCAGTACGACGTGAGCCGCATTACGGTGCGCCGCGCCGTCGAGGAGCTGTGTTCCGATGGCTACCTGGTTAAGCAGCAGGGCCGTGGCACCTTTGTTTCCACGCCGCACATCAACCGCCAGTTCCACGCCTCGACGCTGCAGACGTTTACCGCGCTGTGTGCCGACAACGGCATGAAGGCGGGCGCACATGTGGTCGATCGCCAGATTGTGCCGGCACGTCAAAACGAGATGGAGTTCTTTGGCCTGCAGAAGGACGCGCTGCTGTTGCACATCAAGCGCGTGCGTACGGCCGACGGCGAGCCCATCTTTGAGGAGAACATCTTTGTGCCGTTTGACGCCTACCGTGAGCTGTTGACGGCCGATCTTGAGGACAAGTCGATTTTTGCCGAGGTCGAGCGTGTTGGCGGAACGCCGATTGTCTCAGTTGGCTACCGCACGGCCGAGGCCGTTCGTGCCAATGCCGAGCAGGCGGCCGAGTTGGGCATTGCTCCGCACGATCCGCTGCTCAACCTGCGTGCCAGCTTTACCGGTCCCAATGGCGAGCCGGTTCTGATGGGTAAGCAGTACTACGTGGGATCGCGCTACGTCATGGTGATGTAGGGTTGGTTCCGCCGTTCTGACGAACGGCGGACCGGCCGACGCTGCAAGCCCGCCAGAGCGGCAATCTGCCTTTCAGCTTCGGCGGCATGACCAGAAGGTCAATGCCGCCTCGTTTCAAGGCACCTTGCTCGCTCTGGCGGGCTTTCGCTGACATTGCCAAAACATCGGCGTTGCCGGGCCGGCACTTGGGGACGTTCCTTTAGTGCCGGCACCTGGGGACACTCCTTAGTCGTTGGGGACGTTCTTAAACGACTAGTCATTCAAGAACGTCCCCAATGACTACCTGCAGAATGAGCGTGGCTGACAGCCGTGCGGCACCGGTCCGCGTGGCGGCGTATAATCGGCGGCAGATGATTCTGACGTTAGGAAACCATGACCGATAGCATGCAGCAGATGGCGCTCGACACGCTCGGCGCCTATTTTGGCTACACCTCGTTTCGCCCGGGACAGGACCGCATGGTCGATGCGATCCTTGCCGGTCGCGATGCGCTGGGCGTTATGCCCACGGGCGCCGGCAAGTCTATCTGCTACCAGGTCCCCGCGCTCATGCTGTCCGGCATCACCTTTGTGGTGAGCCCGTTGCTGTCGCTTATGGAGGACCAGACCCGCGCGCTGCTCGCGGCTGGTGCGCGACCCAGCTATCTCAACTCCAGCCTTACCCCGGCCCAGCAAAACACCGTGCTCAAGCGGGCGCGCGAGGGCCGCTACCAGCTTATGTACGTGGCGCCCGAGCGCCTGCTCGAGCCGCGCTTTTTGGCCTTTGCGCAGGAGGCTGCGGCAGGCGGCGGCATTGGCGTGCCACTCGTGGCCATTGACGAGGCCCACTGCGTGAGCCAATGGGGTCAGGATTTCCGCCCCGCCTACCTGCAGATTCGCGAGTTCATCGATTCCCTGCCGCAGCGCCCCATCGTGGCGGCCTTTACCGCTACGGCGACCGAGCGCGTGCGCGCCGATATCCAGCAAATGCTCGGCCTGCAAAACCCGGCGACCGTGGTGACGGGTTTTGATCGCAAGAACCTCTACTTTGGTTGCGAGGAGATGGGCGACAAGGCCAAGGCCGCGTGGGTGCGTGACTACGTGATCGCGCATTCGAGCGAGAGCGGCATCGTGTATTGCTCGACCCGCAAGACGGTCGATGCGCTGGCCGCGGAGCTTGCCGAGGCGCTGGACCCCAGCGGCATTCGCGTGGGCCGCTACCATGCCGGCATGGGCAACGACGCCCGCCGCCAGAGCCAGCGTGCCTTTATCGATGACGACATTCAGGTGATGGTTGCCACCAACGCCTTTGGCATGGGCATCGACAAGCCCAACGTGCGCTACGTGATTCACAACAACGTGCCCGAGAGCATCGAGGCCTACTACCAGGAGGCGGGCCGCGCCGGCCGCGATGGCGATCCGGCCAGCTGCCATCTGCTCTGGAACGGCAGCGATTTTCGCATGCGTCGCTTTTTGATTGACCGCGGCGATGCGGCCGACGAGGCACTCGACGACGAGCAGCGCGCGTGGGCGCTCCAGAATCGATATCGTCTGCTCAGCCAGATGGAGGGCTACTGCAATACCACCGGCTGCCTGCGCGAATACATGCTGCGCTACTTTGGCGACGAGACCGCGGCCGAGCATGCCGCGGCTGGTGCGGGTGCCACCGCCACGGACGACGCCGAGGGCTGCGGCAACTGCAGTAACTGCCTCACGCAGTTCGAGGTCGAGGATGTCACCGATATGGCCCGCGCTGCCGTGCGCTATGTGGCCACGCGTCCCATGCGCTTTGGTAAGTCGCTCATCGCCGATGTGCTCCACGGCGGCAATACCGAGCGCATTCGCCAGATGCATCTGGACGAGGACCGTGGCTATGGTGAGCTGTCGAGCGAATCGGTCGGACGCATTAAGGACATCATCGGGCAGCTGTGCGGCCGCGGTTATTTGGCAACCTCGCAGGGGCAATACCCGGTCGTGGGGCTGGGCCCGCGTGCCACCGAGGTCGAGGATGAGGCGTTTGCCTTTACCGTTAAGCGTCGCGCGTCCAAGCGCAAGGCCTCGGCCCGCGCCCGCCGTGCGGTGGATCTGCTGCGCGAGGAGGCCGAGCTGGATCAACGCCCGCGCGTGGGTGACGATGCCGAGCTGTTCGAGCGCTTGCGTGCCCTCCGCAAGGAGATCTCTGCGGAGCTGGAGATGGCGCCGTATATGGTTTTTTCCGACAAGGCCCTGCGCGGCCTGTGCCGCCTGCGCCCGCAGACGCGCGACGAGCTGATCCAAGTCAACGGCATTGGCGAGAAAAAAGCCGACGCCTTTGGCGAGCAGTTTATGGCGGCGATTGAAGAGTTTGAGTCCGAGCATGCGCGGGATGGGGCATAACGATGGCAACCGATAGCAAGACCGAACGTTCCGAGCGCGCTGAGGTGTCCGCCGTGCCACTGTACCAGCAGGTCATGGACGACCTAAAGGGCGAGATCGCGCGCGGCGTGTACGTGGCCGGCTCGCGCATTCCTTCCGAGATGGAGCTCGCGAAGTCCTATGGCGTGGGGCGCATCACCGTGCGCCGTGCCATCGAGGAGCTGTCACGCGCGGGGTATCTCAACCGCCAGCAGGGGAGGGGCACCTTTGTGTGCGCTCCCAAGCTCAAGCGCAAGATTCGCCAGAAGGGCGACGTCCAGAGCTTTACTGAGGGTTGTGCTGCCAACGACATGGTGCCGGGTGCGCGCCTGGTGTCGCGCACGGTGGTCGCGGCGACGCACGAGGATGCGGTGTTCTTTGGCGTGGAGCCTGGCTGCGAGCTCATCGTGGTCGAGCGCGTGCGCACGGCCGATGGCATCCCCGTCATGCTCGAGAACAACGCCTTTGTGCTGGCCGATCATCCCTACCTGCAGACGCTGGCCGATGAGGACCTCACCGATAACTCAATCTTTGCGCTCGTTGCCGAGCATTCGGGTCGCGCGCCGCTCAAGTCCGACCCCTGCACCGTGGAGATTGCGCTTGCCGATGCTCAAGCGGCCCCGCTGCTGGAGGTGCCGGTCGGCGAGCCGCTCTTCTATATGGAGGCATACTTTACCGATGAGGACGAGCGGCCCTTGCTGCTCGGCCGCCAAAAGATCGTTGGCTCGCGCTACGTCTTCGACATCTAACGTCCACAGATAGAACAACATAGAACAAATTTGCCGAGATAACTTCACGGGCGTTGTTGCACGTGTTATAAATAGGACAACATAGAACGACAGCAGGTACGAGCTGCCGTCGCTCAAAGCCGCCCCACAAGGAGGAACATCAGAATGAACGCACACGATCTGGTTCAGGAAATCATCGAGCGCAAGGGCAAGATCGAGAACGTCTTTTGGATCGCCTGCGGCGGTTCGATGATCGACCTGATGCCGGCCAACGAGCTGCTCAAGCGCGAGGCCACCACGTTTACCTCGACGGTCTACACGGCACGCGAGTTCTGCCTGATGGCCCCCAAGAGCCTAGGGCCGAAGTCGCTCGTTATTGCCTGCAGCCACAGCGGTAACACGCAGGAGGTCGTCGACGGCTGCGAGATGGCGTTGGCTGCCGGCGCCGAGGTCATTGCCCTCACCGACTGCGAGGGCTCCAAGATCGACAACGGCAAGTGGACCACCTGGGTCTACCCCTGGGGCGAGGGCGTGCCACAGGCCGAGGTCCCGCAGGGTATCGGCGCTCTGATCGCCGCCGAGCTGCTCGACCAGCAGGAAGGCTACGAGGCACTCGCCGATATGTACGAGGGCCTCAAGCAGATGGATGCGCTGCTGCCCGTCGCCCGCGAGAAGGTCAACGCCGAGCTGGGCGCCCGCTTTGCCGAGCTCTGCCAGCAGCACAAGTTCTTTTATATCCTGGGCTCTGGCCCCAACTTTAGCCAGACCTACGCCATGGCCATCTGCTCGCTCATGGAGATGCAGTGGCAGCACTGCTGCTATATCCACTCCGGCGAGTACTTCCACGGCCCCTTCGAGGCCACCGAGCCCGGCGTGTTCTACTTTGTGCAGCTTGGATCGGGCGAGTGCCGCCCCATGGAGGAGCGCGCGCTTGCATTCCTCAACACGCACACCGATACGATTATGGTGCTCGACGCGCTCGAGTACGGCGTGGGCGACGTACCCGCCAGTGTGCGTTCGTACTTGGAGCCGATCTTCTTCTACAACATGAGCTGCGAGCTGCGTGCCGCCCGCGGCAAGGTCTTCGACCACAGCCCCGAGGTTCGTCGCTACATGGGCATCGAGCAGTACTAGGTACCGGGAATTATCTTTTTTGGCGGGGTCTGCGCTGCGCGCAGGCCCCGTTTTGCGTTGTGGCGGCCGGATTCGTGTCTGCGCGAAAACGAAGGTGAATACTTTTCCGCGAAGTGAACGACCTATTTTGGACCCCCGAAGCATCCACACTTTTTGACGCCAAAACTGCAGGAAAAACTTGGCGAAACCGCAGGAAACGGCGTCTGAAAAGTGTCGATGCTTCGGGGGCTCATTTTTACTCGTTCACTTCGCGGAAAAGTATTCACCTTCGATTCGCAAGGGCACTGCGTGAGTCAAAAAAGCGGGCCGCGCCGGGGATTTCCGGCGCGGCCCGCTTAGTATCGCGCTTCGATTCGCAAGGTTGCGGCAGCCAGCGGCCTACTTTGCGTCGTAGGCCTCGGCGTCCCACCAGTCGAGCTGGGCGATGTTGTCACGGATGTGCTGGCAGCTCTTGTGGAAGCCCTCGAGCTCGTGCTCGGACAGGTCCAGCGTATAGACCTCCTCGACGCCCTCGGCACCGATCACGCACGGCAGGGAGGTAAAGATGCCCTCCTCGCCATACTGGCCGGTCATGAGCGTGGAGGCGGAAAGCACGGCGTGCTCGTTGTGCAGCACAGCGGCGCAGACGCGCGCGGCGGAGTTGGCGACGGCGTATTCGGTGCACTGCTTGCCCTGGTAGGTCACATAGCCGCCCTTGCGTGCGAGCTCCTCGACCTCCATGTGGTCAAAGGCGTACTTGTCGGGGTTTTCGGCCTGGAGCTCGTTGAGGCTCTTGCCGGCGATGGTCGCGGCCTTAAAGGCAGCCAGCTGGCTAAAGCCGTGCTCGCCGATCATGTAGGCGTCGATGGACTTGGGGCTCACGCCGACCTTCTTGGAGATCTCGGTGCGCAGGCGGGCGGAATCCAGACCGCAGCCCGAGCCGATGATCTTCTTGGGATCGTAGCCGGTCAGGTGCCACAGCTCGGTGCACACGACGTCGCAGGGGTTGGAGATGCTCACGAAGATGCCGTCGAAGCCGGCGTCGACGATGCGCTTGGCAAAGGAGCGGGCGGCGTCGGTGGTAAAGAACAGCTCGCCGTCGCGGTTGCCGGCGGCCAGCGCGACCTTGCCGGCGGCGTTGACGATGACGTCGCAGCAGGCCAGCTCCTCGTAGTGGTCGTAGCAGTTGACGATCTTGGTGTTATACGGGACAAACGAAAGGGAGTCGCGCAGGTCCTGGACCTCGGACGTCACCTTGGCCTCGTTGATATCGCACAGGTACAGCTCATCGGCAATGCCCTGCATAAGCAGGCTGTTGGCGACATGTGCTCCTACGTGGCCCTGGCCGACCACACCGATTTTACGCGTCTGGTACATATATGTATCCTTCCGGCCGAGTTTTTCGCGTCGAACCATTGTAGCGTCCTGCTACCACTTTGCTAGGCTAAAGCGTCGCAGATTTTTGGGACATGCCTTAATCTCTACTTTTGGAGTGATTTGGCCGCTGACGGCATCGCTGGGCGATGTGCTCGCGCGGATGGGGCCGGTCGTTGTACCATAGCTGCAACTGACTCATAAGGAGCATCCATGCCCATTCGCATTCCCGACGCCCTCCCTGCCGCCGCGCAGCTCGAGAGCGAGAACATCTTTGTCATGACCGAGTACCGCGCGCTGCACCAGGACATCCGTCCGCTGCGCGTGCTCATCCTCAACCTCATGCCCACCAAAATCGCCACCGAGACGCAGATCATGCGCAAGCTCTCCAACACGCCGCTGCAGGTGGAGGTGGACCTGCTGCGCACCAAGACGCACGAGGCCACGCACGTGAGCGCCGGCCACCTGGAGACGTTCTATCGCACGTTCGACGACATCCGCGATATCCACTACGACGGCCTGATCATCACGGGCGCGCCGGTGGAGCAGATGCCGTTCGAGGAGGTCGACTACTGGCCCGAGCTCTGCCAGATCATGGATTGGTCCACCACGCACGTGCACTCTACGCTGCATATTTGTTGGGGCGCGCAGGCCGGCCTGTACCATCATTACGGTATCCAGAAGCACGACCTGCCGGCAAAGGCGAGCGGCGTGTTCGAGCATTATCTGGTGAAGCCGCAAAGCCCGCTGGTTCGCGGCTTTGACGACCGTTTCTATGCCGTGCATTCGCGCAACACCGATGTGCGTCGCGAGGACGTGGAGGCCGAGCCGCAGCTTGAGGTCGTGGCCGTGTCCGACGAGGTGGGCCTGTACATCGTCAAGTCGACCGACAGCCGCCGCTTCTTTGTATTTGGCCACCCCGAGTACGATACCGACACGTTGCGCCTGGAGTACGAGCGCGACGTGAAGCGCGGACTCAACCCCCAGGTTCCGGCGCATTACTTCCCGAATGACGACCCCACGGCCGAGCCGCGTAACGTCTGGCGCAGCCAGGCTCAGCTGTTCTACACCAACTGGCTCAACTACTACGTCTACCAGACCACGCCCTACGACCTGGCCCGCGCCGGCGAGGAGCACTAGGCTGCGACTGTAGCTGTGGTTGCTGCTGCGGCCGTTGCTGTGCTCGCGGCGTGACGAACGTGGATTTTCGGACGTTTACAAATCGAGCGTGGATAATCTCCCACTTTTGGCTCAAAACTAGGCTCAAAACGGGAGATTATCCACGCTCATTTTTTAGGCATGTAGATGCCGATGGCTCGGCTAAGAGACGGTGCATGCAGAGGCAAAGTCGCATTTGGCGTAGTCTTGAATCTCGACGGGTTTTTCTTTCTGATAGCCCAATGGACCAAGGCCTCAAAATGTGGAGACAGGGACCTCTTGGCAAGGCTTCTACCTGCAGATATAAGCCATCAGCCTAAAACGTCCAAAACCGTCAAGCATTTGGTCAGCGCCTGGACGGTATTTGGTCAGACTTCGCATGAAACCGTCTGGTACGTTTGCGCCGTTCCAAGAGTTGGGAGGCGACATGGGAAACATGACGGCGAATCAAAGACTTGCAAGTCACATTAAGGCGTGCGAACAGCAGATGAGCTGCGTGTACGCGCGCACGGCGGCGGAGGCAAAGCAGATTGAGCGGCGGGCGGAGGCGGGAAGTCTAGAGGCGGTCATGCCGGGGCTGTATGCGCGTCCGGAATACTGGTCCGAGCTCAAGTTTCGGCAGCGTTATCTGCATCGGGTGCGGGCGCTTGCGCAAAAGCACCCCGACTGGACATTTTGCTCCTATACGGCGGCTGTTATCTATGGCCTTTCGGTTTCGCATGCCAATTTGACGCACATCCATATCGCCGCGATGCCGGCCCAATCGACGACGCCGGGCTCTCAGGTCATTCGTCATCGCTATGCTCGTCAAACACGGGCCACCCAGATGGATATCGCCGTAACCGATATCGATCAAACGATTACGGATTGCTTGGTCGATGCATCGTTTGTCGAGGGACTGATCATCGCGGATTCGGCACTCCATGAGCAACTTTTGTCGAAGGAGCATCTCGTTGAGACGGTCGATAAGCTTGGCCTGAATCGTCGCGGTGTTGTGATGGCGCGCAGGGTTGCGCGGTGTGCCGATGGCCTGTCGGAAAGCGGTGGCGAGTCCAAGGCACGTGCCCTGATGATTGAGCGCGGCTGGCAGATGCCGGAGCTGCAAGTTGAGCTGTTCGACCCGGTTGAGCCGGGACGGCCGTATCGCGTCGACTACTTGTGGCGCGTGGGCGACCAGCTGATTATCGGTGAGTTCGACGGATTCGTTAAAAGCGAGAAAGCGGCGGAGGAGGGCAAGCTCGCAAAGGCGCAGTTCGATGAGCGTCAGCGCGAGTCGAGGCTTTCGCTGCTTGATAACTGCAAGATCGTGCGCTTGTGCTGGGATGATCTAAGGGATCCGACAAAGCTCGATCGCAAGCTCAAGGTCGCCGGCGTGCCGCGTGCGTGCTGAGGCAGTTGCAAGGCGTTTGGCTGCACGAGCGTGGAAAATCAGACGGACGAGCGTGGAAATCTGGACGCTTGTTGAATGAGCGTGGATAATCTCCCACTTGGGGGTGCGGACGATTTCTTGGACCGCGCCTAGGCGT
>URXE01000036.1 GCA_900551815.1 uncultured Collinsella sp.
ACGACCGCATGGAGGCCGTGATGAAGGATCCGTACATCCTCATCACCGACCAGAAAATCTCCAGCGTTCAGGACATCATGCCTGTTCTCGAGGCTGTCCAGCGCGCTGGCCGTGGCCTGCTCATCATCGCTGAGGACATCGACGGCGAGGCTCTGCCGACCCTGGTCCTCAACAAGATCCGTGGCGCCCTCAACGTCTGCGCCGTCAAGGCCCCGGGCTACGGCGATCGCCGCAAGCGCATCCTCGAGGACATCGCCGTCCTCACCGGTGGTCAGGCTGCTCTGGACGAGCTTGGCGTGAAGGTCGCTGACATCACCGCCGATATGCTCGGTACCGCTAAGTCCGTCACCATCTCCAAGGACAACACCGTCGTCGTCGGCGGCGCTGGCTCCAAGGAGGCCATCGACGCCCGCATCGCTCAGATCAAGGGCGAGATGGAGAACACCACCTCTGACTTCGACCGCGAGAAGCTCCAGGAGCGCCTGGCCAAGCTCTCCGGTGGCGTTGCCGTCATCAAGGTCGGCGCTGCTACCGAGTCTGAGCTCAAGGAGATCAAGCATCGCGTCGAGGACGCCCTGCAGGCTACCCGCGCTGCTGTCGAGGAGGGCATTGTCGCTGGCGGCGGCGTCGCCTTCATGGACGCTGCTCCTGCGCTCGACGCTGTTGAGATCGACGACCCCGAGGAGAAGATTGGCGTCGATATCGTCAAGAAGGCTCTGACCGCTCCGGTCGCCACCATCGCCAAGAACGCTGGCTTTGAGGGCGCTGTCGTGGTCGACAAGGTTGCCGAGCTGCCCGCCGGCCAGGGTCTCAACTCTGCCAACGGCGAGTGGGGCGACATGATCGAGATGGGCGTCCTCGACCCCGTCAAGGTCAGCCGCGTCACCCTGCAGAACGCTGCTTCTGTCGCCAGCCTGATCCTCATCACCGAGGCCACCGTCTCCGATGTGCCCAAGAACACTCAGCTTGAGGACGCTATCGCTGCTGCCACCGCTGGTCAGCAGGGCGGCGGTATGTACTAAGGCCGACAAGGTCTAGAACTCCCACCGGGAATCCGGGGGCGTGACGGGGTTTCTCTCCGGAACGCCCTCGGTTAGATTGGGACCCCTTGTCCTGCTCCTTTGGAGCCGCGGACAAGGGGTCCTTTTTGTGCCAAGGTTTTTACAAGATGGTTTTAGGATTCAAGAAAAAGAGAGAATGTAGATGAAGGGGTATTTCCTTCGTCTCTAGTGCCGAACGATTATTTTTTGGGAATCTTCGAGACTGCACCAAAGACCACAGCACCTAATGCGAGAACCGCGCTGCCTGCCGCGGCCCCCGTTTTCTTTATTCTGTCGACTCTGTCGGCATGTTTTGCTTCGCAGCGTGCGCAGAGCTTCTTCGAGGGGTCGTCAAGAAATGTATAGCAGCCTTTCGACCTGCATACTGCTGCAAGTTCTGTCCCGCATTGGGGGCAATAGTCCATTGCAGCCTTGAACAGAGTCTTCTCCTTGTGAGCGGCACATTCGCCGTTAGGGCATCCTTTAACCGAGCTCATCTACGGCCTCCTTTTCGTCATTAATTGCCTCGAGATAGAAGGTTTTTTCGGGGGCGGCGAGCGCTTTACTGAGTTCTGACACATCGAGCTGCAAAGCGGCTCTCGAACGCCAAACGCCATGGTCGGTGCCGTCATCCGAGGCGTCAAATTCAGCAAGTAGACCGGCGCGCGATCCGACCGTCTGCTCGATAAGGCATGAGTAGGCTTCGAGGGCGGCTGCCATAGCCTTAACTTCGCCTTGCTCACAATAAATAGCCGCACGAGCGATTGAGGCTTGATGTAACGCAGGGAAGCATCGGTTAACTGCAGCCATTTTCTCGTCGATTAGTTCCGCGCGTTTGCCTTTCGCTTTCTGGTATTCTCCATTGGAGAGGTATTCGATATTTTCTTGAAGCTCAAGGTTGAGTTGGGCCGAGGCGTCTGAAAGCGCTCGGAGAGCTTGGGCTACCAGCAGCTTTCGCATTCCCGTATCGGAAACATCTCTTGCCTCGAGGTAGAGGGCCATGCCGCTGCGAAATAGACCGATTCGATCGTTTTGTTGGCTCCGAAGGACTTCCTTGGCCCTTCCGTCGATCACCGTGATTTGTTCCGCAATTCCATCGAGCTGCTGCTGCAAGGCTTTCATCTGTATTGTGTTTGCTGCCTGCACGGGATCGATTCCTTGGGAGAACTCTTCTTTCTTAATAGGGAGCTTTTTGCCGAATTTTCCATCTGCTTGTTTCAACTGGGCAAAGGTATTGCCCAGCTTGTCTGTGGTCAGCTTAATGTCGCCACGGTCAATCGCTTGAAGTGTATCGTCCGAGGCGTCGACGACCAGGCGAAAACCTTTTTCAGTCGCTTTGGTTAGCTGGGCAATATCCGGCGTCTGTCGTTCCATGGCTTTAATGACGTCCGTAATGATGTCATCTGCTTCGTTGCAGCTTTTCTTTATTGCGGCGCTCAGCAGGGCAAGTGGTGAGCGGTCGACTGAATCCGCAATCGCTTGCGACTCTGACTTTGCCAAGGAATCATCTGAACTCACGGTTGTACCCTCTCTAACTATAGATTCACTCATTATAGATTGGTATTTTGTGATGTTGCCTAGCTAGCGGATTGGTGTTCTTGTCGTACCCCATTCTATTACCTCACCATAAATTACCCTTGGCATACTTGCGTGAAAACCTGCCCGTGCTACACTTGCAATTGCTGTTTCAGGGCGGGGTGAAATTCCCCACTGGCGGTAAATTGGGCGGTGTCAAAGGGACGCCGTGGCGCAGGCGAGATGCCTGCGACCGAGCCGATGAGTCCGCGACCCGTGTGTGCGTTGGTTCGCATGCCGGCTGAACTGGTGAGATCCCAGTACCAACGGTTAGAGTCCGGATGAAAGAGGCAGGTGATCTTATGTCTGAACAGTCGCAGCATATCCATTTTGAGAACACGAATAGGTGGAGCACCAAACAGCTCGTTACCATGGCGTTGATGTGCGCCTTGGGAGCACTGTTTATGTATGTGCAGCTGCCCATCCTTCCCTCGGCGCCGTTTTTGACGTATGACCCGTCGCTGGTGCCGGCGATGGTGTGTGGATTTGCGTATGGCCCTGGTGCCGGCACAGCTGTTGCCGCTATGGCGATCGTTATCCATGCACTTACCACGGGCGATTGGGTCGGTGCGCTTATGAACTTGGTTGCCACGCTGGGCTATATTCTGCCTGCGGCTATCGTCTACCAGAAGATGCACACCTACAAGGGTGCCGTGATTGGCCTGGCGCTGGGCGTTATTGCCGCTACGGCGCTTTCTATGGTTGCGAACCTGACCATCGGCGTTTGGTTCTGGTATGGCTCGGCCGATGTGATTTTGCCACTCATGCTTCCTGCTGTTCTGCCGTTCAACCTTATCAAGACCGTGCTTAACTCGGTATTGACGCTTGCAGTGTACAAGGCGGTCTCCAACCTCATCACGCCTAAAAAGGACCAGGTCAAAGGCCGCGCATGATTGAGTGTCGGGGCGTTTCCTTTAGCTATGACGGTGCTGCATCGGCGCTCGATGGCATCGATCTGAACATCGAGGATGGCGAGTTTTTCTGCATCCTCGGCGGAAACGGGTCGGGCAAGTCGACGTTTGCCAAGCATTTGAACGCGCTGCTGCAGCCCGATGCGGGAACGGTGTGCGTCAACGGCATGGACGCGTCCGATCCCGAGCTGGTTTACGACATCCGTTCGACTGCGGGCATGGTGTTCCAGAATCCCGACGACCAGCTGGTGGCGACGCTTGTCGAGGACGATGTTGCGTTTGGTCCCGAGAACTTAGGGGTCGAATCGGCCCAGATTGCGCAGCGCGTGCGCGAGGCGCTGAAGGCCGTGGGTCTGGTGGGCTTTGAGCGCCACGAGACCCACGCTCTCTCGGGCGGACAAAAGCAGCGCGTGGCGCTTGCCGGCGTGCTCGCCATGGAGCCGCGCGTGCTCATCTTGGATGAGGCCTCCTCGATGCTCGATCCGCGCGGACGCAAGGGTCTTATGAAGGCTTGTCACGCGCTGCACGAACGCGGCATGACCATCGTGATGATTACGCACTTTATGGAAGAGGCCGCTGAGGCCGATCGCGTTGCTGTCTTCCGGGCGGGCCGCGTTGCCATGCTCGGTACGCCCGAGGAGATCTTGACGCGGGCGGACGAACTCGCGCGGCTGAACCTGGATATGCCGGCATCGTGCTGTCTTGGCAGGGCGCTTCGCGCGAAGGGCGTGCCCATTTGCGCGAAGGTGCGCGAGGCGGATATGGTCGCCGATATAGCGCAGGCTTATGCCGAGCAGAGTGAGACAGACATCGTCGGGTGGCCTTTCGCATCCGATCCTCGTATTCCCGACAACGTTTCCTCTGCGCTCGATGGCGCAGACGCACTGGAGCCCGTCATCGAGATTTCGCACCTTTCGTATAGCTATTCGCTGAGCGCCCGCGAGCGTCGTCGTTGGCATAAGCGCTCAGCCGCCGAGGGTGCATCGAACAAACAGACCCTCTGGGGCAACGACCCTAGCAGCCCCTGGGCGTTGCGAAATGTGTCGCTAACGGTGCGTCGTGGCGAGTTTCTGGGCCTTGCGGGCCATACCGGTTCGGGTAAGTCGACGCTGGTTCAGCATCTTAACGGCCTGATTCGTCCCCAGGAGGGTTCCGTTTGCGCATTGGGGCTCGACCTGGTAAACAAGAAAGATGCCGCCGCGGTTAAGGCAAAGGTCGGCGTGGTGTTTCAGTATTCCGAGCGTCAACTGTTTGCCGAGACTGTGGCACAGGACGTGGCATTTGGTCCGCATAACCTTGGCTTGTCACAGTCCGAGGTTGCCCGCCGCGTTGAGTCATCGCTCGCACGCGTGGGCCTCGACCTGGCCACGGTGGGCGATAAGAGCCCCTTTGAGCTCTCGGGCGGGCAGCAGCGGCGCGTGGCGTTTGCCGGCGTGCTCGCCATGGAGCCCGAGGTCCTGGTACTCGATGAGCCCATGGCGGGGCTCGATCCGGCGGCGCGCAGTGACTTCCTGGAGCTTATCGATCGACTTCACCATGGGGGCCTGACCGTCGTCATGGTCTCACACAGTATGGATGACCTTGCCAATTGCTGCGACCGTATTGTCGTGATGAACGAGGGCGCGGTGTTTGCCGAGGGCACGCCCGCTCAGGTTTTTGCGCATGCGGATGAGCTTAAATCAATCGGCTTGGGTGTTCCCGCTGCCCAGCGCATGGCGCTGGCGCTTGCGAAGGCAGGCGTGCCGCTGCGCTTTGACGGCCTCTATACGGTTGAGTCGTTGGCAGTCGAACTGTCAGACTTGCTGCTCGGTTGTGCGGATGGTCCTTCGGGCGCTTCGCATCGGGCCGATTCCAGTGCGTCCGCGCGAGAGGAGGGCTGCTAATGGAGGCGTTTTCGTTTGGCAGCTACTATCCCGGCGATAGCGCAATCCACCGCCTGGACCCGCGAACCAAGTTGCTCTTGGGCTTTGTGTTTCTGATCACGACGCTCACGGTCAGTAGCTTCCGCGGACTGGTCCCGGTCGCAATCTTCGTTGTCCTGATCTATACCGTGTCCCGGGTGCCGGCTCGTCGCGTCCTGTCATCGATGGCACCGCTGCTGGCGATTGTCGCGGTGGTCGCGGTGCTCAACCTGTTTTCCGACCAGAGCGGGCGCATTCTGTGGCAGCTCGGCTTTTTGCAGATAAGCGAGGGCTCGCTACATTCCGCCGCCTTTATGGCGTGCCGCCTGACCTTGATGATGGCCGGTATGAGCGCTATCACGCTCACCACACCGACGCTCGACCTCACCGCGGGCTTTGAGCGCCTGCTCGCGCCGTTTGCGCGTGTGGGACTTCCTGCGCACGAGCTCGGCATGATCATGGGTATCGCGCTGCGCTTTATGCCGCAGTTTGCCACCGAGATGAAGCAGACGGCCGATGCGCAGGCGAGCCGCGGTGCGCGCGTGACGGGAGGCCCGCTCGGCGGCGTGCGTATGCTCGGCAGTGTGGCGATTCCGCTGTTCACGGGCGTGTTCCGTCATGCCGAAACGCTGTCTGCCGCCATGGATGCCCGTTGCTATCATGGCGAGCAGGGCCGCACACGTCTGCATGCGCTTGCATTTGGCCGCGGCGATGCGTTGGCGGCGGTGGTGACGGCGTTGCTGCTCATCTGCGTCATCGTCATCAATCTTCAACTTGTTTAGGCGCGATTCGAGCGCAGGAAAGGGGGTCCTTATGACCGACAACGATCGCACGGCGCGGCTCGAGCGCGCCTGTTCGTATCTTAGGCGTATTCCGGCGTGGTATCTTGCCACGATCGACGTGACGGACGGACATCAGCCGCGCGTGAGGCCGTTCTCGTTTGCCATGGTCGATGATGGCAAGCTGTGGTTTTGCACCTCGCGCGATAAGGACGTGTGGGCCGAGCTCAGCGCGAACCCCAAGTTTGAGGTTTCGGGCTGGAAACCGGGGGAGTGTTGGATTGTGCTGACCGGCGAGGCCGCGCTCGAGGACGACGCGGTCGTGAGCGACCGGGTGCGCCAAGCCGGCTTTAAGCACATGGTGGGCATCGGCGAAGACCACGAGGGCGCCAACGACGGTCGCCTTGCGTTTTTCTCGGTTCGCAACATCGTCGCCCGCTTCTGCGATATCGACGGCAGCGAGGAACGTCTGGAGCTTTAACCCTAAGGCAGCTAAAACAGCCCCGACCCAAAAAGACGAGTGCCAGGAGGACACATGGACGGATTGAATACGGTTTTGGAGTATCTGACGTCGGTGCCGGCATGGTATTTGGCGACGAGCGTTGACGGACAGCCGCATGTGCGTCCGTTCTCGTTTGCACAGATTCAGGACGGCAAGCTGTGGTTTGTAACGGCGCGCACCAAAGACGTGTGGCAAGAGTTGCTGCAAAATCAACGCTTTGAGGCCACGAGTTGGTGGCCGGGCCATGGCTGGCTCATCTTGCGCGGGCACGCCGGCTTGGATGACCAGGCTGCCCCCGATATGCGCGAGGCCGGCTGGAAGCATCTGGAGCGCTTGGGCGAGCATTATGAGGGGCCCAACGACCCCACGCTCGTCTTCTTTAGCGTCGAGGAGCCGGAGGCTTTCATCTGCAACCACGACGAATGGGTACCGGTCGAGCTCTAAAAGAGTTCTCCCGACGACCCCAACAATATAAATAACCGTCTATATCGGGCCCCACATCGCAACGGCACCGCAAGGTGCACCGGGCTATGTGGGGCCCATTGTTATTTGTCAATTCCTTCGAGTGAATGTGTCGGGACTGTTTCAATGCATGAATATGCAAAAGATTTGCGTAGATATGCATCTTCTGGTGCTAAAGTTTCAACCCACTTCATAACGACGGCTGCGGGATGCGCATTGGTGCATAACTGCAGACAAGGAGTCTGATATGTCTTTAAAGGTTGGAATCGTCGGTGCGGCTGGATATGCCGGCGCCGAGCTCATTCGCCTCGTCCTCGGTCATCCCGAGTTTGAACTTGCTGCCATTACGTCCAACGCCGACGCCGGCCAGCCGTTGTCTGCGGTGTATCCGAGTTTCGCCGGCGTAAGCGATCTTGTCTTCACGACGCATGACGCCCCCGAGCTCAAGAACTGCGATGCGGTCTTTTTGGCCGTGCCGCACACGGCTGCCATGGCACAGGTGCCCGCCCTGCTTGCCGCGGGAGTCTCCTGCATTGACCTCTCGGCCGACTATCGCCTGAGCGATCCGGCCACCTTTGAGGCCTGGTATGCCGCCGAGCACACGAGCCCCGAGTTACTCAAGAGCCGCGCCTTTGGTCTGCCCGAGCTGTTCTGCCAGGATTTGGAGACCGCTGCATCCGACCACGCCGACGGCAAGCCTGTGCTGGTCGCCTGCGCCGGTTGCTATCCCACCGCAACGAGCCTTGCCGCCGCGCCTGCCGTGCGCGCTGGCTGGGTTGCCCAGAGCGGCCCCGTGATCGTTGACGCTATCAGCGGTGTAACGGGCGCCGGTAAGTCTTGCAACGCCCGTACGCATTTTTGCAGCGCGGACGAAAACCTGGAGGCCTATGGCGTGGGCAAGCATCGTCACACGCCCGAAATCGAGCAGATCTTGGGCCTAACCGATCGCATCGTCTTCACTCCGCACCTGGCACCGCTCAAGCGCGGCCTGCTCTCTACGGTGACGATGCCGCTTACGGCGCAGGCTATCGATACCTTGACCCTTGAGGACGTTGTCGACCATTACAAGCAGTTCTACGCCGGTCGCACCTTCGTGCGCGTACTCGATGCCGGCCAGCAGCCCAAGACGGCTTCGGTCGTCGGCACCAACGCCGCCCAGATCGGCCTCGCGCTCAACAAGCGCGCGGGCGTCCTGGTGGCTACGGGCGCCATCGACAATCTGTGCAAGGGTGCAGCAGGCCAGGCGGTCCAGTGCGCCAACATCGTCTTTGGTTTTGACGAGCGACGAGGCTTGCCCACAGTGGCGTGCCCGGTGTAGCACATTCGATTGTTAGCGATTCGGTAGTCGGGCATCGAGTGGGGCGCCACTCTTAAGCTGGTTTCATGATTGTGGCTGGCATGGCGCACCAACCGATGCCCATTTTTTGTTTGACATAAGGAGTCATAAAGACGATGAATACTGAGCAGTTCGATATCAAGATTCGTGCCGTAGAGGGCGGCGTAACGGCGGCAGCCGGCTTTAAGGCGGCGGGCATCCATGCCGGATTCCGCAAGAATCCCGAGCGCCTGGATTACGCGCTCGTTGTGCCCGATAAGCCCTGTCCCGGGGCCGGCGTGTTTACGACTAACCGCTTTTGTGCGGCGCCCGTGCAGGTGAGCCGTGCCAACCTGGGCGGCGCCGACAAAGGCTATGGCATCATCGCCGGTGTATCTATCAACTCTGGCAACGCCAACGCCGCCACGGGCGAGACCGGTCTTGCCTGCGCGCGCGAGACCTGCAACATCGCCTCGCAGGTCATCGGCTGCGAGCCCCAGCAGATTCTGGTCGCCTCCACGGGCGTAATTGGTCAGATTCTGCCGATCGACACGTTTGAGACGGCGATTCCGGCAGCTTATGAGGCGCTCTCCGCTCATGGTGGCGCCGATGCCGCCCGCGCTATCATGACGACCGACACACACTCCAAGGAGTATGCCGTGTGTTACCGCAGCGAGGCCACGGGGCACGCAGGCAATGCCTATACGGTGGGCGGTATGTGCAAGGGCTCGGGTATGATCATGCCCAACATGGCCACCATGATCGCGGTCATCACTACCGATGCCCCCGTCGAGTCGGCGGCGCTCCACGCCCTGTTGCTCTCCACCGTCAAGCAGACCTTTAATAAGGTAACGGTCGACTCCGACACCTCGACTAACGACACCTGCATCATGCTTGCCTCCGGCGCCGCTGCCGCGGATGCCGAGCCCATTGTCGAGGGCTCTGACGCCTTCAACGAGCTGGCCTTTGCCGTGCATGAGGTGTGCGAGAGCCTGGCGCGCAACATCGCCGCAGATGGCGAGGGCGCATCCAAGCTCGTGACGGTTAACGTCACCGGCGCCGTGAACGACGAGGAGGCCGATATCGCCGCCCGTGCTGTCGCCAACTCGCCGCTCGTCAAGACCTGCATCGCCGGCCACGACTGCAACTGGGGCCGCGTTGCCATGGCGCTCGGCAAGTGCGGCGTGCAGTTTAACCAAGAAGATGTGTCCATCGACATGATGGGTATGCCCGTCTGCCGTGATGGCCTGACCGTTCCCTTTGACGAGGACGAGGCGCTGCGTCGCTTTGAGGCGCCCGAGATTGTGATCTCGGCAGACTTGGGCGCAGGGGACGCGGCGACCACCGTGTGGACTTGCGACCTCACGCACGAGTACATCTCCATTAACGGCGACTACCGTTCCTAGACTCCGGACGCGCACCGTCCTGTGCGTCCCGCTGCAATCGCGGGCAACGAGGTACGACGCGATAGCTACACGAAAGACGAGGCAGACTATGAAGTTCGCACGCGATTGTCGCTCGAGCGAATCCAACGAAGTTACCGCGCAGCTGCTGTTCGAGGCGCTGCCGTGGATTAAGAACCTGACCGGTAAGACGGTCGTTATCAAGTACGGCGGTGCCGCCATGGTCGACGAGCAGCTGCGTCGCGACGTGATGAGCGACATCGTCCTGCTCAAGATTATCGGCATGCGCCCTGTTATCGTGCACGGTGGCGGCAAGGCCATCAACGAGGCGCTCAGCCACTACGACATCCCCGTCGAGTTTAAGAACGGCCAGCGCGTGACTACGCCTGCCACCATGGATATCGTGCGCGAGGTGCTGGGCGGCAAGGTCAATCAGGAGCTGGTCGCGGCGCTCAACCACCACGGCAACCTGGCCGTGGGCGTGTCCGGCAGCGACGCCGGTACCCTTATCGCCGAGCCACTCGACCCAGAGCTCGGCCGCGTAGGCAAGGTCACGCACGTCAACACCGACTATATCGAGCGTCTGCTCGACAGCGAGTACATTCCCGTTATCGCCACGGTCGCGGCGGGGGAGGACGGTGGCTTCTTCAACATCAACGCCGATACCGCCGCCGGCGCCGTTGCGGCGGCGCTCCACGCGCACAAGGCGATTTTCTTGACCGACGTCGACGGCCTGTACAAGGACTTTAGCGATAAGGATTCGCTTATCTCCAACCTGACGCTCGACGAGGTCAATGAGATGCTCTACGGCGGCGAAGTCGACAAGGGCATGATCCCCAAGCTGCGCGCCGCTGTCGATGCGCTTACCGCTGGCGTGTTCCGAGCCCACATCATCAACGGCACGACGCCGCACTCGCTGCTGCTGGAGCTGCTGACCGATGCTGGCGTGGGTACCGTGATCCACTCCACCGAGACGGCCTACGAGTTCGATACGCATCCGCACCCGCTTTCGACGTTTGCGGCGCGCCTGACCGAGAACCTCGACGAGGTCGAGAAGCTCCAGACGGTCTAGCTGACCCGCGGTCGTCGCGTCCCTGCACCCATAGCCCTGCGCCGTACGGCGCCCAACGAAAGGCATCCCATGTCACTTGTAACTCAACAATCGCTCGAATCCCATTACGTTATGCATACCTTTGGTCGCTCGCCGGTAGAGTTTGTCGAAGGCCACGGCATGAAGCTCACCGGCGATGACGGCCGTGAGTATCTTGACTTTCTTGCTGGTATCGGTGTGTGTAGCCTAGGCCACGGCAACTCTGCAGTGCTTTCGGCTCTCGAGGCGCAGACCAAAAAGCTCATGCATGTCTCCAATTACTTCTACATCGAGCAGCGTGGCCAGGTCGCGGCGCTGCTGTCCAAGCTTGCCAACGACGACGTAGATGGTGCGTGCGTGCTGGCCGATGCCATTGCCTCCGGCGATGAGACCACGGCCGCTGCGCTCGGTGCCCCGGCTGCGGACGAGCAGGTGTGGGAGACGTTCTTTGCCAATTCTGGTGCCGAAGCCAACGAGGGCTCGATGAAGCTCGCGCGTCTGTACGCCAAGCGTGCTGGTAACGGCGGCAACACCATCGTATGCATGCGCGGCGGTTTCCACGGCCGTACGCTCGAGACCATTGCGGCCACCATGCAGGATTGGCTACAGGACAGCTTCCGTCCGCTGCCGGGCGGTTTTGTGGCCTGCACGCCCAACGATGTCGACGAACTGCGCGCAATCTTTAAGCAGCTGGGAAGCGAGGTCTGCGCCGTCATGCTCGAGCCGATTCAGGGTGAGAGCGGTGTGCACCCCATGACCGAGGAGTTTATGGCGGCGGCGCGCGACTTGGCACACGAGGTGGGCGCCGTTCTTATCGCCGACGAGGTCCAGTGTGGCATCTTCCGCTCCGGCAAGCCGTTTGCATTCCAGACCTATGGCGTGGAGCCCGACATTATGAGCCTTGCCAAGGGCATCGCCGACGGCGTTCCCATGGGTGCCGTGGTGGCAAAGAAGGAGATCGCCGACGTGTTTAAGCCCGGCGATCACGGTTCGACCTTTGGCGGTAGCTGCTTGGCCGTCGCGGCGTGCGCCGCGACGCTCTCCGCGCTCGTGCGCGGCGATTATGCCGAGCATGCCGCCAAGGTGGGTGCTTATATGGAGCAGGCGCTGGCTAAGCTTCCGCACGTGGTAGAGGTGCGTGGCCGTGGCCTGATGCTCGGCTGCGATCTGGACGATACCGCGGGTGATGCACACGACGTTGTGGCCCGTGCATTGGGGGCTGGTGCCGTGATTAACGCTACGGGTGCCCATACGCTGCGTTTCCTGCCGCCGCTCGTCTGCGAGAAAGCCGACGTGGACAGCCTGATTGAGATTTTGTCGGACGTTTTGGCCTAACACAACGCAATAGCTCAATTTGGACCGGGTTCCGGACTGCGGACGTGCCATATGCGGCATGATTCAGCGGTCTGGAACCCTTTTTGCCTTAGATTTGCTAAGGCTGGGAGACCTACTGGTCAAAAAACATCAAATATGAGTACTGTTACCGATTTGGTAGCAGCAATTTTGGACTAATCAGACCAAATAGCAAGTCGAAATGGCGATGAATGCACGATTCTGGTCCAACTGTTAGTCCTTATAATGGACATATGTTGCGAAACTTAAGCAAATACTATCTATTTATATGTTGTAACCAAGGTAGCAGTACTCATTTTTGCCATTTTTTGGCCACGGCCTTTGTGACAGACGTGCTAGCGGGTTCGAATCCCTCTGCACTGGGCACAAAAAAGAAAGGCCCCCATCGCTGGGAGCCTTTTCAATCAAGTGGTGGGCGATGAGGGATTCGAACCCCCAGCCTTGTGCGTGTAAAGCACCTGCGCTAACCGTTGCGCCAATCGCCCGCAGGGATTGAGTATAGCGGAAACCCGATACGGTTCATCGCTAATCCATAACGAAACTTAGGCGGCGACTTTGGCGCCCTTGTCCTCGTCGATAAAGAAGCGCTTGTACCAGATGAGGAACGTCAGCGTGGTATAGATCTTGCGCTGGTTGAGCGCGCGACCCTCAAAGTGATCGTCGAGCAGTTTCATGAGCGCATCGGTGTCAAAGAAATCGGCAGCCCACGGTGCGGTGAAGTATTCCTTGACGTAGTCGTAGTACTTTTGCTCTTGCAGCCAGAACTTGACCGGTACGGGGAAGCCCACCTTCTTGCGCGTGGCCCACTCATCGGGCAGCGTGCGGTTGGCGGCGTGGCGCAGGACAAGCTTGCAGCCCTCTTCGTTAACACGGTAGTTGGCGGGAATGTGCTCGGCAAACTCCATGACCTTCTTGTCCAGGAACGGGACGCGAAGCTCCAAAGAATGCGCCATGCACATCTTATCGGCCTTGAGCAGAATGTCGCCAGGCAGCCACATGTTCATATCCAGATACTGTTTCTTGGAAAGCTCACAGCAGTTGGGAACCTGCTTGTAGTACTCGGCGCACATCTCAGCGGCGTTCTTGCCGGTGTCATAAGCGGGCTTGAGCACCTCGTCGACCTCGGAGGGATCGAACACCTTTGCCTGACCCACATACCAGCGCTCGGGAACCTCGGCGCATTTCGTCAGGAAGTTGTGGCCCTTAAAGTAGGGGAGATGCTGAACGAGTGAGCCCAGGGCGCGACGCACGCCGAGCGGCACGCGCTTCTTAAAGGAGCGCATCTCGGGGGTGTCCTCGTACCACTCATAGCCGGCAAACAGCTCGTCGGCACCCTCGCCCGAAAGGACGACGGTGACCTCCTCGGAAGCCATCTGTGCCAGATAGTACAGCGGCACACTGGACAGGTTCGATTGCGGCTCGTCCATGTGGTACTGGATATCGGGCAGTGCATCGAAGAACTCGTCGGCGGTAATCATCTTGCGCACGTTCTTGATGCCCAGCTTGTCGGAAAGCTCGGCAGCGTAGTTGGTCTCGTTGAAGTTCTTGTAATCGAAGCCGACAGAATACGTGGTGTCGGGCATGAGGCAGGCGGCAATGTAGCTGGAGTCGACGCCGCCAGAAAGGAACGAGCCCACCTTAACATCGGCGATTCGGTGTGCAGCGACGCTTTCGTGCACGACCTTGTCGCACTCGTCCACGTACTCCTCGAAGGTCTTGGAGTTGTCGTCGGTGAAGTCACAGCTCCAGTAACGCTTGATGTCCATGGTGTTGGTCGTCAGGTCATACGTAAAGCAATGCGCCGGGGCAAGCTTGAACACGCCCTTAAAGAAGGTCTCCTCTGTGGCGGGGAATTGCAGCGTCAGGTAGGGGCGCAGCGCGTCGTGGTTGACGGCCTTCTCAAACTTGGGATGGTCCAGGAAGCTCTTGATCTCGGAGCCAAACAGCAGCGAGCCATCGGATGCCTGGTAGTAATAGAACGGCTTGATACCAAAGATGTCGCGAGCGCCAAAGAGTTTGTTCTTGTTCTGGTCGTGAATCACGAACGCGTACATGCCGCGCAGGCGGTTGACCAGGTCCTCGCCCCACTCCTCGTAACCGTGTACCAGGACCTCGGTATCGGCGTTGCAGTGGAAGGCGTAGCCGGCTGCCTCCAGCTCGGCGCGAAGCTCCTGGAAGTTGTAGATCTCTCCGTTGAAGACAATCGTGACCTTGCCGTCATCGCTCGACATGGGCTGAGCTCCAGCTTCGGAAAGATCAAGAATCGAAAGACGACGGAAGCCAAGGGCAACGTTGTCGACGATATGCTGGCCGCCCATATCGGGACCACGGTGGATGATGCGATTCATCATGGCCGTGAGAACCAGCTCACTCTGTTCATCTGTACCGGTAAAACCGACAAAACCGCACATGCAAGATCCTTTCTGCTGACGGCTCAGGTGTACTGCCGCAAGGGTTACGGCAGCTGATGTCAAATAATCTTTACTATCATGCCAATCTTTTGTTTCGTGATAGGGCATAAGCGCCGAGCGAACCGAAAAAACCACGGCCCGATCTTCAGACGAAGCGGCGGGCCGTGGTTGCGAACACTATGCTAAAGAATAGCACCCAGATTTCCTTGTTTTTACGCGGGGTGAACACTGCTGCCATTTATTAACCCACGACACAGTCCATGCAATTTTTTAGAAGGCTGCAGTGCGCGCGAGGTCAGGTGGCATATTAGGATGGTTGATAATACAGAATGTTTCATCGTTTCTGCCGCGGGACGTCTTTTGCCCTTTAAGGCTGAATTTAGCGAGAGAGGTCTTTGTATGTCGAGTCCGACACAAGAGAAGCTAACTCTGATGCGCTATATAGAGTTGCTCGAGGAAGATGACCTTGTTGTTTCCAAACCGAGCGCTTTGTGCGACCAGCGCATTGAGTTTGCGACTGACGACTCGCGCCAGGTGCGTCCGGGCACGTTGTTTGTCTGCAAGGGCCGTGCGTTTAAGCGCGAGTACCTGCTTTCGGCAATCGCCGATGGCGCCGTGGCCTACGTTTCCGAGGTCGATTACGATGTTGATCTTCCCGCGGTGATTGTGAGTGATATTCGCCGCACGCTCGCCGTGGTGGCAGATGCCTTTTATGGGCACCCGTCGGGCAAGGTGAAGGTCTGCGCCTTTACAGGCACCAAGGGCAAGTCGACCTGTAGCTTTTATCTGCGCGGCATTCTCGTCAACGAGGCCAAGCTTACGGGCTGTCATCGACCCGCTCTTAATACGGGCATTGAATTTGACGACGGCATCGAGGCGGGCCCTTCCAAGCTGACGACTCCCGAATCCTTCCTGCTGCAGTCTCGCATCGCACATGCTGCGGAGGCGGGTGCCCCGTGGTTGGTTATGGAGGCATCGAGCCAGGGCCTCAAATACGAGCGCACGGGCAAGATCGCCTTTGAAGTCGGCGCCTTTACCAATATCGGCGAGGATCACATTTCGCCGATTGAGCATCCGACGCTCGAGGATTACTTTGCCAGCAAGCTCAAAATCTTCTCGCAGAGCCGTTTTGCCGTGGTCAATCTCGATATGGATAAGGTCGATCGCGTGCTCGAGGCGGCGTCTCGTTGCGAACGTACGGTGACGTTCTCCCTGACCGACGAGCGTGCCGACGTGCTTGCGCTGGCGATTCGTAATGGCGACTGCGGCGTGGTGGCAACGGTGCGCACGCCCCGCTTTACGCGCGACATTGTGATTCCCACGCCGGTTAAGTTCAATGTGTCCAACGCGCTTGCCGCTATTGCCTGCGCCGAGGCCCTGGGAATTTCCGAAGAGGGTATCGTCCACGGCTTTGAGGGCGTCTTCGTTCCCGGCCGTATGGAGCTCTATCCGTCCGTATCGGGCAAAATCCTGGGCGTCGTCGATTTTGCACATAACGGCATGAGCCTCGAGACACTCCTGCGTGACTTGCGCGAGAACTATCCCGAGCGCGAGCTGGCGGTTGTATTTGGCGCTACGGGCGGTAAGGGTGTCGATCGACGCACCACGATGGGCATCGCCGCTGGCAAGTATGCCGACCGAATCGTGATTACCGAGGATGACCCTGGCCCCGAAGACGTCGAGGATATTTGTGCCGAGATCGCGCGCAACGTTCAAGCGCAGGGAAATGATAACTGGCAAATCGTGACTGATCGCGTTGCCGCTATCGAGACTGCCGTGCGCGAAACCGTCCGTCCTGCCGTGGTCATCGTGACCGGTAAGGGCGAGGAAGAGCGTATGCTGCGCAAGAACGGACCCGAGCCTTGTGAGCGCGACGGTTCGATTCTCAAGCGCACCCTTGCGGCGTATGACGCCTAGACCAAGCCCCTTCTACGTAATGGAGTGACCATGTCCCACAACACCCTGCCGACCGTTGCCGAGCTTTCGGGCGAGATGCGCGAGCGTCTGGCCAAGGTCAAGTACGTCTTTACCGATCTGGACGCCACGATGCTCGCTCCCGGCTCGTGCGTATTGCGCGACAACGACGGAAATCCCTCGACCAAGCTCGTCGAGGCGGTCGTCGCGCTCGCTCGTGCCGGCATCCAGGTGGTTCCCACCTCGGGTCGCAACCGCACTATGATCCACGAGGACGCGCGCGTGCTCGGCCTCAACTCCTACATCGGCGAGATGGGCGGCCTGGTCATGTACGACCTCAAGGCCAACGATTGGGAGTACCTGACCGGCGACATGCCCTACGATCCCGCCTGTGGTCTCACGCCGCACCAGGTGATCGAGCAGACCGGTGTGTGCGAGAAAATTCTCGCTCGCTGGCCGCATAAGATCGAGTACCACAACGACATGTCGACCGGTTACAAGTACCGCGAGGTCACTGTCGGCATGCGCGGCGATGTGCCTGATGACGAGGTTCAGGCCATCCTCGACGAGGCCGGCTGCGGCCTGGTTTGGGCCTGCAACGGCCATCTGACCCATCTGTCCAAACCGACGACGCTCGAGCTTAATCGTGTTGAGGACGGTCGTGCCTTCAATATCAATCCGGCGGGCCTCAACAAGGGCGTTGCCATTGCGCGCTTCTGCGAGCACCTGGGGATCGAGCGCGAGGAGACGCTGGCGCTCGGCGACTCCGAGTCCGATTTCTACATGGCCGATCACGTGGGTACGTTCTGCTTGGTCGAGAACGGCCTGACCAGCGCCGGCGCGCCCGAGTTCTTGGACGCTTGCGACAACGCTTACGTCACGCGCGGCAAGATTGTCGACGGCTGGGCGGCAACGGCGGAGCTGCTCGTCGCGGCTCGTTCGTAGCGCGGCCCTATCGTTCTGAGCCATATCTTTTCGAGAGAGAATCTGGTGAGGTAATGTCCGATATCGAGAATCTGGCTGGCGACACGCGCCCCATTGGCGTATTCGACTCGGGTCTGGGCGGTCTGACGGTTGCACGCGCCATCGCGACGGCGCTGCCGCATGAGTCCGTCTACTACTTCGGCGACACCAAACGTTGCCCTTATGGCACCCGCACCGAGGACGAGGTGCGCTCGTTTGCGCTGCAGGCGGGCCGCTGGCTGTCGAAGCACGACGTCAAGATCATGGTCATCGCCTGCAACACGGCGACCGCAGCGGCCTTGCGTCTGGCTCAGCAGGTGCTCGACGTTCCCGTCATCGGTGTGATCGCACCGGGCGCACGCGCGGCAATCAACAGCACCCGCACGCGCCGGGTGGGCGTGCTCGCCACCAACCTCACCATTCGCTCAGGCGCTTACACGCGTGCCATTCAGGACCTGGATGCCGGCGTCGACGTATACGGCTGCCCTGCCTCGAGTTTTGTCGAGGTCGTCGAGCACGAGCTCGCCTCGGGTGCGCATCTGCAGGAGCAGTGGCTCGAGAACGAGGACATCTTCGATACGCCGGCCGTGCGAGCGCTGGTCGGCGCCACGGTTGAGCCGCTGCGCGATCGCGGAATCGATACCGTGGTGCTCGGCTGCACGCACTTTCCGCTGCTCGTGGGGCCTATTCGCCATGCGCTGGGACCCGGGGTGCGCGTGGTGAGTTCCGCCGAGGAGACTACGCGCGAGCTGACCGATATCCTCACGCGCCGCGAGCAGCTGGCGGGCGACGCTGCCGAGCCGCAGCATCGCTTTGCCACCACCTCTGACAACATTGCCGAGTTTGCGGTGGCGGGTAGCTTTATCTTTGGCCAGCCGCTCAAAAGCATCGAGCATGTCGATATCGACGAACTGAAATAGATGTAGGGTTACCGTCCAAAGACTTGCCCTCTTCTTCTGCCGAAAGGATATTTCTATGGAGTACATGCAGGTCAACCGCGCCAACGGCCGTGCCGCCAATGAGCTGCGCCCCGTCAAGCTCACTCGTGGTGTTATGAAACATGCCCACGGCTCGTGCCTGGCTGAGTTCGGCGACACGCGCGTGCTGTGTGCCGCCACAATTGAGGAGGGCGTGCCGGGCTGGCGCAAGGGCGCCAAGGCCGGTTGGGTAACCGCAGAGTATGCCATGCTGCCGGCATCGACCGGCAAGCGTTGTAAGCGCGAGCACGCCAAGCGTAAGGGCCGCTCCATGGAGATCGAGCGCCTCATCGGCCGCAGCCTGCGTACCGTCGTCAACATGAAGGCGCTCGGCGAGTACACCGTCACCGTCGACTGCGATGTGATCCAGGCGGATGGCGGCACGCGTACGGCGAGCATTACCGGTGCCTGGCTGGCGCTGCACGACGCCCTTGCTATGTGGGTCGAGACCGGCAAGATCGAGCGCATTCCGCTTACGGGCCAGGTTGCTGCCATCTCTATGGGCGTTGTCGACGGCAACACCCTGCTCGACCTCGATTATTCCGAGGACAGCCACGCCGAGGTCGACATGAATCTCGTCGCTACCGACACCGGCGAGATGATTGAGCTCCAGGGTACCGGCGAGCAGGCACCCTTCGACCGCAAGCGTCTCAACGCCCTGCTCGACTTGGGCGACAAGGGCATCGCCGAGCTCATCGAACTCCAGCGCCAAGCCCTCGCCTAACCTGCCAAAAAGGGACAGGTTTATTTTGGCAGGTTTTATCTGCGGAAACGCTGAACTGTAAGGCTGCTGCCGCGCGAGGGGAGGGGCTTGAGAGCCTAATTACCTTTTGTGTGGCGTTGTTATAAGAACAAGGAGGCCACTCATGGCACTTGAGAAGATCGACATCGACACCCTCGACCCGGCAGCGACCATCGTCGTGGCAACGGGCAACGCCCATAAGCTCACCGAGATCGAGGCCATTTTGGGCAAGGTTATGCCTGAGGTTCGCTTTGTGGCGCTCGGCCAGCTGGGCGATTTTGAGGACCCCGAGGAAAACGGCACGACGTTTTTGGAGAACGCCATCATCAAGGCCCAGGCTGCGGTGGAGGAGACGGGCCTTATGGCCATTGCCGACGATTCGGGCCTGGTCGTCGACGCGCTGGATGGTGAGCCCGGTGTGTATAGCGCGCGCTACGCGGGCGTTCACGGCGACGATGCCGCCAACAATGCCAAACTGCTCGTGAATCTGGAGGGCGTGGCCGACGAGGACCGCACTGCGCGCTTTATGAGTGTCGTCGCGCTCATCGACACGGACGGTTTGGTCACCTATGGTGAGGGCGCCTGCGAGGGCGTTATCGCACATGAGGGCCGCGGCGATCACGGCTTTGGCTACGACCCGCTGTTCCTGCCGGTCGACACGCCGGGCAAGACCATGGCCGAGTTGACGGCGGACGAGAAGAACGTCATCAGCCATCGATTCCATGCGCTCGAGCACCTATCCGCCAAACTGACGGGCGAGGAGTAGGCCGTGCGTGCGGTGGTGCAGCGCGTGCTCAACGCCGGCGTGACGGTCGAGGGCGAGTGCGTGGGCCAAATCGGGCGCGGCTATCTGGTGCTGCTGGGCGTGGGCCACGGCGACACGCGCGCCGAGGCCGATAAGCTGTGGGGCAAGCTCCGGGGCTTGCGCATTAACGAGGACGAGAACGGCAAGACCAACCTGGCACTTGCCGATGTCGACGGCGAGGTTCTCGTGGTGTCGCAGTTCACGCTGTTCGCCGATTGCCGTCACGGCCGCCGTCCATCGTTTACGGATGCCGGCGCCCCCGATGTCGCCAACGAGCTCTACGAGTACTTCCTGACGCTCGCTCGCCAAGACGTCGAGCACGTAGCACATGGCATCTTCGGCGCCGATATGAAAGTCGACTTGGTCAACGACGGTCCGTTCACCATCGTCCTGGACACCGATACTCTGTAAGTAGCTAATTAGCTACTTGCGTGGGGTTGTTAGTCAATTTGGGACGGGGCTTATTTAGCTACTTGCGTATGGCCACAACAGGGTGCTATAGTATTAGAGTTTTGTCTATCTTAGGGGTATTATCCCCTTTTTGAATTACACCTTCTGGAGGCCCTGTTCATGGAAGAGATGGAAGTCAATCACGTCGACGACATCCACGAGAAGCTGACCGATATGGTGGGCGATCGCGTTAAGGTGAAGGCCAACATGGGCCGCACCCGCGTCGTCGAGCGCATGGGCACCATCAAGAGCGTCCATCCGGCAGTCTTTATCGTCGAGGTCGACGAGCGCCGTGGCCGCAAGTCGCGTCAGTCCTACCAGTATATTGATGTTCTCACCGGCCAGGTCGAGCTATTCGACCCCGAGAGCGGCGAGCACATTTTTACCCCGCTCGGCAATCAGCTCGAGGAGCACTAGCGGTGACCGATTGGTCCCTGACCCTTTCCGCGCCGGCAAAGATCAACCTCTATCTGGGGGTTCATACCGAGCGCGACGACCGCGGCTACCATAAGGTCGATTCCCTGATGGCAACCGTCGGCCTTGTCGATATCGTGACGGTTACGCCGGCACAGGCGCTGACCGTTCAGACGATTCCGGCATCCGATTTTCCCATGCAAAAGAATACGGCGTATCGTGCGGCCGCTGCTATGGCCGAGCATTATGGTCGCGAAGCCAATGTCTGCATCACGATCGAGAAGCGCATCCCGTTGTGTGCCGGCCTGGGCGGTCCTTCGACGGATGCCGCGGCGGTCATTGTCGCCTTGGCAGAGAGTTGGGGCATCGACCGTGCCGATTCCGCGCTGGACAACATCGCGCGCGGCATTGGCGCCGACGTTCCCTTCTTTTTGCATGCCAGCCCTGCATTTTACGTGGGTGGGGGAGACGTGCTGGCAACCGAGTACCCCGCACTACCCGCGACACCCGTCGTGCTGGTCAAGCCGCGCGAGGCAAGCGTTTCAACAATTGAAGCCTATCGACGTTTTGACGAGACCCCAGCGCCTGCGGACAAGCCCGGAGCGATCGCATCTGCCCTTCGCTCGGGAGATGCAGGGGCGGCCTACGCGCTCGTCCACAACAACCTGGGTGTCATTTCCGCGCAGATGGAGCCGCGGATTCAAACGGTGCTTGACTGGCTTCGTTCACAGGACGGTACCATTGCCGTAAACGTGTGCGGTTCGGGTGCCTGCTCGTTTGCTCTCTGTGATACCGCCGCCACGGCAGTCAATCTTGCGGCAGACGCTCAACAAAACGGCTGGTGGGCTTATGCAACGGAGCTCGTTTCCGACACGGTTCGCATTGAAGCGCCAAAGAAGTAAAAATTTCTCTAGCACATGGCGGAAATCTTTGTTACTATAGTCGAGCTAACGGGTTGTGGCTCAGTTTGGTAGAGCACTGCGTTCGGGACGCAGGGGTCGCTGGTTCAAATCCAGTCAACCCGACCAGAGCATGAGGAGGGACCGCTTCTTGCGGTCCCTTTTTTTAGCTATTGTTGTGATACCGCGATACCCGCGGTATACTCATTCGAGCTTGTCTCGCTGTATTGTGGAGGTCTACATGTTTGGACTGAGGGCTCCTGAGCTCATCATTATTCTCGTTGTTGTCCTGATTATCTTTGGGCCTAAGAACCTGCCGAAGCTCGGTAAGTCCCTCGGCTCTACCGTCAAGAATATCCGCGAGGGTATGGAGGGCGACGATAAGGGCGAAACCAAGCAGGCCGAGGACGTTGTGGTCGAGGAGTCCAAGGAGGACAAGGAGATCGCAGAGCTCGAGGCCAAGCTCGCTGCTGCCAAGCAAAAGAAGGCAGAGGACAGCGACGCGGACGCAGAGTAGTCCCATCCCTTTGGGGTGAGCACCTGACCGGCTTGCCCGCAGGCTTGCCGGTCTTTTTCGTTTTTGTTGACAGTTGATCGTTACATCATAGTTGGGGAGATATCCGTATGGACGCAAGCCAGATCGTACTGACCGCTGAGGGCCGCCAGAAGCTCGTCGAGGAGCTCGCTTGGCGTGAGGGCGATTACGCCAAGGAGATCGTCGAGGACATCAAGGAAGCCCGCGCGTTCGGCGACCTTTCGGAGAACTCCGAGTACGATGCCGCCAAGGACAAGCAGGCCCAGAATGCTGCTCGCATCGCCGAGATTCAGGCTATTCTCGCCAACGCCCAGGTTGCTGCCACCACGGGCGACCTGACCGTCTCCATTGGCTCGACTGTTACCCTGGTCGACCCCAACGGTGAGCTCATCGAGGTCACGCTTGTCGGTACCACCGAGACCAACTCGCTCGAGCACAAGATCTCCAACGAGTCTCCGGTCGGCCACGCCATCATTGGTCATGGCGAGGGCGACTCCGTCGAGGTCGTTACGCCTTCCGGCAAGACTCGCGTCTACACCATCGCCAAGATCGCACGCTAGACCACGGTCCCGCGTAAAGGTATGTTTTCGCTCCCTGGGACCGAATCCTGGGGAGCGTTTTAGTTTGAGGAGCTAACTATGGCAGAAAACCAGAACGCCGCCGATCAGGCATCGACGCTCAACGACGAGCGCGCCACCCGCCTGGCCAAGCGTGCCTCCCTGTTCGAGGCGGGCCAGAACCCGTATCCCGAGCACTCCGAGATTGAGGACTACGTCGTCGACATCGAGACTAAGTACGCCGAGCTCACCGATGGCGAGGACACCGAGGACGTCGTGAAGATCGGCGGCCGTGTGGTTGCCAAGCGCGGTCAGGGCAAGATTATGTTCATCGTCGTGCGCGACGCGACCGGCGAGATCCAGCTGTTCTGCCGCATCAACGATATGGACGAGGCCGCCTGGAACACGCTCAAGGCACTCGACCTGGGCGATATCCTGGGCGTGACCGGCGTAGTCGTGCGCACTAAGCGTGGCCAGCTTTCCGTTGCCCCCAAGAGTGCGACGCTGCTGTCCAAGGCCGTTCGCCCGCTGCCCGAGAAGTTCCACGGTCTCTCCGACAAGGAGACCCGCTATCGTCAGCGCTATGTCGACCTGATCGCCAACGACGACGTTCGCGAGACCTTCCGCAAGCGCTCGCAGATCCTCTCCACGTTCCGCCGCTTTATGGAGTCCGATGGCTACATGGAGGTTGAGACCCCCATCCTGCAGACCATCCAGGGCGGAGCTACTGCCAAGCCGTTCATCACGCACTTCAACGCGCTCGATCAGGAGTGCTACCTGCGTATCGCCACCGAGCTGCACCTCAAGCGCTGCATCGTCGGTGGTTTTGAGCGCGTGTTCGAGATCGGTCGTATCTTCCGCAACGAGGGCATGGACCTTACCCACAATCCCGAGTTCACCACGATGGAGGCCTACCGCGCCTTCTCCGATCTCGAGGGCATGAAGGCGCTCGCCCAGGGCGTCATCAAGGCCGCTAACAAGGCTATCGGCAACCCCGAGGTTATTGAGTATCAGGGCCAGACTATCGACCTGTCCGGTGAGTGGGCAAGTCGCCCCATGACCGATATCGTCTCTGACGTGATTGGTAAGCAGGTCACCATCGACACGCCGGTTGAGGAGCTTGCTGCCGCCGCACGTGAGAAGGGCCTGGAGATCAAGCCCGAGTGGACCGCCGGCAAGATCATCGCCGAGATCTACGATGAGCTGGGCGAGGACACCATCGTCAACCCCACCTTCGTGTGCGATTACCCCATCGAGGTTAGCCCGCTTGCCAAGCGCTTTGAGGATGACCCGCGCCTGACCCATCGCTTTGAGCTGGTCATCGCCGGCCACGAGTACGCGAACGCGTTCTCTGAGCTCAACGATCCGGTCGACCAGGCCGAGCGCTTCGCTGCCCAGATGGCCGAGAAGGCCGGCGGCGACGACGAGGCCATGGAGTACGACGAGGATTACGTGCGCGCCCTCGAGTACGGTATGCCTCCCGCGGGCGGCATCGGCATCGGTATCGACCGCGTGGTCATGCTGCTCACCAACCAGGCTTCCATCCGCGACGTGCTGCTGTTCCCGCACATGAAGCCCGAGAAGGGTTTCCAGTCCGGTGCCGCTGCTGCCAAGGCTGCCGAGGCCGGCAACACCGCGAGCCCCTTCGTCAAGCCGCTCAAGCCCACGGTTGATTATTCCAAGATTGCCGTCGAGCCACTGTTTGAGGAGTTCGTCGACTTTGATACCTTCTCCAAGAGCGACTTCCGCGCCGTGAAGGTCAAGGCATGCGAGGCCGTCAAGAAGTCCAAGAAGCTGCTGAACTTTACGCTCGATGACGGTACCGGCACCGACCGTACCATTCTCTCCGGTATTCACGATTATTACGAGCCCGAGGACCTGGTCGGCAAGATCCTGCTCGCCATCACCAACCTGCCTCCGCGCAAGATGATGGGTATCCCCAGCTGCGGCATGCTCATCAGCGCCATCCACGAGGAGGAGGGCGAGGAGCGCCTCAACCTGATCCAGCTCGATGCCTCCATCCCTGCCGGCGCAAAGATGTACTAACTAGTTACGCGGTTCTACGAACCGCGTAACGGCCCGACGCTGCGCGGGCCGCATTTGGACAATCTGACGTTCAACTTCAAGGGCGCGA
>URXE01000037.1 GCA_900551815.1 uncultured Collinsella sp.
CTTGGAACCGCATCGAGGAGAAGTTCAACTCCGGCGAGAACGTCGAGGGCGAGGTTATCGAGGTTGTCAAGGGCGGCCTGATCCTCGACATCGGCCTGCGTGGCTTCCTGCCCGCCTCCCTCGTCGACCTCCGTCGTGTCAAGGACCTCACCTCCTACATGGGCACCCGCATCGAGGCCCGCGTCATCGAGATGGACCGCAACCGCAACAACGTCGTCCTCTCCCGTCGCGTCGTGCTCGAGGAGTCCCGTAAGGCCGAGCGCTCCGAGATCCTGTCCAAGCTCAAGTCTGGCATGCGTCTCCAGGGCACCGTTTCCTCCATCGTCGACTTCGGCGCCTTCGTCGACCTCGGCGGTATCGACGGCCTCATCCACATCTCCGAGCTCTCCTGGAACCACGTCAACCATCCTTCCGAGGTTGTCAAGGTCGGCCAGGAGGTCGAGGTCGAGGTTCTCGACGTCGATCTCAACCGCGAGCGCATCTCCCTGGGTCTCAAGCAGACCACCGAGGATCCGTGGCGCGCACTGGTCAAGAAGTACCCCGTCGGCGCTATCGTCGAGGGCACTGTGACCAAGCTTGTCCCGTTCGGCGCTTTCGTCGACCTGGGCGAGGGCATCGAGGGCCTGGTGCACATCTCCGAGATGGCCAACAAGCACGTCGATCAGCCTTCTCAGGTCACCCACGTGGGCGACAAGGTTCAGGTCAAGGTCATGGAGATCGACCTCGACCGTCGTCGTATCTCCCTGTCCATGAAGTCCGCTGCTGAGACTCTGGGCGTCGAGATCGAGGTTACCCCGCTGCCTTCCGAGAAGAAGGACGAGGAGACCGACGCCGAGTAAATCGGTTAGACGATCACTTGTTTTAAGGGACCCGTCCGCAATGGACGGGTCCCTTTTTGCATTTGTTGCTGAGGTGCGCGATGCTACCCGTACGCACTGCTGCCCGGGCTGTTCACAGGCTATTGGGTTGTTGTGCATGAAAAATGCCGACATCCCGCCTCGGGGAGGAGGCGGGAACGCACCGAGTAGACGGAGGGGCGCGGAGCGCGGTCGCGTCTCGACTGACGACGTTGCCCATCGACGATACTATTGTACTGCATAGCGTGGTTCTTGGTTTATCGTGTCGAACGCTTGTGTTGTGCCATTGCCTGTGACAACGGTGTGCTACACTCTTGCACTGCTGAGTGGGCCAGACGGTCGCGCGATGTGCTGCTTGCGGCACGCGTGAGGAAAGTCCGGGCTCCAGAGGGCGGGATGCCGGCTAACGGCCGGGCGGAGTGATCCGACGGAAAGCGCCGCAGAAAAGAAGACTCCCACCTGCGCCGCAAGGCGTAAAGGGAAAAGCTGAAACGGTGGTGTAAGAGACCACCAGCGTCGTGGCAACACGGCGGCTTGGCAAGCCCCATCCGGAGCAAGCGCGAATAGGAACGCTATGGGCCGGCCCGGTCCGCGTTCGGGTAGCGTGCGTGGAGCTGCACGGTAACGTGCAGACAAGATAAATGACCGTTCACGACAGAACCCGGCTTATAGGCCCACTCAGCTTTCTTGTCGACGCTGCGACGGCGTCAGCTGGCCGATTTGGCGCTCATTCGTCGGTCGCCGCCATAAGGCGTGCTCCCTCCTCTTTCGGGCCAAATCGACTCAGCTGACGCCGTCTCGCTGTTTTTGCCTGGTCATCGGCAGCCTCATTTCTGTTGCAATCTCGTCTTTCAAGGCACCTTGCTCGCGCTGACGGGTTCTCGCCTTCGTTGACGGAATCATCGGCGGTTCCGTTCTTGGCATCTCGCTGTCTTTGCCTGGTCATCGGCGTCGCCGTTCTATTTACCGGGGTTATCGGTACGGCCTTTGCCGTATTATTGAGGCTGTTTGTTGCTTTGCTTGTGTTTGAGGGGCTTTGTTGGACAGCTATCTTACTTTGCAATCGAATATTGAGGTTTCGGGCGAGTTTGTGGACCGCAAGAGCCGGTTTATTGCCCAGCTGGTCCATATTGAGTCCGAGGATGAGGCGAATGCCTTTATCGAGACAGTTCGCAAGCGCCATTACGACGCTCGACACAATGTTCCCGCGTGGATTTTGGTCGATGGACGCGAACGCCAAAGCGATGATGGTGAGCCGAGCCGCACGAGCGGTATGCCGACGCTCGAGGTGTTGCGCGGTGCGGGGCTCAAAAATGTTTGCTGCGTAGTGACGCGCTATTTTGGTGGCACGCTGTTGGGTCCTGGTGGCTTGGTGCGTGCCTATACTGCGGCGACGCAGGCGGCGGTGGCGGCTGCTCGGGAGGCCGGGCGGATCGTCGAGATGACGAGCGTCGTGCCTGTTGACGTGCATGTGGCCTATCCGCAGTATGAGCAGGTGCTTCGTTTGGCGCAGGATTCGGGTGCCAAGGTTTCGGATACCGATTACGCGGATGCCGTGACACTTCATTTGGTGTTTAAAGCGGGGGAGCAGGGGCCGTTTTGCGCTAAGATGCGCGAGCTTATGGCGGGGCGCGAGGAGATCGAGGTCGGCGATCCCGAATTTGCCGAGTTCTAACGACGACGGCCGGCGTGCTTTTGGATGAATCCCAAGCGCGCCGGCCGTGGTTTTATGTTACTGCCGTTTACTCGGCAAGCTGCTTTAGCACATCACAGGCGATCTCGATGGCATCGTCGATGCAACCAGGGCAGCTGCGGAGCGGACCCTTATCCGATCCGATGCCCTTGAGCGTGCCGCAGACGGTCGTCGTGTTCTTCTCGCCAAAACGCTTGGCGATTTCGCGCGACAGCTTGTAGGTCTGGCCCTTGGTCTTGGGGTTTTCCATGCCGTCGCTCATTACAAAGCCCATGATGGCCACGGCGCCCGAGATGGCGCCGCAGGTTTCGGTCATGCCGCCCATGCCGGCGCCAAAGCCCTCGGTGAGGGTAAAGGCGACCTGGGGGTCGAGCCCGACGGCGGGCGCGAGCGTGCAGGCGACGGCCTGGGCGCAGTTAAAGCCACGGGCGTGGTATTCGGCAGCCTGAGCCTGACAGGCGGTGATGTCGAGCTGGGCCGTATCGATTTGCTTCATCGTTGTCTCCTTGGTCATGGTGTACCCGCCTATGGTACCCGTGACGGTGCGTGTAATCATCGAGAGCTTCATGGATGCCTCATTTTTATCTATCGAGCAAATGCCCAAGGTTTGAGATAAATGCCACGGATCAATTTGTCCCATAACCTACCTTGGGGATGGGTTGAGAGGGGTGCAGGGTAGCGGTATCGTGAACCGAATAAAAACAAAACCCAAGTAAGGGAGTTGGATATGAGCGAGCAGACCATCGGTACGACGTGTGTTCAGGGCGGGTATCACCCGGGAGATGCCGAGCCGCGCCAGGTGCCCATCTACCAGTCCACCACGTGGAAGTACGACACGTCCGAGCATATGGGCAAGCTGTTTGACCTAGAGGAGTCGGGCTACTTCTACAGCCGTCTGCAGAACCCCACGTGCGATCTCGTTGCCGCCAAGATCTGCGAGATGGAGGGCGGCACCGCTGCGATGCTCACGAGCTCGGGCATGGCTGCGAATTTCCTCGCGATCTTTAATGTGGCCGGTGCCGGCGATCATGTGGTCGCAAGCTCTGCCATTTACGGCGGTACCTACAACCTGCTCGCCCACACCATGGGTCGCATGGGCGTGACCTGCACGTTCGTTGCCCCCGACTGTACCGACGAGGAGCTCGAGGCAGCGTTTGAACCCAATACCAAGCTCGTCTTTGGCGAGACCATCGCCAATCCCGCCCTCGCCGTGCTTGATATTGAGCGCTTTGCCAAGGCCGCGCATGACCACGGCGTGCCGCTGATGGTCGACAACACCTTCCCGACGCCCGTGATGTGCCGTCCCTTTGAGTGGGGCGCCGACATCGTTACGCACTCCACCACCAAGTACATGGATGGACATGCTGCCTACCTGGGCGGCGTGATCGTCGACCACGGCCAGTTTGACTGGATGGCCCATGCGGACAAGTTCCCGGGTCTCACCACGCCCGACGAGAGCTACCACGGCGTGACCTATGCCGAGAAGTTCGGTCGCGAGGGTGCCTTTATTACCAAGGCCACTGCGCAGCTTATGCGCGACCTCGGCCCCATGCAGAACCCGCAGGCGGCATTCTTCCTGAACAGCTCGCTCGAGAGCCTGCACGTGCGCATGCCGCGCCATTGCGAGAACGGCCTGGCGGTCGCCAAGTTCCTGCAGAGCCACCCCAAGGTGCGCTTTGTGAGCTATCCGGGTTTGGAGGGCGACAAGTACTACGACATCGCTCAGAAGTACATGCCCAACGGTACTTGCGGCGTCGTGAGCTTTGGCTTTAACGGTGGTCGCGCGGCGGCCGAGACCTTTATGAAGAGCCTCAAGCTCGCCCAGATCGCCACGCACGTGGCCGATGCGCGCACCTGCTGCTTGCATCCCGCTAATGCCACGCATCGCCAGATGAACGATGAGGAGCTCATCGCCTGTGGCATTTCTGCCGACATGGTGCGCCTGTCGTGCGGCCTCGAGGACACGGCCGACCTGATTGCCGACCTTGAGCAGGCACTCGAGCAGTGCTAGGCTAGCTTCCTACAAGGTGCCGATGCTGGCAGAAAGCTTCGGCGACCTTTAGTTCCGATTCCGTAGGCGGGACCCCAATCGCGGCTGTTTGCAGGCGATTGGGGCCCCGTTTTTGCGTTGTGCCACTCGAAAGGATGGATATGGAGAAAACCGCAGAGCAGCTGCGCCGCGAGCACATTGCCCTAGAGGGCGACACCCATGGCAAGAACAAATGGGCGATTCTGTTTACCGTGCTCATCATGACGTTTATGGCGTGTCTGGATTCGACCGTCGTGACCGTGGCGCTGCCCGTGATGCAAAAGGAGCTGGGCGTGGGCCTCGATCGCATTCAGCTGGTGAGCTCGGTGTATCTGCTTGCGACATGCGTGGCTATGCTGCCGTTTGGCCGTCTGGGCGACGTGCGCGGCAAGGTGAATGTGTTTCAGCTGGGCGTCATCGTCTTTACGGTCGGTTCGCTGCTGTGCGGCCTTTCGGCCTCGCTCGAGGTTCTTATCCTGGCACGCATTGTTCAGGGCGTCGGTTGCGCGGCGGCCATGGCTAACAACATGGGTATCATCACCGAGTCGTTTCCGGCGCGCGAGCGCGGTCGTGCTATGGGTATTCTCGCGACCTTCGTGGCCCTCGGCATGATGTGTGGCCCCGTGCTCGGCGGTATGCTGGTGGCAAGCTTTCCCTGGGAGAGCATCTTCCTCATCAACCTGCCCATTGGCGTCATCTCGTTTATCGTGGGGCTCTACACGCTGCCGCATGTTAAGCCGGAGGCCGGCGAGCGCCCCATGTCGCTGGCGGAGGCCGCGCGTCGCTGCTTTGCAAATTCGGCCTTCACCATCAACCTTGCCTGCATGCTCATCGTGTTCGTTGGCATTGGCGCATCCGAGTTTATTCTTCCGTTCTATTTTCAGGATGCGCACGGGTTTGGGTCTGACGTTTCGGGCCTGCTGTTTTTGGCGCTGCCGATGGTGAATGCCTTTATCGGTCCGCTATCGGGTACGGTTTCGGACCGTGTTGGCTGCGAGGGCCCCACGGCGGTCGGCCTGGGTGTGTATGTGTGCGGTCTTTTTGCGGTAAGCACGCTCGACGAGCACTCTTCCATCCCCGTGATCGTGTACTGCGTCGCATTTATGTCGTGCGGTACTTCGATTTTCCAGAGCCCCAATAACTCGCTGTATATGGGCTCGGCTCCGCGCGAGGCCCTCGGTTTTGCGGGCAGCTTGGGCAGTTTGGCGCGCTACGCCGGCATGGCACTCGGCATTACGGTGGCGTCGAGTATCCTGTATGGGCAGATGAGCGTGGCGATGGGCGAGGCCGTGAGCAGTATTGTTGTAGGTCGTCCGGATGTGTTCCTGTTCGGCTTTCGCTCGGTGTTCTACGTGCTCATGGCTGTGGCCGCTGTGGGCTTTGCGCTTACGATGGTTCGTTTGGTGAGGATGCGCTCCCGCCATTAACTTGTGGGGGCAGGCATGCCACGAATTGGGCCCATCTGCTGGTCTTGCGGCTTTGTGGTGCGATGTGTCTTGTGGGGCGGGCGGGGGTCGGTCCGTGGTAGACTATTGAACAACGTTTATTAATCGCGCGGTATCGTTGCCGCGAGAAGGGGTTGCGCCATGCAGGAGCTTGAGGATCGTATTCGCCATGACGGCATCGTAAAGGCCGGTAACGTCCTTAAGGTTGATGCCTTCCTCAACCACCAGTGCGACGTTGAGCTGTTCGACCACATGGGTGCCGAGTGGGCCCGTCTGTTCGAGGGCGTCGAGATCAACAAGATCCTGACGATCGAGGCTTCGGGCATTGGCATGGCTTGCATCGCAGCTCAGCATTTTGGCGGCGTGCCGGTGGTCTTTGCCAAGAAGGCCCAGTCCATCAACCTTGACGGCGAGCAATATGCCACGACCATCTACTCCTTTACCAAGCAGAAGGAGTATCCGGTCATCGTTGGCAAGCGCTTTCTGTCCGAGGGCGACAAGGTCCTGATTATCGACGACTTCCTGGCCAACGGCTGCGCGCTCGAGGGTCTTATCAAGATTTGTGAGGCTGCGGGTGCCGAGGTTGCCGGCATTGGCATTGCCGTGGAGAAGGGTTTCCAGGGCGGTGGCGATAAGCTCCGCGAGCGCGGCTTCCGCGTTGAGAGCCTGGCCCGTATCGCCGAAATGGACTGCGAGAACGGCGAGATCACGTTCGCCTAGGCGCGCAACACAAGCGATTTGTATGCGATGTGACAAAGGGACTGTCCCTTTGTCACATTTTTTGTATGAGGTGAGGTGTTGTTATGGATGAGAACAAGATGGGATGGCGCGAGTATGCGCGCTATGCCGAGATGTCGGTCGAGGAGTTGGCACGCGATTGCGAGGTGCAGGTGTTTCGCGCGACGGGTCCGGGCGGACAGGGCGTGAACACGACGGACTCGGCGGTACGCATGAAACATGGGCCCACGGGGATTGTCGTGACGGCGCGCGAGAGCCGCAGTCAGTTTCAAAACCGTGCGAGCTGTCTGCGTAAGCTGAGGGCAGAGCTTGAGCGTTGCGGGCGTCCGCCGTGCCGACGCGTAAAGACCAAAGTGCCGCAGCGATCGCGCCAGCGCAGGCTCAACGACAAACACTTCAACGCCATTAAAAAGGCCAATCGACGCAAACCGGGCAGCGACGAATGATCTCCTCATAAGTTGCGGTGAAATAGGGACTGTTTTGCGGTTTTAGCTGCATAAACAGTCCCTATTTCACCGCAACTTAGGTGGGGTTAGTGGGTGGGGTGCCAGACGTGGAGGGCGCCGGCCAGGACGTCGACCTCGATGCGCGAGGCGACGATGGGCTCGCCGTCGGCTTGGATGGGGTAGTCGGGCTCCTCAAAGGTGAGCGCGGCATGACGGCAACGACGCATGCGAACCGGTGGCAGCTTGGTATGGTGGCCGTCCTTGGCCGAAAGGAACATGGGCAGGGCGACCGCACGGGGGACGGGGCCGCAGGCGTAGCAAACGTCGAGTATGCCGTCGCACGGGTCGGCGTTGGGACAGATGCGATAGCCAGAGCCATAGGTGGGCCCCAGCTGGATGGCCATGATAATCGCCCGCACGCGCTCGGCGGGCGCGCTGTCAAAGCTGACCGTCATGGGCTAGTTGCGATAGCGCAGGCCAAACTGCTCAAGTCCCGAAAGAGTGTAGAGCGGAGCGCCGGCGAGGCCCGTCTTTTTGCGCAGCTCGGTGGTGCCCAGGCCGATGGCGGCATCGATGCCGACCGAAAGCGTCTGGTCGTAGTACTCAACGGCAGCCTCGCCGCTGCCGCTCGCAGGGCTCCACGAGCGAATGCGCCCGATGTCCTGACGCTGCAGCTTGCAGGTGAGCAGCGCGCCAAAATCCTTGCCGGAGAAATCGTCAATGCCGAGTGTTTGGGCAAAATCATTGCCGGAGCCTACGGGCAGGACGGCAAGCGCCGGTCGAACCGCCTCTTCTTGCGCCATCAAGCCATTGACGACCTCGTGGATCACGCCGTCGCCGCCGAGTGCGATAACCGTGCGGTAGCCCTGAGCCTGTGCGGCCAGTTCCTTGGCGTGCCCCGCGCGTTCGGTCAGCACCAAGTCAAACTGGGATGCGCGCGCGGTCATATCCAAAAAGCGCTGCAGGCGCTCGGCAACTTCGCGCGCAGCACCCGACTGGGCGGCTGGGTTGGCGATGATGAGCGTGCGACCAAAATCAGTTGCGTGCATGGGGCGACTCCCGGCGTATGACGTGACGGTGCGGTCGCGCTCAGGTCGAATTGCCCCTGATTGTGGCTGCACGGCGAATACTAACGTCTACTCTATCAGGTCGTTGTGGCGCTCGATAGCATCCGCTACCGTACCGCCCTCATCCACAATAAGCGAACGGCGCTTGGGCGAGATGATGCGCTGGGCGGGGTACACGCCGCGGTGTCCGGCGGTTAGGTAGCTGATAAAGGCCACGATGACAAAGAACCCGGCTGCCGTGCCGTGGAACAGGTCGATGGCCATCATACAGGTGGTGATGGGCACGTTGAGGCCGGCGCAGAACACGCCGAGCATGCCCAGCGCTGCCAGAAAGCTGGGATCGATTCCGACGAGGCAACCGATCCAGCCGCCGAGCGCCGCACCGATACCAAACAGGGGCGTGACCTCGCCGCCTTGGAAGCCGGCGCCCAGGGTGAGCGCTGTGACGACCAACTTGATGGCTGCGTCCGCCAGAGTGGTGTTGCCGGCAAATCCAGCGCCGGAAAGCCACGTGGAAAGGCCGGCGTAGTCCCAAGCGTCGAGGAGGGCATAGGCGGCCAAAACCACGAGTGCGCCTATAAGTGCGCGAACGAGGTAATTGGTGATAAAGCGACCGTACAGGCTCTTGACGGTTCGAACCGACCAGGCAAAGAGGCGTGCCGCCAGACCGAAGATGATGGCGCTGATAACAACGATGACGACTGTCTTGGGCGTCATGGCGGGAACGCTGGCGATGACATTCGCCTCGTACTCGGTACCCAGGGCGAGTGATGTGAAGTAGCCGGTAAACGAGGCGACTAAGCAGTAGATGCCCGCGGTGTAGTCGATCTTGCCGATAAAGCACATCTCCATGCCAAAGAAAGCTCCGGCAAGGGGCGAGCCGAATACGGCGCCAAAGGCCGACGAGATACCGGCGAGCATGAGGTCGTGGTGATCATGCTTTTTGAGGTGGGCGAGGCTCGAGATGTTGCTGGCGATGGTGCCGCCAATCTGAACTGCGGCTCCCTCGCGACCGGCCGATCCGCCCGTTAGGTGCGTGAGCGTGGAGCAGACGAAGGTGAGGACGGCCATGCGCATATGGATGAGGCGTGTGCCCAGAGCGGAGTCGATGACCAGGTTGTTACCGCGTTTGGCGGCAAGACCGTGGTTTTTGTACACCCATGCGGTGGCAACGCCCACAACGGGAAGCAGTGCGTAAATCCACGCATGGTGTTCGCGATAGTCGGTGGCGATATTCAACGAGGCCAAAAACGCCCAAGCGGCGACGCCCATGGCGAGCGAGACGATGACGACGAGTACGAGCAACTTAGCGCTCGCGAGTAGGTTGCGGGCGTTGCGGCGCGTGTCGGCAGCCAAGAGCTGCTCGGAGCGGGTGAGCTGATGCCTGCCTGCCATGATGACGTCGTTCAGGGAGAAAAAGCCGCCGTCGTCGAGCGGCTGGGAATGATCCTGAGCCTCGTTTGCGCTTTCGGGTTTGTCGTTATGAGCCATACGTTCCTCTTTTAGGTTGCAACGCAAGCATTATAGAACGCGGTAAACGCGACGAGCCGGTGGGTTGGTTTCCATTCTGTTTCGCGGCCTGCAACCGACAGGTGTATTTGCGGGTACAGGCCGAGTCGCGGTCGTGCGACGGGGGATTATACTGAGACAAGCATAAAGAATCGGCGCTCCTGTTGTGCGCCGTGGCATTAAGAGGTGCATATGGCAGAGAAACTCATTCCGCTGGAGGACGCGCAGTCGATTGTTCTGTCGCACGTTGCTCCGACCAATCTCGTAGAGATTCCCGTGTGGCAGGCGGCTGGTTTTCCCTTGGCCGAGGATGCTGTGGCCGATATCGACATTTCGCCGTTTGACAACAGCGCTATGGACGGATATGCCGTGCGCTCGGCGGACTTGGCGCAGGCGTCTGGTGAGACGCCGGTGACGCTCGACGTTATCGGACACGAGGCAGCGGGCCATGTCTTTGAGGGCGTGGTCGGCACGGGCGAGACCGTCCGCATCATGACGGGCGCGCCGGTGCCCGAGGGTGCTGACGTCGTAGTGAAATACGAGATCGTCGACGTGCTTGACGGCGATGGTAACGAGGGCTCGCACGTTCGCTTCTCGGCGCCTGCCAAGGTAGGGGAGAACGTTCGCTCTGCCGCCGAGGAGGCCCATGCCGGCGATGCTGTGATGCGCGCCGGCGAGGTCGTGGCTCCGGCGGGCGCGGGTCTGCTGGCAAGCGCCGGATACGCGAGCGTGAAGGTGCACGCTGCCCCGCGTGTGGGCATCATCTCGCTGGGCACGGAACTGGTCGCACCGAGTAACGTGCCGGCGCGCGGGCAGATTCGCGACTCCAACTCCTCGGCGTTGATGGCCGAGGCGCTCGATGCAGGAGCCGAGCCCGTGTTCTACGGCATTGCGCCCGACGATGAGCAGGCGATTGCCGAACTGGTGCATCGCGCCGTGCAGGAGTGCGATTTTGTCATTACGAGCGGTGGCGCCTCGGCGGGCGATTACGACTACGTGACGACGCTCGTCCGGCGCGAGGGCGAGGTGCTGTTTGACCGCATCTCGATGCGCCCCGGCAAGGCCATCACGTTTGGCTTGCTCGGGGGTAAGCCCTACCTGGGGCTTTCGGGCAATCCAGCGGCGGCATATGTGGGCTTTGAGATGCTCGCGCGCCCGGCGATTCGCAAGATGCGCGGTTTTGCCGAGGGGGCGCGTCCCGTGCAGCGAGCGGCTCTTACCCACGGTGTGAAGAAGCGCCAGGACCGACGCTTCTTCGATCGCGCGACGGTTTTGCGCGACCCCGAGACCGGTGAGCTTTTGGTGACCGAGGCCAAGACGCAGAATTCGGCGCTGCTCGGCACGATGCAGCGGGCCAACTGTCTGCTGCGTATTGACGAAGGGCCGTGCGAGCTCAAGGCGGGCGACGTCGTGGATGTCGTGCGTGTCGACCTGCCTGAGGGAACGGTGCTATAGGAGGAACGCTATGGAGCTGAAGATTTCGATCGTGACGTGCTCGGATACGCGCGATCTTGCGCAGGACGAGGCGGGTGCTGCACTCGAGGAACTTATTGAGGCGCAGGGCTGGACGGTCGCCTCACATGTGGTCGTGCGCGACGACGTCAGCGAGATTGGTGATGCCATTGTGGAAGCCGCCGATGAGTGCCACGCCAACGTCGTGCTCACCTGCGGCGGTACGGGGCTTTCGATGCGCGATGTGACGCCCGAGGCGACGCGTGCCGTCTGCGACCGCGATGTGCCGGGTATTGCAGAGGCGATTCGTGCGTACTCGATGACCAAGACGCGCCGCGCCATGCTCTCGCGCGCTATTTGCATGCAACGAGGTCATACGCTTGTCGTAAACTTTCCCGGTTCCACGAAGGCCGCTCGCGAAAGCTGGGAGGCCATAGCGGACCAGCTGGAACATGCGGCCCAGATGACGGCGGGCGGCGGACATACCAACTAAGCGGTTTATCTGCGGCGGGGTGACCTAAACGGCTGCTCCGCCTTTGTTTTCCGCCGAAGCGACGCCGAGGTGCACGCTAACTCGAAACTATATTCTCTGGCGAGAATAATTTCTCACTATCATTATTCGCGCAGAAGTATAATCTGATTGCAGATTAAAGCCCGCGGTGGGGTACCCGGGCACAAGGTCCGAAAGGGTTGAATATGTTCGATATGGTTTCTCGCCGCGGATTCGTCTCGCTTTCTGCTGTCGCCGCTGCCGGCCTTGGTCTTGCCGGCTGCTCGGGCAGCAAGACGTCCGAGCCGGCCGGATCCGATGCCGGCTCCGCCAAGGCCTCTTCCAAGAAGGAAACCGTCGAGCTGCAGGTCTTTGCCGCTAACTCACTCGAGAAGGCCCTTCCCGAGGTCCAGGAGCTCTACACCGAGCAGACCGGCACCACGTTTGCTGACACGCAGTTTAAGGCTTCTGGCGACCTTGTCGAGCAGATGCGCGCCGGTGCCACGGTCGACGTGCTCATCACCGCTTCCAAGGGCACCATGGATGATGCCGAGACCGCTGAGCTCGTCGATACCGATACCCGCGAGGACATGTTCGTCAACGACCTCGTGATTATTCGCGCCGAGGACTCCGACACCAAGGTCGAGGCCATCGCCGACGTCGCGAATCTGGACGGCAAGATCGCCATCGGCGACGCCAAGACCGTTCCCGCTGGCAAGTACGCCAACCAGGCCCTGGCCTCCGTGGGCCTCTACACCGGTACCGAGGGCGACGACGGCGAGTATGCGCCCGAGATCGCCGACAAGGTGGCCCTGGCCGACAAAGTTGGTACCGCCGCCGCCTATGTGTCCACGGGCGACTGCGTGGCCGGTTTTGTCTACAGTTCTGACATCTTCCGCTACGACGGCATCGAGGAGGCCTTTGTGTGTCCCGAGGATTCGCACAAGCCCATTGTGTATCCGGGTGCCGTTGCCGAGAGCTCCGAGCATGCCGACGAAGCCAAGGCGTTCATCGATTTCTGCCTGACCAACAAGAAGGCTCAGAAGATTTGGGCCAAGTACGGCTTTGAGCTTTCCGCGTAGTGCGGCTTGGCGCGATAATTCCATCGTTTTGTGTTTCACTCCGTCCTTGTATTCGCTTGGAGCTTTTCGTGCTTAATAGATTCCGCATGCTTGTCGCCTGTGCTTTGACCTTCGCGCTTTGCTGGGTGCCGGGATTTGCGTTTGCTGGGGACGCTGAGGACGGGGCCCAGGCTGCTGCGACCGCTCATGGGCTTTCCTATGGGATCGAGGGTTTTGAGCGGTTGGCCAAGGGGACCGCTCGTGCCATGGAGGGCCAGCCTGAGGGCTATCGGTTTCCCGTTGACGAGGACGTGGACCTTGTAGCGGCGCCTGCTGCCGATCGCGTTGTTGTGTGGATATCGCCCAAGGCGGTCGAGAAGTATGGATTGGATCCGCAGGACAACGAGTGCGTATCGGGTCTCAAGGCCCTCGTCTGTAAGCTCGACAGCGCAAACTGCATGGGGGGTGCGCAGCTAGGGGACGTGGATCTTCCTTGGTATGTCACGGCGGAAACAACGTTTGAATCCGGCGGGTATACCTATGGCTTTGACGAGCGCGGTGCGGATGGGGACCGCTATGTGGTGATTGCATCAGCCTCGGGTGATGCCAAGGGCGGCGCGCGTTGGCTTGATAGCGCTCAAATGGTAGAAGCATCGTCTGTCGTGTTACGGGATGAGCAGGGGCCCTTGACCTCTCTGGCCTCCTTATTGGGCGGCATCGACTACCGACCGTTTTGGGTGTCCATTAAAACGAGTGGCCTTGCCCTGCTGATCTCCTTTGCGCTGGGCTTGTTCGCCGCGTGGAAGACTATGGGTACCTCGAGCCGCGTGAAGGGTTTGCTCGATTCGGTCTTTACGATTCCTATGGTGCTGCCGCCCACGGTCTGCGGCTTTCTGCTCCTCATGCTGTTTGGCCGCTCGACCGGGGTGGGCCAGTGGCTCATTGCGCACGGCATCTCGATTGTCTTTACGTGGCCCGCGGCGGTGATCTCTGCCGTGGTGGTGTCGTTCCCGCTCGTCTATCGTACGGCACTCGGAGCCTTCGAGAGCCTCGACACGCAGATGCTCGATGCGGCGCGCACGCTGGGCTGGTCCGAGCGTCGCATCTTTACCAAGCTTATGATGCCGCTTGGCTGGCCCTCGATTGCCGCCGGCACGGTGCTCGCCTTTGCCCGCGCGATGGGCGAGTTTGGCTGCACCCTGTTCTTTGCGGGCAACTACGCCGGCATTACGCAGACCATTCCCATCGCCATCTACTTTGAGTGGATGGGCGGCAACACGTCGGTGGCCCTCTTTTGGGTCGTGGTCGTGATCGTGTTTAGCTTTCTGGTCATTCTGTTCATCAACATGTACACCGCGCATTCGCAAAAGTATCGCGAGCGGGGCCTTTCCCGCGCGGAGCGCAAACGGGCCAAAGATCTCGCCGGACAGGGCGATTCGCTCGACCCGGCGGGCGGCGATGCCTTGCGTATCGATCGCGAGGCGCTGGCCGAGCTCATGCGCGATGATACGGCGCCGCAGGGGGGTCGATAGGCCATGTCGCTCGTTCTGGATATCAAAAAGCGCTATCCCGGGTTTATGCTCGACATGCAGCTTGAGGCCGGCGAGGAGCGCGTGGCGCTGCTGGGCGCCTCGGGTTGCGGCAAGAGCTGTACACTGCGCTGCATCGCCGGCGTGGAGACGCCCGACGAGGGCAAGATCGTCGTCAACGGTGTGATCTTCTTTGACTCGGCGGCGGGCATCAACCTGTCGCCCCAGGAGCGCAAATGCGCCCTGCTGTTCCAAAACTATCAGCTGTTTCCCAACATGACGGTGGCCGATAACGTATGCGCCGGTGTAAAGGATGCGGGCGACGCCGCCGCGCGCAAAAAGCTCGCCGAGCGCTATCTGAGCATTTTCGGCCTAGCCGATTTTGCCGACCGCTATCCCGCGCGACTCTCGGGCGGTCAGCAGCAACGTGTGGCGCTTGCACGCATGGTGGCGGCGCATCCGGGCATCTTTATGTTCGACGAGCCCATGAGCGCACTCGATTCCTATCTTAAGAGCGCCCTCGAACAGAACATGCTCGACCTGTTCGATGTATGCAACCGCACCGTGCTCTACGTGAGCCACGACATCGACGAAGCGTGCCGCCTGTGCCAGCGCATCTGCGTGATGCACGACGGGCATGTTGAGGAGATCGGCTCCGTCGAGGACGTGGTCCGCCGTCCGCAGACGCTGGCGGCACTGCGCCTGACGGGCTGCAAGAACACAAGCCGTGCGCGCAAGTTCGGCGACGAAGAAGTTGAGGCCCTCGACTGGGGCATGACCTTTAACGTGGGTCGCGAGGTTCCCGATGATGTGGCGTACCTGGGCATTCGCGCAAGCTACTTCCATGTTGACAATCGCGCGGAGCGGGGCCGCAACAGCTATGATTTGCACGTGGCCCGTGTGAGCGATTCGCGCTTTGAGCGGCTGGTGCTGCTGGACGTGCCGCGCGTCGATGCGCCCACACGTCTGCAGTGGAAGGTCAACAAGGTGGGCGTGCCTGTCGACGAGCTGCCGCAAGCAGGCGAGACGCTGCGCATGCACTTCGATGCGAGTAAGATCCATTTGGTTTGTCGATAGCGCCGGGTAATGCCGTCGGGGATATAAGCCTCGGCGGCTTTGTCTTGCCGTTCGCCGAATGATGGATGACAAACTCTTATCAACACAGATAATTATTTATTAAACGACGGCACACGACGCTGTCGTACGAATGTCAACGGTGTTCGCATGGTCGACGACCGTTGATATAGTTGACCTTAACTTGTAAAGGAGGGTGCGCATATGCCGCAGACGACATACATTCGCCGCGTTGCCGCGCGCGCCCTATATATGGCTCGGAGTCGCATATGAGCAGGTATGTTCACGGCTCCGGGAGAGACGACGCACAACTAAATAATCAGCTGCAAAGCAGGTTCCCCAAAATTCCGGGTTTGAGCACGGCCGGGCAATCGCCGTCCGTCGTGCATCGATACCGCTGTTATTCGTTTTTGGTTCGAGAGGGGAACCGTCATGGCTGAAGAATTTGATTTCCATCCGATGTGGGAGAGCCTCGGCATGAATCTTGCCGACCACGACATGCTGCTGGGCGCCGTGGGCCAGATGTACGGCGATATGTTCCTGACGCAGAATAATCGCCCCAAGTCCACGTCCTACCTGGATTTTGTCGCCACCAACATCCACAGTGGCCGTATTAAGGAGATGCTCGACAAGAAGGAGGCCGGCGAGGCCACCAAGATCGTCGGTTCGTTCTGCGTCTACGTGCCCGAGGAGATCGTACTTGCCTGTGACGGCATTCCTGTGGGCCTGTGCTCGGGTGCCGACTGGGCGACCGACAAGGTCGAGGAGCATCTGCCGCGCAACACCTGTCCGCTCATTAAGAGCTTTGCCGGCTTTAAGCTGGGCGAGGTCTGCCCCTACATTGAGTCGAGCGACCTGGTGGTGGGCGAGAACACCTGCGATGGCAAGAAGAAGGCCTACGAGTTCTTTGCCACGCAAAAGAACATGTACGTCATGGATATCCCCAACGTGCACGACGAGTCGACGCTCGTGACCTGGAAGGCCGAGGTCAAGAAGCTCGCGGCCAAGATCGAGGACGAGTGCGGCGTCAAGATTACGCCCGAGCGCCTGAAGGCTGCCACCCACGCCGTCAACGAGAAGCGTCGCGCCCTGCAGCGTCTGGCTGCGACCCGCGCTGCCGATCCGGCGCCCATCAGCGGTCTCGACAGCCTGCTGACCGTTCAGGCCGCCTTTATGGATGACACGCCGCGTCTGACCGGAGCCATTAACGATATGGCGGCTGAGTGCGAGCAGCGCGTTGAGGCTGGCGAGGGCGTGGCGCCCAAGGGCACCAAGCGCATCCTGTACACCGGTACGCCCATGGCCGTGCCCAACTGGAAACTGTTCAACCTTATCGAGAAGGCCGGCGGCGTTGTGGTAGGCGAGGAGTCCTGCACGGGCTCGCGCTACTACAAGGACCTGGTCGACGAGTCCGGCGAGACGGTCGACGAGATGCTCGACGCCATCGCCGAGCGCTACTTTAAGATCAACTGCGCTGTCTTTACGCCCAACGACCAGCGTATGAAGGACATTGTCCAGATGGCCAAGGACCTGCATGCCGACGGCATCGTCGACGTGGCCCTGCAGTTCTGCACGCTCTACGAGATGGAATCGTTTGCCGTGGAGAAGGCCGCCGAGGAGGCCGGCATTCCGTTTATGCACATCACGACCGACTACGCCGGCGAGGATGCCGGTCAGCTCCAGACCCGCATCGAGGCCTTCCTGGAAACTATTTAGAGCTATCCGTCCCGGCGGCTTCCCCAGGTACCCGATCTTGCCGTTCAAACCGTCGCTTGCGTACAAAAATACGCGGCGCTCCTCTTTCACGGCAACCTGGGGCACCTGGGAAAGCCGTTTCCTTGGTTGGTTAAAAGGTTTGTTAAGGAGCTATATGTCGGAAAATATTGAGCAGCCGTTGCCGCGCACGTTTGAGGAGTTCAACGAGCAACGCAAGGCGGCGTTTATTCGCGTCAAGGATTACAAGCAGGCGGGTAATCGCCTGGTCGGCTTTTTGTGCAGCTATACGCCGCTCGAGATTATCGATGCCGCGGGGGCCGCAAGTGTCGCTCTGTGTGGTACGTCCGACGAGGTGATTCCTGAGGCCGAGAAGGTGCTGCCGGCAAACCTCTGCCCGCTCATCAAGTCGACGTACGGCTTTGCCTACTCGCAAAAGTGCCCGTTTACGTACTTTAGCGACATGATCATCGGCGAGACCACCTGCGACGGCAAGAAGAAGATGTACGAGTTACTTAACGAGCTCAAGCGCACGCACATTCTGCACCTGCCACAGGGTCGCGATCGCGCCTACGAGCGCGAGGGCTGGTACGAGGAGTGCCGTCTGCTCAAGGAGGAGCTCGAGAACTTCTACGGTATTACGATCACCGATGACGACCTGCGCGCTGCCGTCCGTCGTCGCAATCGCCTGCGTGCTGCCCAGCTCGAGATGTTTGCGCTGCAGGCCAACCAGCCGGCGGCCATGAGCGGCGTCGACCTGATGAGCACTATGTTTGCCGGTACGTTTAGCTTTGATATCGAGGCCTATACACAGCAGCTGGAGCAAAAGGTTGCCAAGCTGCGCGAGGCCTACGACGCGGGCGAGCGCCCGGTTGCGGCGGATGTCAAGCGCATTCTGATCACCGGCTGCCCGGTGGGCGGCGTGATCAACAAGATCGGTCGCACCATCGAGTCCAACGGCGGTGTGGTCGTGTGCATGGACGACTGCTCGGGCGAGCGCACGGCGGCCATGATGATCGACCCGGAGGCTCCCGACATCCTTCGCGCCATCGCCGACCGCTACCTGGATATCAACTGCTCGGTCATGACGCCCAACGACGGTCGTATGGAAAACACGCTGGCCATGTGCGAGAAGTATCACGTCGATGGCGTAGTGGAGAGCGTGCTACAGGCCTGCCACACCTTTAACGTGGAGAGTGCGCGCATGCAGGAGGCCGTCGAGGGTGCGGGTATTCCGTACATGAAGATCGAGACCGATTACAGCAACGGCGACATGGGCCAGATCGAGACCCGCATCGCCGCCTTCATCGAAACCCTGTAGCTTCCTCAGGCACCGGATCTTGCTCCTCAAACCGTCGCTTGCGTACCCAAAGTACGCTGCGCTCCTCTTTCGGGGCAATCTCCGGCACCTGAGAAACCTAGAGCTAAGGCGCCTGAACGCGCCGCTACCTTTGATGTTTAGATTGGAAGAGAGCCATGATAGGGATCGGGATCGATATCGGGTCTACGGCGGCTAAGGCTGCTGTGGTCGATGGGGAGGGTTCGGTGGCGTGGACGTGCGTGCAGCCAACCGGGTTCTCCTCGGTCGATGCTTCCGAGCGGCTGCGCGAGGCGCTGGAAGCGGCCGGCTATGACGTGGCTGCCGACGACGTGCGCGTGATCGCGACCGGCTACGGTCGTGTCGCCGTGCCCTATGCGCACAAGGTCGTGACCGAGATCACCTGCCACGGCACCGGTGCCGTGCGCCTGTTTGGCGACCACGGCACCGTGATTGACGTGGGCGGGCAGGACACCAAGGTCATTCAGCTTAAAAGTGGCCGCGTGGCCAAGTTTGCCATGAACGACAAGTGCGCCGCCGGCACGGGGCGCTTTCTGGAGATCATGGCCGACCGTCTAGGCATTTCCCAACAGCAGATGGCCGACCTGGCGCGTTCCGGCGAGCCCACCAAGATCAGCAGCATGTGCACGGTCTTTGCCGAAAGCGAGGTCATCAGCCTGATCGGTCGTGGCGAGACACGCGAGAACATCGCCCGCGGTGTGATCGAGAGTGTCGTGTCGCGCGTGGCCACTATGGCCGGGCAGGCCGCGGGCGCCCCGTACTACCTGACCGGTGGCCTGTGCGAGAACGCCTTCGTGGTGGATCGGTTGGGCGAGCTGCTGGGGTCGCCGGTGACTACCTCGCCCCAGGCTCGCTTTGCCGGAGCGATCGGCGCGGCGATTCGCGCACAGGCGCTCAATTAATGCATCCGCCGTAGGCTCGCATTCATGCGTATACTGGGAGAAAATGATTGACCGATGAGAGGAGGTATCGATGGCTGACGATCAGATTAAGCTCACGTCTATGACGGCCGCGAGCGGTTGAGCCGCTAAGTTGGCTCCTGGAGCCCTCGCCCAGGTCCTGGACGACTTGCCCAATGTGCATAACGACAACCTGCTCGTGGGGTTCGATACCTCCGACGATGCGAGTGTCTTTCGTGTTGGCGAAAACCTGGGCCTCGTGCAGTCCATCGACTTCTTCCCACCGATGGTCGACGACCCGTTTCTGTTTGGCCAGATTGCCGCGGCAAACTCACTGTCGGACATATACGCCATGGGCGGGCGGCCGAGCCATGCCATGAACTTGCTGTGCATCCCGAGCTGCCTGGGCGTTGAGGTTGCCGGTCAGATTCTGGCGGGCGGCGCCGACAAGTGCGTCGAGGCCGGTTGCTCCATCGCGGGCGGCCACACCATCAACGACGATGAGCCCAAGTACGGCCTGTCCGTGAGCGGTTTTGTCGCGCTTGACCGTATGCTCGCCAACAGCGGCGCGCACGTGGGCGATGTTCTGCTGCTGACCAAGGCGATCGGCTCGGGCATCATCACCACGGCCATTAAGGGCGAGCTTGTCGAGCAGGACGAGGCCGCAGCCATGTTTGACTCGATGCGCACCCTCAACGAGGCGCCGATTCGTCTGGCAGAGGGACTTGAGCTTCACGGCTGCACCGATGTCACGGGCTTTGGCCTGATCGGGCATGCATGCGAGATGGCCGAGGGCTCGGGCGTGCAGGTTGAGCTTGCGTCGGGGTCGGTGCCGCTCTTTGACCAGGTGCTCGACATGGCGCGTCTGGGCATTATCCCCGCGGGCTCCTACCGCAACCAGGACTTCTTTGGCCCGCGCGTGACGGCTGACGATGACCTGGAGCCGGGCATGTTGGATGCGCTGTACGATCCGCAAACCTCGGGCGGTTTGCTCATCGCGGCGCCTGCTGCCGATACGGATGAGCTTGCGCGTCGCCTGCATGCCGAGGGGCGCATCGCGGCCGTTGTCGGGCGCGTGTGCGAGGCGGAGCCGGGCGGTCCTGCCGTCCGCGTTGTTCGCTAGCCCGCACGTTTATGTAACTGTTTGCCGTTCTCTAGAACGGCTCTTTCGAAAGGAATTTGCTATGTCTACTAAGATTGAAGTCAATGCCATGGGCGATGCCTGCCCGCTGCCCGTCGTCAAGACGCTCAAAGCCCTGAAGCAGCTCGATGGCGAGGGCGCCGTCGTGACCTCGGTCGACAACGAGACCGCCGTCAAGAACATCTCCAAGATGGCGCAGGAGAAGGGCTGCACGGCCTCGGTCGAGAAGGTTTCTGACGCTGAGTGGCACGTGACCGTGGCGACCTCTGGCGCCGTTGCCGTGGCCGATCCCGAGCAGGATGGCGCTGCCTTCTGTGACGCCAGCGCCGGCAAGGGCAAACTCGTCATTTCCGTCTACACCGATTGCATGGGCCGTGGCGACGACGAGCTGGGCCACAAGCTCATGAAGGCGTTTATCTTTGCCGTGACGCAGCAGGAGGAGTTGCCCGCGACCATGCTGTTCTACAACGGTGGCGCCAAGCTCACCGTCGAGGGCTCTCCGGTGCTCGATGACCTGAAGGGCCTGGCCGAGCAGGGTGTCGAGATTCTCACCTGCGGTACCTGCCTCGACCACTATGGCATTAAAGACCAGCTTGCGGTGGGTGAGGTCACCAACATGTACGTGATCGTGGAGAAGATGGAGCAGGCCGTGCGCGTCGTGCGCCCGTAGCGTATTGGTTGGAGTTGCCATGAGGGAGAAGCGCCCTGCGCTTGTCATCACGTTTCCTACCACGGCGGCCGCCATGGGGTGCGAGACCCTATGCATCGAGCGCGGCCTTCCCGGGCGCACGATCCCCGTGCCCGGGGAGGTCGCTGCCGGCTGCGGCTTGGCGTGGAAGGCACTGCCTTCGGATGAGGACCTGCTGCGCGGCGAGCTTGCCGCGGCGGGCGTCCCCACCGAGGGCTATACCGTGATTGATATGTGGGAGGTCGTGCGATGATCTACCTGGATAACGCGGCGACGACCATGCATAAGCCGCAGGCGGTGATCGATGCCGTGACGCAGGCGATGTGCTCGCTCGGCAATGCCGGGCGCGGCGCCACGTCGGGTGCCCTCGATGCCGCTCGTACGATTCACGCTTGCCGTGCCAAGCTCGCGCGCCTTTTGGGTTGCCCGAGGGCGGACCATGTGTGCTTTACACCCAACTCAACCGCGGCGCTCAACACCGTCATCAATGGCGTGGTGCGCCCCGGCGACCGCGTGGTCACAACGGTGCTCGAGCATAACTCCGTGCTGCGCCCGCTCAACCGGTTGGCTGCCGTGCAAGGCGTGACAGTTGAGCATGCGGGCTGTGACGCGAACGGCGTACTCGATTACGACGAGCTCGAGCAGCTGGTCACGCCCGGTGCACGTGCCGTGGTGGTGACGCACGCCTCTAATGTGACCGGCAACGCGGTCGACATTGCGCGCGTGGCGGCCATAGCCCATGCAGCCGGCGCGCTGGTGATCGTCGATGCCTCTCAGTCTGCCGGTACGGCGAAGATTGACATGGATGCCATGGGGCTCGACATTGTGTGCTTTACCGGCCACAAGGGGCTCATGGGGCCCCAAGGCACCGGCGGCCTGGCCGTGGCGGAGGGCATTGACGTGGCTCCGTGGGCCATGGGCGGTACGGGCGTGCACAGCTTCGACGCGCTGCAGCCGCTTGAGTGGCCCACGCGCTTGGAGGCCGGTACGCTCAACGGCCATGGCATCGCGGGCCTTTCTGCCGGCCTCGACTTTATCGAGGCCCAAGGCGGGGTCGAGGCGATTGCGGCTCGTGAGCGCGCGCTTGCCGGTCGCTTCCTTGCCGGCGTGCGCGAGATTCCGGGGATTAAGCTCTACGGTGCCTTTGACCAGCCGACGCGCTCTGCGATTGTGTCGCTCAACGTGGGCGATATCGATTCGGCCGAGATCTCGGATGCGCTCATGCAAGGGTGGGGGATTGCGACGCGCCCCGGCGCCCATTGCGCTCCGCTCATGCACCGCGCGCTCGGGACCGAGCGCCAGGGCGTCGTCCGCTTTTCGTTTGGGTATTTCAACACGACCGAAGAAGTCGACACGGCTATCGATGCTCTGTGCGATTTAGCCTGCTAAAGCTGCTAGAGCGTATATACTTGCGGGACGGGTCTTTTGCCCGTCCCGTTTTTGTTTCAACCCGAAAGGTGGACCCATGGCTTCATCCGCCCCGCGCGGTCTGCGCTCCGACCATGTCGTTACCGTCGGCATCGCCTTGTTCTCGATGCTCTTTGGCGCCGGCAACCTCATTATTCCGCCACTGCTGGCGCTGCAGGCAGGCTCTGCCACGCCGGTCGCCATGCTCGGCTTTCTCATCGCTGCCATCGGACTGCCCGTCATGGGCTTTATCGCCGTGGCGCTTGCCGGAACGGCGCGCGAGCTTGCCGGTCGCGTGCACCCCAAGTTTGGTGAGTTCTTTGTCGCGGCGGTGTATCTGGCCATCGGCCCGTGCCTGGCTATTCCGCGCACGAGCTCCACGGCCTTCGAGATGCTGGTGCCGCTGCTGCCCGAGGGCGTCTCGCTCGGCACGGCTCGCCTGGTGTTTGCCATCGGGTTCTTCGTGGTCGCGTTTGCGCTCACACTGCGTCCGGGCGTCATCACGCGCGTGCTCGGCCGCATTACGGGCCCCGCGCTCATTGCGCTCATCGTGTTGGTCGTGGGTGCCGCCGTGGTCTCGCCGTTGGGTCCCGCTGCCGCGCCGCAGGCTCCCTACAATGCCGGTGCTGCCGTGCAGGGCTTTTTGACTGGCTACCAGACCATGGACCTGCTCGCGTCGCTCGCCTTTGGCATCATCATCGCCGAGACCATCCATGAGCTCGGCGTTACCGACGATAGGCGCGTGGCCTTTGAGATTTCGCGTTCCGGTGTGATCGCCGGCGTGCTTATGGCCGTCATCTACTGCGGCCTGGCGCTTGCCGGCACGCAGCTCAGCACCGTGATGCCCGATGCCACCAACGGCGCCGCCATCCTTGCCCGCTCTGCCTCCATGCACTTTGGTCTTGCCGGCACGGTCGTGGTCTTTGCGATCTTTTTCCTTGCCTGCATGAACGTGTGTATTGGCCTTATCAGCTGCTGCTCGCGTTACTTCTGCGAGACGTATGTGGTCGAAGGGGGAGCGGAGGCTTCCGATGAGGCCATGCGCCGCCCCTTCGCGATTCTCGCCTTTGTGTTCGCGGCGTTTTCGTGCGTGCTCTCCAACGTGGGCCTCGACGTGATCCTCATGTTCTCGGTGCCCATGCTCAACGCTTTGTATCCCGTCGCCATTGTGCTGGTGCTTATGGGCCTGGTGCACGGTTTTTGCGACGCGCATCCGCAAGTGTGGGTTTGGGTCGGCGGCGTTGTCGCGGTGCAGAGCGTGATCACCTCGGTTCGCGACGCGTTCTTTGCGGGCGCGTGGCTGCCGTTTGATGCGCTGCCGCTGGCGGACATTGGAGCCGCGTGGGCGCCGGTCGCTGTGGTTGCCTTTGTGATCGGTCTGCTCCATAGTCGTTTTGTTGCACATTCGAGGAGCTAGGGTTTCTGCGCTTGCACAGGCGGGGAGTCTCCCCTATAATTTCCTTCGCTTTGGGACACGCAAGGTTTAGACCTTAGCTGCTCAACACCTTCGGGACGTGGCGCAGTTTGGTAGCGCGCCTGCTTTGGGAGCAGGATGTCGCAGGTTCAAATCCTGTCGTCCCGACCATATCTTGCGGGCGTAGTTCAATGGTAGAACCCCAGCCTTCCAAGCTGATGACGCGGGTTCGATTCCCGTCGCCCGCTCCATAAGATAGTTTTAACGGCTTTGGCTCTATTTGGTGCCAAAGCCGTTTTCATATACATGCCGGGACCCCACATCCCCACCTAAGTTGCGGTGAAATAGTTCCTTGATTAGCCGCAAGGGGGTGCGGACGATTTCTTGGACCGCGCCTAGGCGTATCCAAGCTTCCTGCGGT
>URXE01000038.1 GCA_900551815.1 uncultured Collinsella sp.
GCGAACCTCCAGTCCGGACCGCCCCGCGGTCCAACTTTCTGTCCGCACCCCCCTTCAACTAAAAAAGGGCCCCAAATGGGACCCTTCTTTCAATTCATACTGGCGGAGAGCTGGGGATTCGAACCCCAGATGCCCTTTTGGGGCATACTCGCTTAGCAGGCGAGCACCTTCGGCCTCTCGGTCAGCTCTCCGTAACAGCCGTTCTATAGTAACCAAACAGTCGAGGATGGGCAAGAGGGATTTTCAAATTGCCCAGCAGCCTCTCCTCCTTGCAAGCTTCGCCTACCCCAGCGAGCGGTTGAGGGAGCCGAGCTCATCGTTGCCCATGGTGCGCCACATTTGATAGATGCAGCCGCGCGCCAAGAAAAAGAAGCCGTTATCGACGAGTTGCACGGCGGAATCCGCGAGTTGATTGGTCACGGCGGGTACCGGCGGCAGCTCAAGGCCTGCCTTGCGGATGGTCTCGACAGCCTCCTCAAACGTGGGCGGCTTGATGACGCCCATCTCGTTCATAAGGCCCTGCATTTCCTCCTGCGCACTGCCGCCCGACTCCTCGCCGCGCGGCACCAGGCGATAACATGCCAGCGCCAGCTCGAGCTGGTCGCAGTTCCAGTAGGCGAATGCCAGGCGATAGAACAGGTAACCGATCGAAGGCCGGTCGCTGGCAATGCGCAGGCCGTGGCGCGCCACCTCGATAATCTCGTCATAGCGCTCCAGGCGTGCTAGCACGTTGATCAGGGCAAAGTGAGACTGCATGGACGAGCGCGCCAAATCGTAGAGACGACGCACCTCGGGCAGTGCACGCTCAAAGTCCTCTTGTTCGACGTAAAAGCTGCAGATCTCGTGCTGGGCAAAATACAGCGCATCGGGAGCGCGAAGGATACGCACAGAACGGTCCTCCTCCATCACCGGCAGCACAATGCGCACCAGCTGGTTGTCGCAGAACTGGGTCTGCACCGGGCCCGTCGCCAAAAGCTCAGCAACAGTACACTTGGCTTCCAACTCCTCGACAAGTCGAGAAAAGCCCTCGAAAGCACCGGCTCGGTCAACTTTGGATTGCTCGCGCAGCTCGACGACGCGGGCGACATACGGATCGTTGTCCTCCTCCATGACCTCAAGCTCGTCAGCCGTATCAGCGAGCAGCAAATCGCGAAGCGCAGGCGGCAATGGACGATGGTCATCACGTGGTCGGGCGTGAACCTCTGCAGGCTCAATCATGTCCGGTGCATCTGCCTCATATGCCTCGAGCAAATGCATGCAGGGCATGTCGTCCATATCCATGCTCTCAAGATCCTTGGCGATAGAAACGCAATCGGCCAGATAGGCTGCACGGCCAAAGGAATACGTTTCAACAACGCGCTCGCCCTGCTCGCCGTCGGGAGCCGCAATCTGCACGTAGCAGCGCGTGATGCGAGTGCCCGAAGCAAAGCAAGCTGCCGCGAGTGTAAGCGCAATACGCGCATCGTGCTCAGTGGCCCATGCCGCGCGCTTAGGCTCATCCACCTCGCGCCAGGCGTCATCTTGAGCATCGTATTCGCGCTGCGGCATAGCATCGACAACCGTGCGGCCAAATCGCACCAGCATGATGCCCTCGGCGACGTTCGCTCGATAGGTGTAATCGAGCCGCGTGACCACGTTGAGCGCTTCTACGATACGTGCAAAGCGGGTGCGAACGTCCCACTCTCCACCCGGCTGGCACGCAACCGTCCCCGGCTTGGCCCACGGATTGTCATTCGACAGTGTTTCGAGCAGGCGAGGAACGTCGTTTGTCGTCTTGCTGATATGCCAGAGGTCAAAGAGCGAGCAGCCCTCAAAGCTTGGCGACGAGGCAACGGGGCCCAGCCCTGCCCCAATACGCTCTAGAATGCCCGATAGGCGGTTCAGGCGGCACTCGACGGCAAACAGGGTATCGATATCGTCCTGATCCAGCAGGCTACGGTCAAAATTGAGATAGAAGAGCCTCGAGCGATCGATGCGCGCCAGGCTCATTTCGGTTTTGGCCGCGATGGTGCGCAGGCGAGGCAGATTAACTTCGCCCATCAAAGCGGCGGCATAGCGCTCAATGCCACTTGGATTATCTGTATGGTCAATGCGGTAGAGCAACGTTTCGATTGCATCGGGCAGCGGTGTGGAATCAAAACCCAGCAGTACCTCAACCGGCTCGGGGAGTTTTACAAGCTTGATCTTGTCGACAGCATTTTTCATGCCCTCGTCGAGGCCGTCGGCATCTGCCGTGCCCGAGACAGTGTTTTCAGAATCGGCGAATATCACGTAACGCAAGAACATCGAGGCCATGAACTCGCCGTAGCGAAGGCTGCGCGTCGAATTCCACGTCTCGCGATCGGATTGTTCGCGCATGGTGCCTTCGGGAGAGCCGATGACTCGCGCCCGGGAGTGCATCGTCCCATCGGTACCCCTGACCGCAATCTCACCGATGTTGGAATCGGACTCGTCAAGAATCAGTTGCATGTCGGGATCGTCGGGCAGCGATACATCGTTAACGGGACGGTCCACCTTATAGACCTCACCCGAAACGCTCACGTAGCCCAAAAGCGACACATGGCTTTTGCCGACGAATTCGACGACATAGCATGATTCATGCGGGTCCTCGCCAAAGAGCTTCCAAACCACGCCATACGAGCGTCCCGCAGGCTGCTCGGGCATGGCCGGAAAGCGCTTTTTGGGATCGAGAAACCTGAGCTTGTATGTCGGACGCTCTGCCACGAAATATCACCCTGATCGGTCGTCTAAAGAAAGAGCGCGCCACGGGCTCACCGAGGCGCATACTCGAAATCTTACACGAGTCGATGAGAAATAGTCCCCTTTGACCGAGGTTCGAATCCATGCGGTGTTTACGTAAAAGAAAAGCCCCCGTCGCCGGAGGCTTTCAATTTCAATTGGTGCGGCGTATAGGATTCCGCGTATCCGCACCGGCTTCGCCCGCCTGCCGGCGGACTCGCCCGCTCGCTACGGACGCTCCGCGTCCGCTTCACGCTCGCGCCTCGACCGAGGTTCGAATCCATGCGGTGTTTACGTAAAAGAAAAGCCCCCGTTGCCGGAGGCTTTCAATTTCAATTGGTGCGGCGTATAGGATTCGAACCTATGACGTTCTGATTCGTAGTCAGACCCTCTATCCAGCTGAGGTAACGCCGCAGCGCAAGACATATAAAACCACTTTAGTTCGTTAGAGTCAAGCAAAATCTCAAACTTTTTTCGCGCGGGCCGCAATTTGTCACGCTGCACCACGAGCATCAGCGCTTTTCGTACGATCGATTGGCTTTTCGATCACATCGAACCCGGCGCCAAGCTCCCCCAGAAGCGACCGCACCCGTTGGGCACAGTCGTAGTCGGCAAACGAGATGCTCAGCATTCGGGCCACCTGATTAGAAGTTCCAACGCCATAGAAGTGCTCAAGGACAACAAGCGCCTCATGCGCTACAAACGTCTCGACCACATGCGGCGACTCCTCATAGCACCATTGCGTCAATGGTCCCTCACTCGTCTGCCGAACCACCAAGCCACCCATACCCGACGGCTCGCACGTTACCAGCAGGTGCTCCCCGCCCTCATCGCTCTGGAACAACACAACCCGCTCGTCGAACAGCTCCATCACATCCCCTTTCTCTTGCTCTTAGTTAGCAAAAGCATAGCAGGTAAATGCATGTATACAGAACGTTTGTTCGTGTGTTTTCTATCGAGCTGTCCGCACGGCATGGTATAGCCGCACACAAAAAGGGCGCCCCTAAAAGGAGCGCCCTCGCAAATCGCCTATGCAGATAGCTTACGCGACCGGCTCGATCTTCTCGAGGCCGCCCATGTAGGGACGCAGAACCTCGGGGATCGTGATGGTGCCGTCGGCGTTCTGGTAGTTCTCCAGAATGGCAGCCATGGTACGACCAGCCGGCAGGCCGGAACCGTTAAGGGTGTGCAGGTAGCGCGAGCCCTTGAAGTTCTCGGGGTCGCGATACTTGATGTTGGCGCGACGGGCCTGGAAGTCGCCGCAATTGGAGCAGGAGCTGATCTCCTTGTAGGCGTTGTAGCTCGGCAGCCAGACCTCGATGTCGTAGGTCTGACGGGCAGAGAAGCCCAGGTCGCCGGTGCACAGGCTAATCACGCGATACGGCAGGCCCAGCTGCTGCAGCAGGTACTCGGCCTCGGCGGTCATGCTCTCGAGTTCCTCGTCGGACTCCTCCGGCTTGGCAAACTTGACCATCTCGACCTTGTCGAACTCGTGCTGGCGAATGATGCCGCGGGTGTCGCGACCGGCGGAACCGGCCTCCTCGCGGAAGCAGGGGGTGAAGGCAGTGTAGCGGCGAGGCAGAGTGTCGGCGTCCAGAACCTCACCGGCATGCAGGTTAGTCAGTACGACCTCGGCGGTAGGGATCAGGAAGTTGTCGCCCGAGACGTGATAGGCGTCGTCCTCAAACTTGGGCAGCTGGCCCGTACCGAACATGGTCTGACGCTTGACGACGATGGGCGGCCACCACTCCTTGAAGCCACGGCTCGTGTGCGTGTCCAGGAAGAAGTTGATAAGGGCGCGCTCAAGGCGGGCGCCGGCGCCACCGAGAACGGTGAAGCGGCTGCCGGAGAGCTTGTTGCCGCGCTCGAAGTCGAGGATGTCCAGATCGGTGCCCAGATCCCAGTGCGGCTTAAAGTCGAAGTCGAACTCGCGCGGGGTGCCCCAGCGGCGACGCTCGATGTTCTCGTCCTCGTCCTTACCGTACGGAGTAGCCTCGCACGGAATGTTGGGCAGGTGAGACATGAAGTCGTACTGCTCCTGCTCAAGAGCGGTACGGCGCTCGGCCAGACCGTCGATCTTCTCGTTGACGGCGCGCACGGCCTCCTTGGCGGCCTCGGCCTCGTCCTTCTTGCCCTCCTTCATCAGGGCGCCAATCTTCTTGGACTCGGCGTTACGCGTAGCCTGGAGCTCCTCGACCTCGGTGATGACGGCACGGCGCTCGTCGTCGAGCTCAAAGAACTTCTCACGATCCCAAGACGTCTGGCGGTTAGCCATGGCGACATCGATGGCATCGGGGTTCTCGCGAACAAACTTGATATCAAGCATTAGATCCTCCGGCGATATACATTCCATTTAGGTTGCAACCTTGTACATGTATGGGCAAGTATATACTTATGAGCGTTTACGACCCAACTCAACTACGCAAGAAGGCACCCAATGGACGCAGTTTTTTCCTTTTTGTTTGGCACCCGCACCGGTTTTGCCATCCTTTTCGCCGGCGGCATCCTGCTGTTTGCGATTCTTGCCTTTGTAATGGAGAAGCGCACCCATAAGATGTATGTCGACCGCGGCCCCAAGTCCGAGGATGAAGAAGACAGCTTCTGGGACTAACCTGCCAAAATAAACCTGTCCCTTATTGGTCAGTTTACTGGAGAGTAGCGTCGATGGCCTTGACGAGGGCACTGCGCATGCCGGCATCCTCGAGCGCGACGACGCCCTTGATGGTAGCGCCGCCGGGCGAGCACACGGCATCCTTCATCGCTGCGGGATGCTGACCGGTTGCAAGCTGCAGCTTTGCCGTACCCAGCACCATCTGGCTCACAATGCGATAGGCATCGGCGCGCGGAATACCGTGTTTGACGGCCGCATCGCCCAGAGCCTCGATCGCCATGGCGACAAACGCCGGGGCGCAACCGCCCACGGTACCGCCCACAAACAGCAGACTCGAATCGAGCTCGACCACCGTGCCAAGCTTTCCGAGCAGATCGAGCACCGTGGCACGCTGCTCACCGCTAAGCGTGGAAGCCTTCTCGCAGGCGATAACGCCCTCGCCCACCGAAACCGGCGTGTTAGGCACCGTCGAGATATGAGCGACACCTGGCAGGACCTGTTCCCACTTTGCGCTATCCCAAGTCCAGGCAACCGAAAGGACGACCTTGTCGGCAAGCGCATCCTTGAGTGGAGCGAAGACCTTCTCAATCATGTACGGCTTGACCGCCGCAACCACGATATCGGACGCGGCAACAACCTCCGCCGCATCGTGGCAAGCAGCCATGCCCCGCGCCTCGCAACGCTCAACCAGAGCATCGTAGCGGCCTGCGCAGGCGCACATGTCGCCCGCGGCCACGCCGGCGGCAATCCAGCCATCGGCCATAGCGCTCGCCATATTGCCAAAACCGACAAATCCGATCTTCATATCACACAGTCCTCTCAGATGCGTTCCTCAAAACGAAAGCTATTGTCCCACGCCATTGTTTCGTATTGCCGACCTACTTGTGATACGGCTCGCCACGGCTAATCTTGCAGGCGCGGTAGATCTGCTCCAGCAGCACCACGCGCGCCAGGTTGTGCGGCAAGGTAATGCGTCCAAAGCTGAGCATCTCGTCGGCGCGGGCGCGCACGGCATCGCTCACGCCGTCCGATCCGCCGATTACAAAAGCAATGTCGCTGTTGCCTCGCAGCATGAGGTCATCGAGACGGGTCGAGAACTCCTCGCTCGAACGCTCCTTGCCCTCGATAGCCAGCAGAATCACATGTGCCCGCGGTGGCAGGGCAGCAAGAATCGCCGCGCCTTCTTTGTTGCGCGCGGCATCCACACCGCCCGCCTTGGCCGGATCGATATCGGCAACCTCGCGCATATCTACCTTGGCATAGGCGCCTAGGCGTTTGGTGTATTCGGCACACGCGTCCTTCCAAAAACGCTCTTTAAGCTTGCCAACGCAAACAACGGTATATTTCACGCGCGTCTACTCCTTCGACTCGTTCTGAACTTTGCCGGCGGTCAGCATCTGCTCGAACATCGAGGTCGACTGTGAGAAATCGCTCGGCAGCACGACCGTCGAGGTTTTGCCCGTGCGAGCAAACTCCGTCATCATCTCGGACCACTGCGTAAACATGAACAGCTGGTTGGCCTCATCGTTGCCGACGCCCGTCTCCTGGATAATCTCGAGCGAGTCCTTGATGCCCAGCGCGATGGCTTTGCGCTGGTTGGCGATGCCTTCGCCTGCCTTTTCCATCGCCTCGGCCTCGGCGGTCGCCTCGGTAACGCGCTTGATGCGATCGGCCTCGGCGAGCTCCTGCGCAGCGGCGCGCTTTCGCTGGGCGGCGTTGATGTCGTTCATGGAGTTCTCGACCTCGGTCGGCAGCGCGATCTTGGTGATAAGTGTCGACACGAGGGTGAAGCCGTAGGCGGCCATCTGCTCGGACACGGTGGCGTTGACGTCCTTGGCGATATCGTCTTTTTTGGCAAAGACCTCATCGAGCGTGTAGACGGGGATGGAAGAGCGCAGGGCATCGGTGATGAAGTCACGCATTTGGTCGACGGGCTCCTGCAGCATGTAATAGCTCTTGTAGATGCCCGAATCTGCCGGGCCGACGCCCATGTCATAGCTCACGTGGTACTGAGCAGAGACCTCAAGGCCGATAGTCACGTTGTCCTGGGTCTTAACGTCGATGCCAAAGCCGTTTTTCATGGTGCGCAGACTCACCGTGGCGGCTTTGCGGTCGATCACGGGCACCTTCATGTGGAAGCCCGCGTTGACGATGCGGTTGAACTTGCCCAGACGCTCGATGATCACAGCATGCTGCTGTTCAACGACATAGCAGGCGTTGGGGAGCAGTAGCAACAAAATGATGATGGGAAGTAGAAGGCTCGTAAGGGTAGCGATGATACCGGACAACAGCATGGTTTCTCCTCTGATAGGCACGCGTTGGGACTAGGATACCCGCACGAAGCAGCTGTGTGACACCAACAAGAGGACCCGTGGTCAAAAAAGGCCAAATATGAGTACTGTTACCAGTTTAGTAACAGCGTATTTGGGTCAAAATCGCCTCTTTGAACCCGAGGTCTATCGAATTTACTTCGTTTTGTCTCAAGATTGGGTCAAATTAGCGTACATCTGTTGCGCAAAATGAACAAAAATGGCTTCGTGAAATGTCTCCATTTTCGTGCCAGTACTCATATTTGCCACTTTTTGACCACGGGGGCATCTACCGCGCGAAATCGATAGGTCAAATCTGCCAAAAACGGCCCGTAACAAAAAAGCTCCCATTGCTGGGAGCTCTTTCATTTAATGGTGCGGGCGAAAGGACTTGAACCTTCATGGGGTTGCCCCCATACGGACCTGAACCGTACGCGTCTGCCAATTCCGCCACGCCCGCGTGCAGGAATTAGAATAACGGAGCGCCACCGCGAACGCAAGAACTATTTTTGAAAAAGTTTGCAGGCATTTTCCCAGGCGGCTCGAGCAACTGCTTCAGCGTCCTCGCCGGTACGATCGACGCGGTCGTTGACCAGCGCGTTTGCTGTGATGGAAATCATTGCAGGCTCGCACTCAAGACCGCGAATGGGCTCCGGCGCCATATAGGGACAATCCGTCTCGAACAAAATACGATCGAGCGGGGTCGCCGCAAATGCCTCGCGCACGTCGTCGTTGCGCTTAAAGGTAGCCGCGCCGCCATAGGCGATGTAACAACCCAAATCCACAAAGCGCTCCATCGTGGCTCGGTCCTCGCCAAAGCAGTGCAGTACGCAACCGGCCTGGGGCACGCCGACCTCGCGCAACACGTTGTAGGCGTCCACATGCGAGGTGCGCTCCCCATCCGAGTCCTCGTGCCGCAGGTGCAGCTCCACTGGCACATTGCGGTGCACGGCAACTTCGAGCTGACGCGCCATGCAATCAATCTGCACGTCATGAGGCGCCGGCGCGACATCGTCGTCATAGTCCATGTGGTAGTCCAGACCGATCTCGCCGATACCGACGCACAAAGGGTCATCGAGCGAGGCAACGACCTGTGCGTGAATTTCGTCGGTATAATCCGGTGCGCCATACGGGTGCACACCGACGAGATACTTGATCTGCGGGATATCCCGCATCGGCAGAATCTCGCGAACCAGCCAGTCGCTATAGTCCGTCACGCTGCGTTTGTCAGCGATGGGGTCGAACATCGTCACCAACAGGTCGACGCCCGCGGCTTTGGCGCGCACGAGCGTCTCGGGCACTTCCTTGCTCCAAAATGAGAGCAGGTGTGCATGCGTATCGGCAAGCGGCGCAAGCGGCACCGGGCAGGCCACCGTTTTCTTCTTTTTGGTAAACGTCACGCGTTCGACATTAGGCGTCATGGGAAAGCTCCTGAGCCAAGCGGACAAAGGCGGCAACGTCGAGCGTCTCGGCGCGCGTGGTAGGTGCGATACCGCAGGCCTCAAAAGCGGCGTCGAGCGCGTCCTTGGCAAAGCCGTTGGCGCTCATGGAGTTGCGGATCGTCTTGCGGCGCTGGGCAAATGCAGCGTCGATCACACGGGCCACAAACTCGCGGTCGATGCTCTCGGGTACCACACCGTCAACGCGATCGATGCGCACTACGGCAGAATCCACATGCGGCGCCGGCATAAAGCAGCGCGGCGGCACCTCAAAGCGACCCGTAACCTGCGCATACAGGCCGAGCTTTGCCGTATAGCCGCCATAGGTCTTGTTGCCCGGCGTTGCGCCAATACGATCTGCAACTTCCTTTTGCACCATGACGACAGCGCGCTTAAGCGCGGGCATCGTCTGGAAGAACTGAAGGATGATCGTTGCCGCCACGTTATAGGGCAGATTCGCGACAAACACCGTGGGTTCACCACCGGCGGCCTGCTCAATCTGCTCCGGCGTCACTTTGAGCGCGTCGCCCATGATAAAGCGAAAGTTGGCATAGTCGGCGGCGTGGGCATCAAGCACCGGCTCAAGCTCGGGATCGGCCTCAATCGACGTAACGCACGCCGCCTCCTGCAGCAGGGCCAACGTCAGTGTGCCGCAACCCGGGCCGACCTCGAGCACGCGCTCATCGCCCGCAAGCTCAGCGAGCTCACAGATACGTTCGATCACATGGTTGTCGATCAGGAAGTTTTGGCCCAGGCGATGCTTGGTCGCAAGGCCAAACTCCTCTAGCAGCTCCCTAGTTGCCGTGGGGTTTGCCAAAGGCGAAGTTGTCATGGTTGCCTCCTTAACATGGTGGCTGCATCGTAAAGCAAAAGGGCATGGACCGTTGCGGCCATGCCCTTACATCTAAACAGCAAATTGCCGATATGGCGCGCGGCGGCTTAGCCCAGACGCGGGAACAGCGGCTCGCCCTTCTCGACGGGCTGACCACCGGCAAGCAAGCCCCAAGCGCAAATGCCCTTGAGGTCGTCGCTCGCGGCCTCGTCCTCGCACGACAGGCGGCGCAGGGCCTCGGCAGAAGTCTGGGGCATGAGCGGCATCAGCAGGTGAGCGGCAATACGGATAGCCTCGAGCAGGTTGTAGATCACAAATGCCAGCTCGTCAGCCTTGGTCTCGTCCTTGGCAAGCGCCCAGGGCTCGGAGTCCTCGATGTAGTGGTTGGCGGCATGGATGAGCTCCATGACCTCGTCCTTAGCTCCACCATAATCGAGCACGTCCATCTTGGCCATGTAGCGATCGACCAGGCCATCGGCAATCTTTGCCAACGGGTTGTCGAACGCATCGAACGATGCGGGCTTGGCGGGCGCGCAACCGTCAAAGTACTTGCCGCTCATGTTGAGCGAACGCGAGATAAGGTTGCCCCAGCTGTTGGCCAGGTCGGCGTTGTAGACCTGCTCCATGCGGTCGAAGCTGATGGCGCCGTCGGTACCGGGGACGACGTCGGTCATGAAGTAGTAGCGATAGCCCTCGACGCCCAGCATGTCGATAACGTCCTGCGGAGCGATGGCGTTGCCGCGGCTCTTGGACATCTTCTCGGCCTTGCCAGTCTCGGCATTGCGCACGGTCAGGAAGCCGTGGGCAAAGACGTGCTCGGGCAGGGCCTCGCCAATGGCCATGAGCATGGCGGGCCAAATGACGCAGTGGAAGCGGATGATGTCCTTACCCACGATGTGGAACTGCGCGGGCCAGCGATAGGCCAGCTCGGCACGCGCCTCATCGGTGTCGACACCGTAGCCGACGGCCGTCATATAGTTGAGCAGCGCATCGAACCACACGTAGGTCACGTGGCCCTCGTCAAACGGGACCTGAATGCCCCAGTCAAAGCTCGTACGGCTCACGGAAAGGTCGTTAAGGCCGCCCTCGACAAAGCTGCGTACCTCATTCATACGGAACGCAGGCTCGACAAAGTCGGGGTGCTCGTCATAGAGCTTGAGCAGCTTGTCCTGGAAGGCGGAAAGCTTAAAGAAGTAGGACTCCTCCTGCACGCGCTCGAGCGGACGGTGGCAGTCGGGGCACAGGTGCTGGCCGACGCTGCCGTACTCCTCGTCGCCCTTCTGGACCTGCGTATCGGTGAAGTAGGTCTCGTCAGGCACGCAATACCAGCCGTCGTAGCTGCCCTTATACAGGTAACCGGACTCCTTCATGCGCTCCCACAGGTACTGCACGGCATGATGCTGGCGCGGCTCGGTGGTGCGGATGAAGTCGTCGTTGGAAATCTCGAGCTTGCTCCAAAGCTCCTTGAAGTGCGGAGCCTGGCTGTCGGTCCACTCCTGCGGCGTCATGCCATGCTTGGCTGCGGCCTCGGCGACCTTCTCGCCGTGCTCGTCCATGCCGGTCAGGAACTTGACGTTGTAGCCGGCGGAGCGGCGATAGCGAGCCTGGACGTCGGCGATGATGGTGGAATAAGCCGTGCCCAGGTGCGGATCGGCGTTGACGTAGTAGATGGGCGTCGTGATAAAGAACGAAGGCTTGCTTTGATCCATGGGGTTTGTCCTCCAGAAAAACGTTGCATACAGGGGATGATTCTAGCGCAAGGGCTGGATATCCTCCATCTATTGCATATCGAGCACCATGGCATAGACATCGCGCTTGCGGCGCGAATACTTCTGAGACAGGCGCTTGGCCACCGCAGAGGCGGGCTCCCCCTCCTCGAGCGCGGCGCGGATATCCTCGCGCAGGGCCTCATCGGAATCCGCTGCCGCGGCGCCAACCGGCACGATACCGGCCTCCTCGTCCTCGCTCGGCGGCGCGATGACCAGCGCAATCTCGCCCTTTACCTCGCCGCGAGCACGCAGCTCCTCGGCGAGCTGGGCAGCGGGCCCGCGCAAGACCTCCTCGTGCAGCTTGGTGAGTTCGCGGCAGACGGCAACCTCACGCTGGGGAAAGACCTCCGCCACGGCCTCGAGCGTCGCCACGATGCGATGTGGAGACTCGTAGAAGATGAGCGCGCCGGGCACTACGGCAAGGCGCTGCAAACGGCGCACGCGGTCGCCGTGCTTTCGGCCCAAAAAGCCCTCGAAGAAAAAATGCTCGCAGGGAATGCCGGACGAAACGAGCGCCGTGACGCAAGCAGAGGGCCCGGGGATAACTTCGACGGGCACATCGGCCTCACGCGCTGCCTCGACCAGCGCCTGGCCGGGGTCGGACACACTCGGCATGCCGGCGTCCGAGGCAAAGGCGAGGGTCTCCCCCGCCAGCAGGCGGTCGACCAGGCCGGCGGCGCGACTGGCGATCACATTCTCGTCGCAACGGACAAGCGGCTTGGAAATGCCCAGATGCATCAGCAGCTTTGACGTCACACGCGTGTCTTCGCAGCAAATGGCATCGGCGGCGGCAAAGGCCTCGCCAACGCGCGGGGACAGGTCGCCCAGGTTGCCGATGGGCGTGCCGACCACATAGAGTTTGCCCGTATGGGCGCTGTTTTGCGTCATATCAACCTATTCAATCATGCCGCGCTCGAGCGTACCGAGTGCCGCGCGGGCGTCCCATGCTGCAATGCGCTTCTCGGTCTTCCACGTTTGGAAGAACCAACCGGCAGCCGGCGCAAACGAAGCCAGCTGGTTGGCGATAAACACGCGCTCGTAGGCATTGCGGCCCTCGGGCGTAACCGACGAGTTGGCAAAGATCGCCGCGCCCGACCATTCGCCCACCAGCACGGGGAACCCTGTCGAGATCGCTTCTTTAAGCTCGCGCTTGTTACGCGAAATCGCCGTCGTCAGCCCGCGGGGGCTCGTGATGTCGAGCGCATACTCGTCGCGGTAATGGTACAGGTGAAGGTCCATGTAGACGTTCTTGTACTTGGCACCGCGCATAAAATGCTTCCACTCGCTGGGATGCCCCGAAGACGAGAAGACGACGATCTTATCCTCGGGCATATACGAACGGACGAGCTCGTAGGCATCGCGATAGAAATTGCGCAGGTAGTGGGCCGGAATGCCATCCGTCATGGTAAAGAGGCTCTTGCGGACGCTCATCTGCGGCGTGTCCAGCAGCTCAATGCCCAGCAGGCTCTCGGCCTCGCCGTAGCGATCGGCCAGGCGCTCGAGCACGTCGAGTGCGACATGACGGCCATTGGTGGACGAATGCCACTCGACAACAGCCTCTGGCGTAGTGGGCGAATCGTTGGAATCGCCCTGGCCACCGGGCACCGTTGCCAAGTCGAGCAGCACGCGGATGTCGTACTTGGCAGCCCACTCAATCGCACGGTCGATGTAGTCGACAACCGAGATGTAGGACGCATCGGACTCCTGCGAGCCAAAAGCATACCAGGGCACCGGCAGACGCACGGCATTGAGGCCGATCTGCGCCATACGGCGAAAATCGTCCTCACTCACAAACGTCTCGTAATGACGGCGCATGCGCTCGTTATAGGCGGCGGTGCCCATGGCCTCCTGCAGCTCGGCCGCATTGGATGCGCCGGTCGCCGCGTATAGCGACGGGGTCACCCAAGGCTCGGGAATAAACCAGCCAGAGAGATTAACGCCGAGTATCCTCTCCATCACTGCCCCCTTCGAATCGTACAGGTCGAGCCTGCATCGTATTGCATAGGAAAAGTATCGTTTTGAGTATACCCGCGCGTGCGGACAGACGACCGAACGGTCTGTAAAGTGGCGCAAAAGCGGGAGGAATGTCTGGGGCGGACCCGAGCTAGTGCGCCGAGATGTGCACGCACGTCGGAAGCAAGCGCCGGAAAGCGCATCCCGCTCTAAAACCCAATTCTGAGACGCATTTTACGCGGAACCCTACATAAAAGAAAAGGACCCCTTTGCAGAGGTCCTAGTCAATTCAAGGTGGCGGGGAAGGGAATCGAACCCCTGACACGAGGATTTTCAGTCCTCTGCTCTACCAACTGAGCTACCCAGCCATTTGAGGTGTGCCTTGTTTCAAGGCTTGATTAGTATAACCAAGGACGCGCTCCGGTCAACCGAGAATTTGAAAAAAGTTTTTGAGCACGGCGTCAGCCACAAGTCCGATCCTATAGAACAGCACGTTAGAGATATCAACCCGCCGCAAGAAGTTTTTCGCTCAAGGCTGCACGGGCAAACTCACTTGGCGTCATTCCTTCAGCCGCCGCCCGACGACGAATCGCCTCCTTCATCCCTAGGGGAATCTTGACCGATAGCGTTGCCGTCCCTTCGCTTGAGAGTGGAGGCCGCCCGTGCACGATTCCCCCAACGGTATGCTCGCCGTCCGGAAACTCGCCATGCTCGTACGCCTCGCACCACGTGTCAATCATTTCATCCGTTACAACCTGACCATTGGCAGCCGTATACGCCTTGCTCATCATCGACCCCTCTGCCGAGCTCGCTCGATCTCTTGCCAGAATTTCTTCTGAACCGGAGACAGGGCATGAATAATGAGCCATCCACGAATTAGTTCGACCGCAACAAGTTCCACACTTCGACCATCTGGAAGCCATCCAATAGCAAGCCATCTCGGCGGCTCGTCCTCCGACTCGCGGCGAATGCACTCAGTAACCGCGAACCAGGCACCAAGCATCTGATTTTCCGTCAAGTGTTTTTTGGCGTTGGGATGAATCTCAACATCCATGCATCTTCTCCTCCATCTTACCCAATTTCGTATGACTAAAGTCCGCTGTCGCCAATCCTTACGCCGGCACTTGTTGGAGGGCGGGAGGTGTAACAAGGATTGAAGGGCGTTCCAGCACCGCCCAGGCACCGGGACAGGAACACATGCGCCAAGGACGGACGTTTTCGTAGCATACGAGGACGTTGCCGCTACGGTCGATAAAGGCAATGTCGATGGGATGGACCATAAAGCAGGTGTGGACCGAAGAGCAGCGTGGGAACGCCATGACGAGCGGCAACCCGTTGGCAGCAATCGGAGACCGTCCCAGCATGCCGCGCAGGCGCACGGCAAACGACTCCGCCACCACAAACTCGGCAGGCGTCCAACCCAGCCTGTTGAGCGCCCGCGCGTAGGCAATGTAGGATGAGACCGCGGTCACATGACCACCCCCGGACGCCACGGGTCGACCGTCACTGCGCGCTCGTGCGACAACTGTGCCGGTGCCCCCAGCGAAACGCCGGCGATGCTGAGCGAGCTCGGCCACGGCTCGTAGCGCATGGTGCAGGTATAGGTCCTAAACGTACCGGAAAGCGAAAGCAGACCGCCATCCGATGTCGTCGTACCCTGCTCGCTCGAGACCTCAATCTGCAAGTCATAGCCTTCCATGGCATGTTGGATCTGAGCCTGAACGGTCGCGGAGGCATCGATGGAGCTGTCATCGCCCTCCCCGCTCGGCGCCACGGCATGCGCTAGCACGATATCGGGCACCACGCGATCGAAGCGCGCGACCGCGTCGGCAAAGACCATGACGTTGTACACGATAAGCGCCAGAACCAGCAGGACGGGCGTGACCACGGCCATCTCGACCGTCGCCTGGGCGCGCTCCTCGCACAGGCGCGTGCGGATGCCCATTACGACCCACCGCCCAGGGCACCCGCCAGTGTGGCGACATCGACGGTAAGTGGGATGGAACCGCCGCCGGGCAGCGGAATCTCCGCAAGCGTGAACACCGTGCCGCTGATGGTGCGCTCGACTTGATATTCCAGCGCCTCGCAAAGCGCCTTGGGATCGGTCACGCCCAACGGAATACTTCGTAGCTTGTCCTGCGCATTAGAAAGACCTGTGATGTCAGACCCCGGGCTCTTGATGACGTTGGCGGTGTCAGTCAGCACCGGCTTTCGTAGGCGCAAGTCGCACGGCTCCAAGCCCAGCGCCGCCACGGACGCCGAAACGGTATCACCAAGCCACGACGCAATGGAACTCAACGCACCGCTGCCCCCTCCCAGGTCATCGATCATCTCGTCCATGAGCTCGTCGGCCGAGCCTTGGATGTCTCCGTATCCCACAAGCAGCCGCCCCCAAACATCCATGACGCCATCGAGTACGCCGACAACGCCACCCGAACGCTCCTCCAGCGTCGAGAAAAACCGCGAGAGAACGTTGTTCTGCGCCGTCGCGTCATCGGGCGCCAGCACCGCAGCAGAGATCGCGCCGCGATCGCCAAGCCTGACTGTCGTGTTAAACGAAGAGTTGAGCTCATCGGGGCTCGAGATGGCACCCGAAACCGCAAGGGCAACCACGCCATTGCGGCCGGGCGGGGCGATACGCGGACGCTCGCCCGAAAGCGCTTTAATGGCCTCGTCAAACGCATTGCCTGCACGGTCAGCCTCGTCCTCGGTCTGGCGCATGAGCTCAAGCTCTTTGTTGCGGCATTCGACGTAGTCTTCCAGAGCGTCTTTGAATCGATCAAAGTGGTACTCGAAGCCGTTTTCGATTGAAGTCGAAGGAGCCGCAACGGCGCCGAGCGACGAAACACCAAAATGGCATCTGTTGCATTTGTCCTGCCCGTCATAATCAGCGACCGAGGCTAGCCCGCCTGGCGTCCCTTTCTTATAGTTGGGGCAACTCGTTCCGTAATGCAGATACGTCTTGCCATCATTGGCACTGGCTGGCCACACCGCATCGGTATAGAGTTCCGTCGCTCGCACCTCGTCAGTGTTGCGCGGCAACAACGGAATATAGGAAGTGGCCCGGTCTCCGTCTTCGGTTATATATGCGCGATTGACCTCTGCGCTCGCATAGGTATAGAACGCCTTGCGCGCCGCCGACTCCGCCTTCGTCTCGACGCTTGAGCCTTGAGGCGCCTCGTTTGCAAGGCGCAAGCGGTAATAGGCCTTCGCGCGATCGAGCGCCACTTGCGGCTCCCATGTGACGCTCGAGGCATAGTGCGGATTCTCAATATCCGAAGGCTTCGCCAAACTCCTCGCGCGTTCCCACATGCATGAGCAACTGCCGACCGAAGCCGGATCCGACCCGCCGCAATCCGCAAGCCAGGCGCGCTCTTTTGCTTTCGCCGTCTCCTCCGAGGCCTTCTGCAGCTCATCTGCTGCGCGTTCCAGATCTTTCGATGTGTCTTTAATGACATCGGTCGAGATCTCGGACCCCTCGAGCGCAACGAAATCCGACTCGGACGTCCTGGGCACGGCAAGCGCCGTACCGGTATAGGTCGCACCCTCGGTATCCTGCGCCGACACGGCCTGCGTAGCTCGCGCGGCAACCAGATACGGTAGAGCCGTCTCGATTTTCTGCAGGCCCTTGGAGGCGCTTTTGGCAAACTTATTGCGCGTTTTAATGATCTCGATCCCCGTGTCGACCATATCGCCCGCGGCAAGCTCGGCACCCGGAATAAGGATGGCGACCAAGCCGGTGCCGATCGTGGCAAACCCCGCTAGGCCCAAGCTCAATATGCTCGCATCCACCACTGTCGCAGCCGTATGGTAGGACGCCACCACATTGGCGCCTGCCAGCGCGCCGCTATCGGCAGCCGCCTGGGTGTCCCCCGCGCGCGACATGCTCCATATCGCTGCCGTCGACGAAAACAGCAACGTGAGCACCACCAAGATGACCACCGCAGAGGAGAGCGTGGTATAGGCACCGTCTTCGATAAACAGGTCGATCCCGGCTCGACCCATAAAGCCGCCTCGCTTGCAGCGAGCACGCGGTCGGCAACGGCCCGCAAGCCCCCTCGTCACCTTCAACAGGCAGCGCTTAATCCCATGCAGCAATCCATGAATCATAATCTCCCTCCAGCCACTCGAGACGCGATCGATACGAGACGTCGACCTTAAGCTCGACATAGCCGTTTTGGCCTGCGCTACCCATAGCCTGCGCAAACGCACCGATCACGGGCAGCGGTTTAACCTCGCCGGTAACGGAAACGGACGAGACGCCGCCCGCATCGGCCCGACCAAGCTCGATATCCCACGACAGGGGCCCGCCGGCATGGAAAATCGAAACGTCGGGAACCGCGGCAAGACGGCGGCGGGCAAACTCCTTAATATCCTCGTCATCCCCCACCGTCGTCGTGGTCATGAGCCGCGCGGTCTCGGCGGCGGCAGACTCCATGACCGCGCGTGTATAGAGCAGGCACACCGGCTGCAGCGCCAACAGGACGAGCGTCAGAAACGTCGGCAGTAGGAATGCCGCCTCGACCGTAGACTGAGCCCGGTCCTCGCGCGCAACATCAATACAGCACGATGTCCTTAGCACCCGCAGCAGCGTCGACAACCGATGTCGAGGTGACGCCGTGAGATGCCGTCCGCTCGACCAGCGCCGCCAAGCGCCCATCGGCACCGGCACGCCAAAGCCCTGCGATCGCCAGCACGATGGAAAGCAGTGCCACCGTGACGATGGCGTATTCGACCGTTGCCTGGGCAGATTCCTCGCGCAGGACATAATGCATTTCACGACCCCTCCTTTGAGTTCGTTGTCTGCGGGGTCAGGCGGACCACGCGCAGGCGACACGAAGTATCACCAGCATCCGCGGCAATCGTCACCATATCGACCCAGCCGCGTCCGTCACGCACGATGGCGCCCCACACGTTGCCCTTGATGTCGAGATAGCCGCTCAGAGCAAGTTGCGCCGTGGGCACCTCGCGATAGGCACGCAGCATATCCGCCGCCGCCTCGGTCATCGGTCGGCACTCGGACCATGCGAGACGAACAGCGACGGCATTGTTTGCAGATGAACCCGTTGCAGCGTCCGCTCGCTCGTCGAGTGCTTGCAAGAACGTTTGCGCCGTGACGGCGGCATTCGCATCGGCCGCGTCTCGCACATCGTCTATTTGAGACGCCGCAGCCGAACCCGATCCCGCATCCGCGGCAGCCCCTAAACGTTGTTGCCGTGCTGCGTTAAGCCCCCAAACCGCCACTGCCACCGCCACGACCGCACAGGCGAGCACCAGCAACGCGCCGACGGGACGGGCGCCCTCTACAGGCTGTTGATGCCCTCGCTGATAGCGCTCCATAAATCTTGGACCTTGCCCTTAAATGCGACGATGGCAATGATGGCAATCACCACGAGCACACCGACTAGGATGGCGTACTCGGTGGTGCCCTGTGCGCTCTCCTCCCGCAGCAGTTCCTCGACACGCTGGCGAGCGTGAATTGACTGGCAAAACGCCCAGCTCCAAACCTTGCCAGCAACGTCAGTCATCGTATTCATGTATTCCTCCCTACATCATCCCGCCTGCTCCCAGCAGCGGGCCCAATATGGACAGAAGCAACGCCGGCAAGATGAGCGTGCCGGTGGGAATCAGCAGCTTGACCGGCGCGCGCTCAATCTCGCGCTCGACTGCAGCGCGATGGGCCGCGCGAATCTCACGACTTTGAGCCGCCAGCGTCTCGGCAAGCGGGGCACCGAGGGCAAGCGCCTGCCCCGCTGTGATGGCAAAGGTCTCGAGCGCCCGCACATCCAGGTCGCGCGCGGCCGCCAGGAGCTCGTCCTCGCGCGTCCCCACGCCCACCTGCCACGCCATGCAGGCTCGCTCAAGGCGGAGCGCCAACGTCGATCGGCGATTGGCGCAAAAAACCTCAAGCGCCGCATCGAACGAAAGGCCGGCCGAAAGCCCCAGACGCACCACGTCGATCATCTCGGACACCTCGCCGAGCGACACCTGCGCCGTACCACCCGTGCCGAGCATGCCCCTCAACCGTGCTACCAGGACATCGGTCACCGATCGGGCAGCCGCAACAACCAGCAGCGCCTCGCGTTTGCAGACCTGGGCGATCTTGCATGCGTCCGCACGATTGAGCCCTGTCACGATATACACGCTGAGCGCGCACAGGCATGCCGCGACCCCGACCAGGGCGCTCATAGCTCCACCCGCATAATGCGTCGGATGACCACCAGGGCGACGGCGTTGAGGGCAAGTCCCAGTACCACGGCACCGGCACCCGCCGGCGTTGCAAGGCCGCGGCGAAAGTCGGCCGAAAGCAGCGCCAGCACCGCGCACATACCCGCCGGCATCGCCGAGACCATGTGTGCCGACATACGAGCCTGCGATGTCTTGACGTCCAAGCGGCGCTTGAGCTCAATGCGCTCCCCCACCATGCTCGACGCCTCGGACAACAGGTCGGCAAGCGGGGCACCGGTTCGCTGCGACACCTTGAGCGCCAAGGTGACAAGCGAAAGGCCGGGGGCATCGATACGGTCGAGTAGGTCATCCAACGCATCAGTCGCCGAGACGCCGCAGTCGATCGCCGTCGCCACGCGCAAAAACTCGGTATGCACCGGCTCTTGCGCGTGAGTTCCCACAAACCTCATGCCCTGGGCCAGTGAATGACCCGAGGCGAGCGACATGGAGAGCGCCGTAAAGGCCTCGGGCATGGCTTCTTCCACATCGTGTTGCTCGCGGCGACGGTCGAAAGTGTCGCGAGCGGCGCCTACACCAAACGGTGCGAGCAGCCCCAGGACAAAGCCGATAGGCGACAACGATACGACAGTCAGGGCAATGCCGCAGACGCCACTCGACAGCAGCAAGCATGCCAGGCGCGCCTCGTCGTCCTCGATGACAAGGCCAAGGCGATGTGCTGGAACCAGCGCCGCCCAGGAGCGGGCGATCTTTTTTAGCAGGTCGTTTTCTGCCAACTCGCGCGGCAGCTTCTCGGCAACCGATTCAAGCACATGGCTGACCAGCTCCGCCGGCGGCACGCGCGGCGCACGAGGCTCCGCCCCGCACGCCACCGCGGCAGAAAGCCCTGTCAAACCCCCTACGACGAGGGGCACAACGATCTCCATTCGTCCACCTCCTCTTGTGTGAGCGTTCCCGAGCGCAGGCCCTCCGCGATAAACGGAGGCTCGCGATCGAGTGTCCAGGTGCGCATGGCGGCATCGAACGTCACGTAGCGCTCAAGCTCCACGCCGCCCGACGCGCCGCGCCGCACCCCCGAATAGGAAGACACGAAACGCCTGCCGTCCGCATGGCGCTCAGACATCACGATGCCGTCGAGCGCCATGGCGATCTGCTCCTCGATAAGCTCGCTCGGCAGATCGATGCCATAGCGCGCAAGCAGCGTCAGACGCACCACGGTCTCCTGTTCGGTGCCCGCATGAAGCGTGGTGAGCGATCCGTCGTGCCCGGTGTTCATGGCCTGCAGCATGTCGCAACATTCCGCACCGCGCACCTCACCCACCACAATACGGTCGGGACGCATGCGCAGGGCGTTGGTCACCAGATCGCGGATTGTCACCGCGCCCTCGCCCTCAATTGAAGCCTCGCGCGCCTCCAGGCGAACCACATGCGGGTGATACGCAAACTTGAGCTCGGCGGAGTCCTCGATCGTCACGATGCGCTCGCCGGTGGATATCTCGCACGACAGCGCGTTGAGCAGCGTGGTCTTGCCCGATCCCGTGCCACCCGCAACCGCCAGATCTTGACGCAGCGACACCGCACAGGACAGCAGTTGCGCATACCAAAGCGGCAGCGACCCCAGGCCCACAAGCTCGTCCAACGAACAGATGCGATCTGAGAACTTGCGGATGGTGAGGATTGGCCCATCAATCGCCACGGGCGGGATCACCGCGTTGACGCGATAGCCCGTCTTGAGGCGGGCGTTGACAATGGGGCTGCGCTCGTCGATGCGCCTGCCCAGCGGCGAGATGATGCGGTCGATAAGCACGCGGATCTGCTCGTCATCCTCAAATGCATGCTCGATGGGATATAAGACGCCGCCGCGTTCAAAGAAAGCCGAGCGGCAACCGTTGACCATGATCTCGGTGACGGTGTCGTCCTCGATGAGCGGCTGCAGCGGGCCCAGGCCCACCACGTCGTCCAAGATCTCGTCGATGATGGTCTCGCGCTCGGGCGTCGCCAGGTCGCCCGGCTCCTCCACGTTGAGCGCCGCCTCCACCGCAGGACGCAATTCCGAGCGGGCGCGCGCCGGATCGATGTATGCGCTGATACGCGCCACCTCGTCATAGCCCATGCGGTCCATCACGGCGCGCTTGGTGCGGCGCTTGACGGCACGGTGGCGCCCCGCATCAACAGGCGCCGCCGCGGCCGCACCGGCTTCCTTAATCCTTGTTTGCAAGCTCATCGCGAATCACCCTCGCGCGACCAGGGAAGACGGATACGTGGGCGCTCGGTGCGCGTCGCGCGGTCGGTGACCATGTCACTCCAGGGACCGACGGCGCAGCCCAGCTCCACGAGCATCTCGCGCGTGGCTTCGCGCACGCTGGTGGCAAAAGCGCTGGTCTGGCCCACCGCCTCGTCAGCACGGCCGAATGCCATGAGCGCCGTCAAGTCCTGCCCGCCGTCGGCAATGCGAATCTTGGAGCTCAACGCGCAGGTAATCTCAAAGCGCATGGCGACATCCTCGTCGGCGCCGCGCGCGCCAAACCGGTTGAATACGGCGCTCATGCGCGTACGCGGCACGCCCACACGGCTCGCCAGTTCGATAACGCGTGCCGCGGACGTCGCAGATGACACCGATTGATCGCCCACGACCAGGCAGCGGTCGCTTGCCGCCACCGCGGCCGCCACGGCGTCACCCCAAAAGACCGAGGTGTCGACAAGCACCACGTCGGATTCGCGGCGCAAGACGTCAAGCAGCAGCTCCACCGGACGCGCCATGAGCTCGGCCTGTTCGGGCGCGGCGACCGGGCCCCAAAGCGTGACGCCCGGGGCCACGCGCATCGAGGCGGCCACGATGTCCGATTCGGCGAGTGCGCCCGCAGCCGATGGCTCGATAAGCGTCGCCATGTCATGCGGGGCATCGGCGCCCAACAGGTCGTAGAGGTTTCCAAACATCAGGTCCAAGTCGAGCACGGCAGCACGCAGGCCCAGCAGCGACGCCGCGTGCGACATGGCGGCGACGATCGTCGACTTGCCGCAACCGCCCGAACCCGAGACGGCGCAGACAACCGGAGCTCGATGCGATGGAGCGGCGGCATCCGCCGGCGGCGCGGGGGCAGGCGACGCGGGCACGGACGGCAACGTCCCCGTCTCCCCGGCAGCGCTCATATGCTGCGCCCAAGCCGGCATGGCAGGTTGCTCGGTCTGCGGGACCGAGTCTGGAGACTTCACGGTCGCATCGACACGCACGCTGTCGCTCTCGGCAAGCCCCTCCACCTCGTCGAGCTCATCGACCAGGCTCACGCCATGCACGTATCCCATATCAGCATCCAAAAGATCCTCGCCATACGGCACCGGCTCTCCGACTTCATCGTATGCAAGGGGATCCCGGGGACACCGACCATGCTCGGCTTCCGCTTTTCCATAATCATCAACACGCGGGCCTCTTGTA
>URXE01000039.1 GCA_900551815.1 uncultured Collinsella sp.
AGGGTGGAGACGAAGGGAGTCGAACCCTCGGCCTCTGCCATGCGACGGCAGCGCTCTCCCAACTGAGCTACGTCCCCAGGACAAGTTGATATTTTACCTACGGCTCGCCAACTGTCAACGCCCAATACCCAGTCTTTTTGGAACGGGGCTGTTTTGACTACTTTTAGGATGGTAGCTCGACCCCCACCGGGAGTAGTCTTTTTGGGACGGGGCTGTTTTAGCTACCCCGACAGGCAACGCGAGCGGTTTGGCCGAACAGCGGCAGGGGTAGCTAAAACAGCCCCGTCCCAAAAAGACTACTCAAAAGCACTACTTTGCGCTGGTAAGAACACCGGTGGTGTCAAAGGCCGGGGTAAAGCTCTCATCTACCGCGCCGCCTTCTTGCCAGAACATCGTCGTAAAGCCCAGGTCGTCGGCATGGTCGAGCACCTGCTCGTACTCCTCGCGCGTCACGGCGCGTGCCAGATCGCCGCCCTGCTCGCGCATGAGCGCATTGGGCGTGTACTGGTTCATGACCGAAATCGGCACGTCGCCCACCGTCTGCCATACCAGGTCCAGCACGCGACACGAATCGTCCGCATGACCCGGCAGCACCAGATGACGCACGATGATGCCGCGCTTCATGAGCCCGTCCTCGTCCACCAGCTCTCCCCCGCGGCGCTTAATCTCGCGCGCCATCTGAGCCAGGCCAGACACGGCTACACGCGGGTAATCCTGAATATGAGAGAGCGACTGCGCAAGCCTCGCATCGGCATATTTAAAGTCGGTAAGCCACACGTCGACCAGATTGCCGAGCGCCGCCACGGCACTCGCCCGCTCATAGCCGCTCGTGTTGTAGACGATTGGAATGACCAGCCCGCGCGCCCGTGCCGCGGCAATCGCGGCCGGCAGCAGGTGAGCATAATGTGTCGCCGTCACCAAGTTGATGTTGTTGGCGCCCTGGTCCTGCAGCTCCAGCATAATCTCGACCAAACGCTGGGGCGTAATCTCAAGACCGAAATTGCCCGTCGAGATCTCGTGGTTTTGGCAGTAGACGCATTTGAGCGAGCAGCCGCTAAAGAAAATCGTGCCCGAGCCGGCCTCACCCGAGATGGGCGGCTCCTCCCACATATGGAGCGCCGCGCGGGCGACCTTGAGCGTGTCGTCGGCGCCGCATACGCCACGCGCGCCCTCGTCGCGTGCCGCGCCGCAACGGCGTGGACACAAATGGCAGGCGGGCGAAAAAAGTTCGGTCAACGACGTCGGCATAAAAACATGCTCCAAAACAACGATTCAGCAGCTCAAACGTAAAGGCCCGGACCGCACAAACGGCCCCAAGCCCAAGGCGCCGTAATCGTCCGACACGATTTTTGTAATGTCAAGACTGGAATCAACAAAGTGCCGCTTTATGATGTAGGTATTCCGCCCCCCGCGGAGCAACTGGGTGAACCGTCGCGTTTATTTAGGGAGCCCACACAGTCGTACTTAGTACAGGTATCCTTCGTTGTTAAGGACGCTGGAACAGTCGATGAGGGCACCCACCTGTTTTAGGTGGGTTCATTTTCGTAACGTGGGGGGTGGTTTTCTTTTGCCGATTTTGCCAAAAATTGCCATCACAGGTCCCGTATGACACCCAACGACGCTCGGCAGAACCCCCGCCAACATCCCAATATCTGGTAAGCGCGTGATAATCGCACAGCGCAAACCCCCGCACCCCCTCGGTCGAGTATCATGGGTCAGCTATGCCCTTTCGTGCGTAGCGTCCTTTGACCTTTTCCTTCGACGCTTGGCGGTTTATCGATTCATGGCTTCCTCCACGAGCTTCATACCGTACCTTTGCGTGGCGGTCGCGGCTTTTATCACGACCTTCCTTGCGGTGCCCCTGGTCAAGCGCCTGGCAATCAAGCTCGACGCCGTCGACTATCCTTCCAAGCGCCGCATTAACACCAAACCCATCCCGCGCATGGGCGGCACGGCGGTCTTTTTGGGCCTCGTCGTCGCCTGCATTGTGCAGATCCTAGGCACCTGGTACCTGGGCTGGCCGCCCGTTTTGGTGCCTCATCCCCTCTTGCACATCAGCTACCCCATACTGGCGCTTTCTTTTACCGTCATCTTTGCGACCGGCGCAATCGACGACGTCTACCAGCTCAAGCCCAAGCAAAAGCTGGCCGGTCAGGTCCTCGCCGCGCTCATCGCCTGCGTGGGCGGCCTGCGCATCGGCGTCATCGTCAACCCGTTTGCCCCTGGCGATATCATGCTTGGCTGGCTCGCCTACCCCATCACCGTGATCTACCTGGTGGCGTTCACCAACATCATCAACCTCATCGACGGCCTCGACGGCCTGGCCACGGGCATTTGCGGCATCGCATCGTTCACCATGTTCACGATGGCCATGCTTTCGGGCCGTATCGACGCCGCTGCGCTCTCCATCGCGCTCTTTGGCTCGTGCGTGGCTTTTCTGCATTACAACTTCAACCCCGCAAGCATCTTCTTGGGCGACTCGGGGTCGCTGCTGTTGGGCTTCGCCTTGGGCTCCATCTCGCTGCTCAACGTAAGCCGTACCGCCGCGCTCACCTCGCTCATCATCCCGCTCATCGTGGCAGGCGTGCCTATCATCGACACGTTCAGCGCCATCGTGCGCCGCAAGCGCGCCCACATTAGTATCGGACAGGCCGACAAGGGCCACATCCACCACCGCCTGATCCAAGAGGGTTACAACCAGAAGCAGGCCGTGCTGCTCATCTACGCCTGGTGCATCATGCTTTCGGCCGGCGCCGCCGCGATCAATCAGGTCGAGGTGCCCACGCGCGTGCTCATCTTTGTCGTGCTCGCCATTGGCTCGGCGGCCTTCGCCAAGCACCTACACCTGTTTGAGCCCGTCTTGCGCCACCATTACAACAAGCGCACACACGAAGACGAGCTGGTAACCCCCGACGACCCCGCCTTTAAACAGGAGGAGCAGGCAGCCGAGGAGCGCAAGGAGGAGCGCCACCACAGGCGCTAGGTTTTATTGCCGAGGAAGTGCCTCTTTGCCGCTGGCCGCTCGCGACCGTGCCGCGGCTGCCGCATAGCCCTCGCCCTACCGGCACCTCACCCACTTGCGCCCCACCCCTTTCAATAAACGCGTTATCATCTTGACCAATACGCATACGTTAGGAGCAATCATGCCAAACGAGAACAGCTACGAAGTCGCGCTGCAAAAGAGCAACGCCATTCGCGAGGGCTTGGCAAAGACGCCCGAGAAGTTCACCATGCTCACCGGCGACCGCCCGACCGGACGCTTGCACCTGGGTCACTACTTCGGCACCCTCAAGGGCCGTGTTGAACTGCAGAACATAGGCGCCAAGACCAACGTGCTCATCGCCGACTACCAGGTCATCACCGACCGCGACACCACCGAGCATATCCAGGACAACGTGTACAACATGGTCATGGACTACCTTGCCTGCGGCATCGACCCCGACAAGACCATGATCTACGCGCACTCCGCCGTGCCCGCCGCAAACCAGCTCATGCTGCCGTTCCTGTCGCTGGTGTCCGAGGCCGAGCTGGCGCGTAACCCCACGGTTAAGGCCGAGATGGAGGCCTCGGGCCACGAGCTCACCGGCCTTCTGCTCACCTACCCGGTGCACCAGGCCTGCGACATTCTGTTCTGCAAGGGCAATGTGGTGCCCGTCGGCCGCGATCAGCTGCCGCATATCGAGCTCACCCGCACTATCGCCCGCCGCTTTAACAACCGCTATGGCAAGGTATTTCCCGAGGTCGAAGCGCTGCTGTCCGAGACCCCGCTGCTGCCCGGCCTTGACGGTCGCAAGATGAGCAAGAGCTACGGCAACGCCATCAATATTTCGATGACCGCCGAGGAAACGGCCAAGCGCATCAAGAAGAGCCAGACCGACTCCGAGCGCATGATCACGTTTGATCCCGAGAACCGCCCCGGCGTATCCGGCCTGCTTTCGACGGCTGCCATCTGCACTGGTCGTTCCGAGGTCGAGATTGCCGAGGAGATCGGCATGGGCGGCTCCGGCCAGCTCAAGAAGTACGTGACCGAGGCCGTCAACGAGTACTTCGCCCCGATCCGCGAGCGTCGCCAGCGCTACGAGAACGACCTGGATTATGTCAAGGACGTCCTGCACGAGGGCAATCGTCGCGCCAACGAGATCGCCGAGCAGACTCTGGCCGAGGTTCAGGACGCCATGGGCATGGTGTACTAGTCGAGAGCAATAAACAACACTCAAACTAAACCGCCGCGATTGGCACAATCCTCGTTGCGGCGGTTTTGTTTTCTTCAGAGGTCGGTCGCCGAGATATTCAGCCGCTTGGCAGAACCCCTAAGTCGCAAGCACCTTGAGGCTATATCCTGTTAAGCAATGACACCCTATTGTTTAACATGCGGCAGCTTTTACGGCAGACCCGACCGACCGGAAGGAGTCCCATGAGCTCAGTTGCGTTTTGTACCTGCAACGACCGGAAATGCCCATTTAACCCTGTCAACCACGAGAAGGGCTGCACACCGTGTATCGCTAAGAATCTGCACGAGCACGAGATTCCAACGTGCCTGTTCAACGCGATTTCTCCCGATCGGCTTGAGGCCGATAAAGACGAGTGGTCGTGGCAAGCGTTCGCGCGGCATGTAGAAGCATATCTGGGAAGCGACAGCCCAAGAATCCCCGCAGGCGAAGAAGCGCCGCAGGGATTTACCAAGATCGGTTGCTGTAAGCGGGACTAACAATCAAAGTTAGTGCCCCCCCTAAAACCAAACGTCAGTACCTCATTATGGGATAACAGACCTGATGGGTTTGCCCCATGCTTACAGGAAAGCGCCCGCCGGCCATGGCAGCCGACGGGCGCTTTCCCGAAGTACACCGTTGAATCGCACAGAGGGGAGGAATGCGAATCAAACTCAACAGGGCAGGCTTTTTCATCGCCTATTGCCTGCTCCGTTGCTGAAACCAATATAGTTCACCATGGTTTACTTTCTGGCGAGAATATACGCCAACACATCGTCTCCATAAGTTAGCCCCGGTAAACCTGAAACGGAAAACCACCACAAAGGGGACAGGCACCTTTGTGGTGGTTTTGGCCACGGCGGAGCCGCTAGAGCCCTGCTGGCCAGCGACAGGCGACCAAGTCGACGTGCATGTCGTCCTTAAACGCCACACCCTCCCCTAGCAAAAGCTCACGTTGAGCATCGGGACCGCCGAAAGCAAAACCCTCGCATATGTGCCCATCGGCAAATACCACGCGGTGACAGGGAATCTCGCCAGGGCGCGGATTGCTATGCAGGGCATACCCCACGTACCGCGCACTTGGTGGACGACCGGCAAGCAGCGCCACCTGACCATACGTGGCGACCATCCCCTCAGGGATCTGCTCGACTACCTCGTACACCCGCTCAAAAAAGTCCTCAGACGCCATCGCATGCTCCCTTCAACCGGTACCAGCATAAACCACCACAAAGGTGCCTGTCCCCTTTGTGGTGGTTTTGACCGGATAGCTAGTTGGCGGGGCGGAAAAAGGCTACGGCTACGGCGCCGGGACCCACATGGGTGCCGATAGTGGCGCCGATGGTATGGATGGGAAGCTCGTTCTCGGCATGGCCGGCCCATAGCGCCGTGCTGTCCTCGATGTACTTCTTGAGCACGGCGTCCGAAAGGCCCGTATAGCCTAGCGCCAGCGGCATGGAAAAGTCGACGCCGCCCGCCTTTTCGACCTTTTGATTCAGAAGGTTGCGACCGTTCTTGGAACCGCGCGCCTTGCCCAGCTGCACGATCAGGCCGTCCTCGGCGGCCACGACCGGCTTCACGTTGAGCAGCGTACCCACGGCGCCGGCCGCGGCAGACAGACGGCCTCCGCGCACCAGGTACTCCAGCGTCTCGAGCAGGCCGATAACCACCACACGGTCGCGCACGGCCTCGACCGCCGCCGCGATCTGGGCCGCACTACGGCCATCATCCACCAGGCGCAGCGCATACTCGACCAGCACGCGCTCGCCCAAGGTCACGTTATTGCTGTCCACGACGAACACGTCGCCGCCCGGCGCCTCGGCAAGTGCGGTACGAGCACTCTGATTGGTGCCCGAAAGCTTGGCGCCCACGGTAATGATCACGGCCTCGTCGCCGGCCTCACGTGCCTCGGCAATCGCCTGCGAAAACGCGTACGGGTTGACCTGGCCGGTCTTCGGCAGCTCGTCGCGCTCCACGAGCATCTCGTAAAAGCGCTGGTGATCGATGTCGACACCATCCATGTACACGTCGGTGCCAAAGGTGACGGACAGCGGCAGAACACGCAGCGCGGGGTGCTCAGCCGGCGTCATATCGCTTGCGGAATCGGTAATAATACGAATGGACATAGCGAATCCTTTCTTGCGCAGATCTCGCGCAGGGAATTTTGACAGCAATGCCCCGGCACGGTAGACGCGCTCAAACGGGACTATGCAGTTGTTAATTGGAAGCAAATGCCTTGGCGGCCTTAGATCTCGCGCAAGGTGTTGAGAATCGTACGCAGCGACGCGTACATCTGCTCGCGCTGCTCCACGCCCATGGCCTTACCGGTGGTGTCGAGCACTTCGCGAATGATGCGATCGGCCTCGCTCATGCTCTCGCCGCCCAGGGCAGTCAGGCGCACCGGGGCACGGTACTTGACGGCCGCATCACCCGAGTCGTCGACCTCGACGTAGCCGCCCTCCTCCAGATGTGCCAGCGTGCGCGAAACGGCGGCACGGGTAACGCCGGCCATGCGGGCGAGGTCGGCGCCGGTCAGGCCGTCCTTGCTGCGCTCAAGATAGTACAGGCACATGACGTCGGAGCCTTTGAGGCCCAGCCTTGCACCTTCGGACGTCTTGATGCGCTGAATCTCCTTGTAGAGACCGCTGATCAGTCCGACAAAGTCCTCAAAACGTGTCTCGTCGTTCCACTGCATGGTGACGACCGCCTTTCGCTTACATGATGCTAACGGGTAAACATCTTAGACGCAGAAGGCAACACCCATACCCAAACATCCCATTTGTTAACCCATCAACATAAAAACCACCACAAAGGGGACAGGCACCTTTGTGGTGGTTAGGGGCATCAATAGGTTCTAGGCGCCGCTACAGCTCCACGCAGGGATTGTCGCGGGTCACTAGGGTCTTAACGACGACCGTCGCTCCCAGATAGCGCTCGAGCAGCTCGGCCAAGCGATCGATGGCAGCCTGGCAATCCCCCATCCGCTCGGGCTCCACGCACTCAATCGCCAGAAATGCGTCCGCCGAATCGTCGGACAGAGCCGTGCGAACGCCGTCGCGCCAGTTCCAGCAACGGCACACGGCGCCCGCATCATCGATATAGGCAAGCTCACCGGGCAGCGTCGGATCATCTGCCTCCTCGCCAAGTGGCAAGAACGCGTCGCCGCCGTCGGTCACCGCCAGGCGCAGATTGCCCTCAATAGCATGCAAATCTTCGCCGCCAACGGGCAACGCATAAGTCAACGAAATCGTGTTGTAGATATCCACCGCCGGCGTAATGTGGCCGACCGGCTTGCCTTTGAGCACGCGCTTGAGCAGGTTCTCAACTGCGCAACGCGCGCCCTTCTTGGTCTTGAACAGGCGATACGCCTCGCGCCATGCCTTAACCGGCGCGTTTTCGCTGATGGTATCACTCGTCAGGTAACGCTTCGCATCGATATTAGCGCGGTCGAGCAACGCGGCAATCGCATCCACGTCCTCCTGGGAAATCTGAGCCGCGGGCTTCATGCCCTTTACGACCACGACGCCGACCGCCGCCTGCGGAAACAGCTCCCAAAACGAATCCTCGGCAACGAAACTCTTCATATGCTCTCCCTTCATAGCGTGCGCCCGAGCCCGGGCGCCTAAACAAAAAGCGCCCTCACAGCGGCCACCTTCAAAGTCCTACGGTGCCGCCACAAGAGCGCTTACGCTGCCCCCATCCGGAGAAGGGGGCGATATGTCAGGCGTATTGTAACCTGAGTCATCCGCCCAAGCAAAACCACCACAAAGGTGCCTGTCCCCTTTGCGGTGGTTTTGGGTCTGAGGCGACGCTAGTGGCGGAGTCCCAGCAGGCCTCGGCCGCGATGGCGGGCCTCGACGGGCACCTGGGCGTGCGGGCCGGCGGCTTTGACGGACTCGGGCAGGTGCGAGTACTTCTTCTCGAAGTTCTCCTCGAACATCACCGCCAGGTTGTGCGCGGCCTCGTCGTAGCGCGCGGTGCTCTGCCAGTACTGGCGCGGCACCAGGATGCCGTCGGGCACACCGTGGCACGTCGTGGGAATGTCGACATTAAAGATGTCGTCGTGCACAAACTCGCTGTCCTCGATGGTACCGTCGAGGGCGCGAGCGACCAGTGAGCGCGTGTAGGCAAGCTCGATGCGATGACCCACGCCGTAGCCGCCGCCAATCCAGCCGGTGTTGACCAGGTAGACGCGCGTGCGTCCGTCGGCGATACGCTCGCCGAGCATCTTGGCGTAGACCATGGGGTCGAGCGGCATAAACGGCTCGCCAAACAGCGACGAGAACGTAGGCGTGGGCTCGGTGACGCCGACCTCGGTGCCGGGGATCTTGGCCGTAAAACCCGTTACAAAGTGATACATGGCGGCATCGGCCGTCAGGCGTGAGATGGGCGGCAGCACGCCAAAGGCGTCGCAGGTCAAAAACAGCACGACGCTCGGGGTGGTACCCATGCCCTTGGTCCACGCGTTGGGGATATGCTCGACGGGGTATGCCACGCGCGTATTGTGCGTGATCGAGACATCCTCGTAGTTGGGCTTGCGATTCTCATCGAGTACCACGTTTTCACAGATGGCGCCAAAGCGAACGGCGTTGAAAATCTCAGGCTCGTGGAACGCGTCCAGGCCCTCGCACTTGGCGTAGCAGCCGCCCTCGACGTTAAAGATGCCCATATCGGACCAGCCGTGCTCGTCGTCGCCGATTAGCAGGCGCGTGGGGTTGGCCGAAAGCGTGGTCTTGCCGGTGCCGGACAGGCCAAAGAACACCGCGGTCTCGTGCGTGACGGGGTCCATACTGGCCGAGCAGTGCATGGGCAGCACGTCATCCTCGACGGGCAGCAAGTAATTCATAACGCTGAAGATGGACTTTTTGATCTCGCCGGAGTAGCCGGTACCAGCGACCAGAATCACGCGCTCCTGGAAATTGATGACCACGGCGGCGCTGGAGTTGAGGCCCTTGATGGCGGGATCACACTGGTAGCCCGGCGCGGCGAGCACACAGAAGTCCGGCTCGCCGGTGCGCGCGATTTCGCGGGCAAGCGGGCGGGCGAGCATCTGCTTAATAAAGAGCGCCTGGCTGGCACGCTCGCAGGCGACAAGCAGGCGACGCGTATGGTTGCGGTCGGCGCCGGCCATGCCGCGGGTGACGAAAACATCACGCTCATTGAGATAGTCGACGATGCCGGATTTGATGGCCTCGTAGCTCTCGACAGACAGCGGGCGGTTGACGGCACCCCAGGCAATCTTGTCGTGCACGTCGGGCGTATCGACGATAAAGCGGTCGTTGGGCGAACGTCCGGTACGCTCCCCCGTCTCGATCACCAGTGCGCCGTTGGAGGCCATACGGCCCTCTTCGCGGCGAATCGCATGCTCGACGAGCTCGGCTACCGGCAGGTCGACCAGCAGGCGAGGCTGGTTCTCGGCGGGGTCTTCGACCAGCGTAAGACCAAAGTTAGACAGAACTTCTGCAGGGGTAACACCAGACATGGGGCCTCCTTTAAAAGCGCGACACGTGGACGCGGCGCGCACTTTACTCACGTAAAGCCCGTTGTACCCGATATGCAAAAACGTTTTTGCGGCAACGGCGAAGCGCCCGCTCAACGGTCAAAAATCGCACGCAAGCGGCCTAGTCATTGGGGACGTTCCCAAAGTGCCGGCACATAAGGAACGTCCCTAAGTGCCAACGACTGAATGGCGCCGCCGAAATTATTGAACAACCTGTTCAAAAACACGAATGGACACCACCGCGACTATACTAGAGCGCAGTAAGAGAAAGGAACCGCCTTGAGTATCACGCCCCTCGATAGCATCCGCCGCGCCATCGCCCGCCGCAATGGCGTCGCCGACCCCGCCGTATCGGGCGAGGCGCACGGACAGGGCGGACGCATCGAGAACGGCCTGTTCCCCGCATCGCACACCGCTGAGGAGCTTGCACGAATCCAAGAGCTAAGCCAGCGTAACGCCGGCGGTCCCGACAGCAGCCAGGCCACACGCCGTCGCCGCGAGCGCGATCGCCAACCCGGCCCCATCCACCGCATGGTCAATGCCTGGTGGAACCGCCTGCTCGGAGCAGTCTACGGCGGCGGTTTCTCCACGCAGGAAGCGGAATACGAGGAGCACGCCACCAGCCGCGACTACCTTTGGAATACCTTGGGCACCGCCGTATGGGGCTTGGCGTTTCCGCTGCTCACCATTGTGTCGACGCAGCTCGTAGGCGCCGAGGAGGCCGGCAAGTTCTCCATCGCCTTTGTCACCGGCACGCTCATCATGATCGCGTGCAACTACGGCGTGCGCAACTTTCAGGTCTCGGACATCGACGAAAAAACCTCCTTCGCCTCCTACCAGCTCAACCGCTGGCTCTGCGGAGTGCTCGCGCTGGCATGCGGCCTGGTATACAGCAGCGCCCGCGGCTACGATGCGCAGATGGCCACGATCGGCCTGGGCGTCTACCTCTATAAGGTGATCGACGGCATCGCCGACGTGTACGAGGGCCGCCTGCAGCAGGCCGACAAGCTCTATTTGGCCGGCATGAGCCAAACGTTGCGTTCCGCCGGCGTCATCGCGGTCTTTAGCGTGGCACTGTTCCTTACGCGCAGCATGCCCATCGCGGCCATGGCCATGGGTGTCACCGCGATTGCCTCGCTCGTGCTGGTCACCGCCCCGCTCGCCCTGCTCGAGACCGAAAAATCACGCCGTATGAGCCTGCGCGAGGCTGGCCACCTGTTTATCCAGTGCGCCCCGCTCTTTGGTGCGCTGTTCCTGTTCAACCTTATCGAGAGCATGCCTAAGTTCGTGATGGAAGGCGCGCTGGCCTACAAGTATCAGCTGTACTTTAATGCACTGTTCTTTCCTGCGCAGGCCATTTTGTTGAGCATTGGATTTATCTATAAACCGCAGCTCCTGCGTCTATCGAGCATTTGGGCGAATCCGCGCAAGCGTCGCCGCTTTGACCTGATTATTGTTGCCGTTATGGCACTGATCGTGGTCATTACCGGAGCATGCGCCGCATTTATGGCAGGCCCCGGCATCCCCATCATGAGCTTTATGTACGGCCTTAACTTTGAGCGCTACCGCACGCTGGCGCTGCTGATGGTCGTCGCCGGCGGCGTAACCGCGGCCATCGATTTTATCTACGCCATTATCACGGTGCTGCGCCACGCTGGAGACGTCACCAAGATCTACCTGATCTGCTTCGCCGTAAGCGTGGTGCTGCCGGTGATCCTGATTAAGCTGCTGGGCCTGCTGGGCGCCGTGGTGAGCTACCTGGCGGTCATGGCCCTACTGCTGGTGTTGCTGATAATCGAGTACGCCCACATCCGCCAACGCATCGAACGCGACCGCAACCCATACGGCGCCTAAATGGTGCAATGGAGGCAGCTAGTTTGCGATGGAATCTCCCCGACTGGGGTCTCGTTGCGGACAATATGCATCACGCAAAACTAAGTGAGTAGACTTTTACCGAATCCCCGACCACACCGACAAAGCACAAGTCTGTGACCTGCGGTTTTATTGAGGCAAATATGATGGGTGCTCAGCATTTCCAAAAAAGTCTACTCACTTAGCCAGCGGGCAGCCAAATGATTATTTAATCCCCGTCCCAGAAAAATCAATTAGCGGACAGAAGGGCAAAAGTAGTCAAAAAAGCCCCGTCCCAAATTAGCTACCTCTTGCGTAATCACTCGCCAGGAAGAATGTTTGCGTAGAACTCGGCCCCGTCGTCCAGGCGCAGGATCCCGACGCGGCCGAACTCGGAGCCAGTGGCGGCGGCGCAGTCGATGTCGATGCGGTCGGGCACGCCGGCGGTGTCCTCGCCGCCCAGGCGCACGATCTGCCCGCGGCCCGACCCCTCATCGAGCCCCGCCAGACCGCCCACCTCGCAATAACGCCCAAGCGACACCGTGGGCGTGTGGCCGCTCACCACGACCGGACCCTTGCCCTCGGCAGAAAGCAGCCCCGTCGACGCATCCCAATAGCCGTGACGAATCCACAGCAGGTCATCGGACGACTGCACGGCAAGCATCTGCTTCAGCAGTTCGCGATCGGCATCCACCGCCCCCGCACCATCGGCACAATCAACCCCATGTTCAAGCAAAAACGCCCGGGCCGCCTCGATCTGGATGCCGGCATGTACCAGCAGGTACGGACGCTCGTCAGTCTCGACCACCGCGTAGAGCGGCAGTGTCGCCATCCAACGCACGAGCTCCTCGTACGCCTCAAATTCCATATCGTTGAGCTGCTGACAGGTAGTCCAACCGCCGTTGATATCCCAGGTCTCGGCATCAAGCGGATCTTGGCCAATGATGGCGTCGAGCATGATCTGCTCGTGATTGCCCTTGAGCACGCGAGCGTTGGGTAGCGAGCGCACGAGCTTAATAACGCCAACCGGATCGGGTCCGCGATCGATCATGTCGCCCAGCACGTACAGGGTATCGTCGGACGCCAGCGAAATCTTGGACAGGGCCTCGTCAAGCGCACGCACGTGCCCGTGAGCATCGGATGTCACATAGATCGCCATGGAACGCCTCTCTTTACATTGCGGCCGAAGCCCGGAGCCGCAACTAAAACTTCAAGTTGAACTTAAACGTTATCCATTGTACTCCGTTGCAATAAAACTGGAAAGGGTTGCATACCGTCAACGGTCGCCAGCGCACGCCTGTCAACCCGCACCGCTCACGCCACGCCGCCTGGCCCAGCGTCCCGGCCAGCGTCGCACACGCCGCAGCCTCGTGTCGAAAATGAGCACGCCCGCAATCCGCCCCCATAAACCCACCATCTTTGGGTACAAATAAACGCAGACAACTGACCGTGCCACGCCAACCACCCAGGAGCGGACACTATCCATGAACCAGATACTTCTCTTTATCGGCCTCGTCATTATTCTGTGCCTGACCATTAAACCCGTCGGCAACAAGCTCCCCTTCCCCACCCTGCTCATCTTTATCGCGCTGGGCATGCTACTGGGCGTCAACGGTCCGGCGCATATCGACTTTAGCGACTATGCGCTCACCGAAACCGTCTGCAGCACGGCGCTGCTGTTCATCATGTTCTACGGCGGTTTTAACACCAACATCGACCGCGCCAAACCTGTCGCCGTGCCCGCGGTGCTGCTGAGCACCCTCGGCGTCGTCATCACCGCTGGCATCACGGGCGCCTTTGCGCATTTCGCACTTGGCTTCGACTGGATCGGCGGCCTGCTGCTGGGATCAGTCGTGGCATCCACCGACGCGGCAAGCGTCTTTAGCGTGCTGCGCGAGCACAGCCTGTCGCTGAGAGGTGGCACCGACTCGCTGCTCGAGGTCGAATCGGGCTCCAACGATCCCGTCGCCTACATGCTCACCGCCGTGCTCGCCACACTCGCGGCCGGCGGCGACATTAACATCCCCGTGCTGCTGGCCAAGCAGATCATCCTAGGCGTGGGCCTGGGCCTTGTCATCGGTTGCGCATCGGGCCGCCTGATTGAGCGCGCGCATGCAACAGCCGAGGGTGCGCAGACCATCTTCCTGTTCGCCGTGGCCATCGTCGCCTACGCGCTGCCGAGCTACCTGGGCGGCAACGGCTTTTTAGCGGTGTACCTTGCCGGCATCGTGCTAGGCGCGAGCGACATCACCGGTAAGGTCGAGCTGGCGCACTTCTTCGACACCCTCACCGAGATGGCCGAGATGACAATCTTCTTTTTGCTCGGCCTGCTCGTGACGCCCGCCCGCCTGCCGCAAATGCTGCTGCCGGGCCTGGCACTCATGGCGTTTATGCTCTTTGTGAGCCGCCCCATCGCCGTCGGTCTGCTGTTGGCGCCCTTTAAGACGAATCCTCGCCAGGTGGCGCTCGTAAGCTGGGCGGGCCTGCGTGGCGCGGCTTCGGTCGTCTTTAGCCTCTTTGCCGTGGTGGCCGGTGTTCCCGGTGGGCACGACCTGTTTGACCTGGTCTTTGTGATTGCCGTGTCGAGCATTGTGGTGCAGGGCTCGCTGCTGCCAGCAGTGGCGAAAAAACTCGATATGATCGATGCAGAAGGCGACGTGCGCCGCACGTTTAACGATTACCGCGACGAAGAAGGTGTATCGTTCGTCAAGCTCAAGGTGGGAGCTGGACATCCGTTTGCCGGACGCTCGCTCGCGGATATTGGCAGTGCAACGGACATGCTCGTGGTCCTGGTGCTTCGTGACGGTGCGCACCCGGTGCTACCCAACGGCGATACCGTAATTGAGGAAGGCGACCTGTTGGTGATGGCCGCGCCGACGTTTGAAGAGCGTGCCGAGGTTACGCTGCGCGAGGTCACCGTGACGCCCCACGGCCGCTTAGCTGGACAGCGTCTGCGAGACGTGCCGCAAGGCAAGCACCCCTTTATCGTCGTGATGCTCAAGCGCGACGGCCAAACGATCATCCCCGACGGCAACACCCTCATATACGCCGGCGACGAAGCCGTCATTGCCACGCTCGCGTCGTAGCGGCCAGGGGGTAGATGTCCCGAATTGGCTACATTTGAGCATCAATCGCCCCGGCTGGGGTCTCGTTGCGGACAATTAGCGTCTCTCAAAACCAAGTGAGTAGACTTTTGTCAAATCGCCGACCACGTCACCAAAGCACAAGTCTGTGACCTGCGGGTTTGTTGAAGCAAATTTGTCGGGTGCTCGGGATTTCCAATAAAGCCTACTCACTTAGCCAGCGTGCAGTCAAAATAGAACGGTCGCGAGCTCATTAGGCTCCATTGGGACGGCTTATCGTGCATTTTCGCGCAGCTGCGGGTGCAGACGCCCCATCCCAAATTAGCCACCCTAGTCATCGTCGACGGCAAAGTCGCGGAGGTCGAGGCCTTCGCGTTCGGCTCGGGCTAGGAGCTCTTGCGGCGACTCGTCCTCGATATCCATCACGTCGAGCATGGCGGCCGGAAAGCCCACGCCGGCTGCACTCCCCGCACGGTCGAGCAGGCTCTCGCGTAGCTGATCTGCGTCAACTTCGATCTTCATGGTGAAACCTCCTATCGAGCCAAGCCCCTACTCACCAGCACCGAGCGCGTCCACAGCAGCAACAAAAGCCGCAACCTGCTTGTCGTCCATCTGCGTGGCCAGGCGCCCCACGGGCTCATCGTAGGCATACTGAACCTTATCGATAAAGCAATCCCAAGCACGATCACCCACGCGCACAGCGGCCTCGCAATACTGGCTGAGCTTTTTGAGTCCATACCAAAACGCATTTACATGGCGCGTAGGATCCTCATCCAGCACGCCATCGTAACGGCGTCCGTTAAACTCCTGCATGCGCGCCACGGCAACCTCGAGCGAGTCGCCGTCCTCGGCCGAAGCCTCATCCACAAGCTCGGGAATCGGAACCTCACGGCGAACATCATGCCTGGTAGCGCCATCGTACTCGCCCACCAGCACGTCTTCGTCAAGCCGTGAATCGTAGTCTAAATAGCTCGAGCCCCGGCAAATCCCATGCGGTGAGCCAGAGCCAAACGCGCAGAACAACCCGCCGTCGGCAACAACGCGACGGTAGGTCTCAAACGACTTCTTAACCTGAGCGAGCAACTCGGAAAGTTCTCCGGTATCACACGCCATCTCGCACGCAACGCACGCAGGCTTCGGCAGCCCCGAAGGCTCCACCGCACTCCCCGCAACGCGGGCGGCGCGCTCGGCCCGATACGCCTGCGCCGCCAAGCGCGCTCGCTGCGCAGCGCCGCGCACGTTGGTAAGTTCACGCTCCAACGCCGCGTCACCAGCAACATCGCCAGCCAAATCGCCCGTAAACCCGTCGGCGCCCTGCGACCCCGTCGCACTCAGCTCGGACTCAAACGTCGCTGTGATCATACCCGCAAGGTCCGTCGCGTCGGCGGCACAGCGTATCTGCTCCAGCTGCGTACACAGCAAATCAGCATCCAGGGGCACGGCATCCACAACGCGCACGTCACTCAAACGCGCCGCGTCCTGCAACACTAAAGCCCCCGCGGCATCGTACGCTGCGCGAACCCTGTCCGCCGTATTAGCACGCAGCTTTACCTCGATAAACGCAAGCGTCTGCTCCAGTCGCGTCAGCAACTCGGCCTTGTCCTCCATGCGCAAAAAGGCAGCATAGCGGCGCTCCATCTGCAGCGAGCCCACAACACCCGCCTGCTTGCGAGCGCGCGCAAGGGCCGCGCCCTCGACACGGCGAACATACCCGTCAACAGCCCGCACGGCAGACTCGCGCGCAGCGTGCTCGGCAGCCTCGACACCCCTAAGCACACCCAGCAGCTCGCGGGAGCGCGCCTTGCGCGCCAACTCCCCGCGATCATACTGCTCAAGCGCCGCCTGGCGTTTGGCTACCGATTCAAAGCCAAACAGCTCGTCGAGCAACTCACCAACAGTACGCTCATCTGCCACGGCAGCCTCCTCACACACTACGCACCAACACGCCCGCGGGCCCACGCGCACGCAAGCCCGCTCGCCCACGCTCCTACAGATCCAGCGCCTTCTTCGCGGCATCAACCGGGTCGCCATCCATGTAGAACACCGGGCTCAACCCCGAAATAATCTCGGAAGAAACACTCTGCAGGCCCGCGATAGCGCTCAGCGGCAAAATCACGCGCTTGGCACCGGCGTTTTTGGCCACACGCATAATGTCCTCGAGCCCGCGGATTTCATCCATGGAGCCCGACATGCGCAAGATGCCCGGAATCGCCAGCGCGGGCATCACCGGGCGGTTGCACGCCGCGGAGCACAGGCCCACAAACTCGGCGAGCGAAACTTCCTCGGACAGGCCCTTGCTCTGCAGGTCGTTGTAGAACAGCAGGTAATCCTTGGAGCCAATGTGCATGCCCGGCGCCACGCGGTTCGCCAGGTTCACAAAGTTGTCGAACGCGGCCTCCAGGGTATCGCGCACCGGCTTGTTAAAGGCCACGCCCTCGTGCTTAAACTTGCACTCGCCGGCAACGGCCTTGTTCTCCAACTTGTACACGGTAACCTCGCCGCCCTGCGACCTGCCCACGCCAAACACGTGGCCGGACAGCAGCGGCCCGTCGGGAATCAGCGTGTCCTCGCTCTGCTCGGGCACGCGCACCACATGCACGTCCTGCGGGTTGTCGGCATCCATATAGCCCAGGTTGACGTCGATAAACTCAACACCCGCCATAATCTTGAGCTGCTCCTTTACGCGGCGACGGCCCTCGATGGCGTAGTCCAACAGCCAGCGTACGTCGTCCTTGTCCATGGCCTCGTCGGGGAACAGCAGCTTGGCAAGGCCGCTAAAGGTCTTGCGCACGGCGATCTCGTCACGCTTGTTAAAGTCGCTGTTAAAGCGGAAGTAACGGTCGATATGGTGCGTAAAGTCCTTGCGGCGCATCTCCTTGCAAAACTCCGACAGGCAGTCGGTGATCAGGCCATAATGCCCGGTCAGCAGGCTCGAGCGCATCTTGGGAATCTCCCAGCCCGGCAGGTAATAGTGGATACGGTCGAAGAAGGCCGAATCGTTGTTAAACTCCGGCGGGAACGGATCAAACAGGTGCGTGGTCTTAAGAACGTTTTGCACGGTGTCGTTGATGTTGCCCTCAAAGACCATGGAGGCATCAGCGTTAATCTGGTCGCGGCCGCGCGCGTAGCCGCCGCTCGCCATATAGTCCTTCATGATCTGCACGGCATTGGTGTCCTTAAAGCGCATGCCGGCGACCTCGTCGAACGTCACGCAGTCCCAGTGACCCACCAAGCCCACGCGATCGGCGCGCATGGAGTTCATGCGGCCGAACAGGTTGGCCGTAGTGGTCTGACCGCCCGAAAGCAAGATGGCGTAGGGCGAGACCTCTTTGTAGATATGGCTCTTACCGGTGCCGCGGGGACCCAGCTCGCACAGGTTGTAGTTGCGCTCGATGAGCGGCACCATACGCTCGATAAAGTGCAGGCGTTCTTTCTCGGATAGCTCGCTGGGCTCATAGCCAGCGGAGCGCAGCAGCATGTTCAGCCACTCGTCGCGCGTAAAGTACTGGCGCTCGTCGACCATGGCATCCAGGTCCAGATTGGGCATCTGGATGGGCGTGAGCGACGCCACACTAAACGGAGAGTCCTCGGGTCCGCGCTTTTTGCGCTTGGCCTTGGAGCGGCGCGGCGCATCATCGCCAAAGACCTCCATGCCAAACTCGTCTTCCTCATCCAAGGGGTGACGATACTCGATGCTCATAATGCACCAAATGCCACCCTGCAGAATCTTGGAATAGTCGCGCACATACTCAGCCGGCATCACAAACGGCTCAATAGTCAGATTGGCAAACGATGCCACGTAGATGTCTTTGTACTCGTCGAGCTTGGCCGTCACCTTGTCGATGATGGTAAAGCGGCCCAGTTCGCGGATCTTGGACTTAATGCGCTCGGACTCATCGGGGCGCACGTAGTTATCGGTGAGAATCCTGCGGATGCGCTCCAAACCCTCTGCCACGGCATCCTCGTCGTCGGTCGAGCAGTACATGCCCAGCAGATACTCCAGTACAAAGGTGGGCACGTTGGCGCCGCGCTTCATAAGGGCCGTCAGATCTTTGCGCACGATCTTGCCAGCAAAGTGCTCGAGCAGCTTGCCGTCCAGCCCATCCATGTCGTAGCCGTCGTCCTCGGGGGCCTCGTCCACGGCCTGGTCATAGCCATCGGTCGAGGATTCGTCCTCGGCGGGCGCCGCAGCCTCAACGGGCGCGGCAGTAACCGGCTCCTGGGCAGGCGCAACAGCCTCAGCCGCCGGGGCCTCCGCAGCAGGCACGGCCTCCGCAGGCACCACACCCTCCGCCGGCACATCCACATCAATCGAGGGAACTTCCCACAGATCGTCGTCATGGCTATCAAACATAGGGCACACTCCTAAAAACCAAAATCAGCAACAGGGGCAAACGAAACAGCGATGGTATACGTCTCGCGCCAAACGATCTTGCCCGTCTCGCGCTCGCGGCAGACCAGATAGTACGGACCCTTGGCCGAGAATCCATCCGCTGCACGCAGCGCAAACTTGGCATGCACCACGCGCTCCTGCGAGTTAGCAGAAGTCTTGTTGGCATGCGCCTTGACCGTATCGCTCACCTCGTTGCCGCTTGCGTCGGTAAACACCAGCTCATACTCGCACGGCAAGACCTTGCCTTGGGCGGGTTCTTCCTGGATCAAGTTGACCGAGAAGAGCGAGTTGGTCACTCGGCGTCCCTCGCTTAGCACGCGCAGCGTCGCCACGCGCGTGTCGACAAAGTCCTTGGAACCCGAGCGCGCCCGCCAAAATCCGATAACGGGCACGCAGAGCTCCTGCAGGCTCATGCCGCCGTGGACGTAGTTGTTAGTGCCGCCGGGACGCTTGAAGTGCACGATCTCGCGCGGGGCAAATCCCTCAAAACCGGCACCTAAACGTCCCATGCCAACATTAACAAACACCTCGCATGCCTCTTCCGAAAGCTTGGCCACGGCCTCGTTGGGCACCACCAGATGACGCTTGCCGTGCATGACGGGAGCGTCAAGGAAGGGAAAGTCTGGCTTGCCGAGCATCTGGCACTCGTTGAGCTCACGACGCGTGTAGATGAAGCCGTGGTCCGCCGTCATAACAACACGCGCGCCCGGGGCGTCGGTGCACACGCGGCGCGCCAACGCGGCAAGTTCCTCCACGGTGTCCGCGCAGGCATCGAAAACGTCATCCTGCGTAGCCGCCTTCTCGCCCGTGGCATCGATCTTGTTGTGGTAGAGATAAACGAGCCTGGAGTCTTTGAGCAGCGTTTTGCGCTCGGTTCCCGCCATGTTGAGGTATGCGCTCGAGCGCAAAGCGCGGGCCGTGGGCTCAACGTGGGTAAGTACGGCCTCGCGCTGCGGAGTCGTCGCAGTGGGCATGCCGTCAGCCAACACAAACGCGCCATCCTCTGCAAGCTCAAGCACCTGGTGCGGCAGCAGCGCAGGCATGCCCACCTCGGTAATGGAGGGAAAGACCGCCTGCATGCTAGAAACCTTGACGTTGCCGCCGCGCTCGCGCTCGAGCAGCGCCGCGACGTCGCAGGCCACCTCATAGCGCAGCGCATCGCTCACGATAACGACCGTCGTTTTAGCAGAGCCCGCAAAGGCGGGCAGCACATGCCAGTAGAACTCATCCTGCCGTGCGGGACCATCGGTGTAGCCGCAATCGGCCCACTCCCCTTGCGCAGCAGCCGCCCAGCAGGCATTGGCATCCGCCAAGAACCAGTTGCTGTAGAGATTCTCCGCCCAGTCCGCCACAGCGCGGGCAGGCTCCTCGAGCGTATCGCACTCGACGGAGCGCGCCCGCAGATACGCGGTGCACATATGGCGATAGGCAGCATCCATGGAATACCAATCGGTCGTGTAGGCATCCCACACCTGCTGGGGCTGCGCCAGATGGAAGCCGCCCGCGTGCGCCTGCCTAAACGCGCACATATCGGCCACAGCGGCAAGCAGGTCAAAGTAGCTCTCGACACGACGGTACCAGCTTAGGTCGCAGCGACGCGCCGCAAAGGCACGCGCATCCTCAACACGGTCCGCGCCCTGGGCAAACGAGCAGAACAGCTGCGAGAGCACGGCCTCATTGACGCACGGAAACACATCAAGCGAGGTCAGCACATCGATCGGTAAGGTCTCGAACCGTGCAAAGAGTCCGCGGGCGTCCTCAACCAAACGGCAAATCTCAAATAGGTCCTCGCTCGATGCCTGGGTATCGGCGGTCTGGTCCCACGCACGCACCGCCTCAAGGCAATAGGGCCCGTAGGCGGGAGCCACATGGCTTTCAAGCCCCTTGAGCGCTCCCTCGGGAAGCGCGGTGGATGCCGCCGTAAGGAGCACATGGGATGCAAGCATAAGCAATGAGTCACGCTCGTAAAGCGGCCCATCAAACCCATAGCAACGCACAATGAAGGCAGAGAGGGCATCGCGCACGCAGTACTTGTCCGCCAACTCAGCCAGCGCCTCGGGACCCTCGTGCAGTAGCATGGTCATACAGCCACGCAGCACAAACGCGGGGCGCGCGTCACCAGGCTCTTTACCGCCAAAAATCACCGCAAGGATGCCGAGTTCGATATCGGATGCGCCCGAGGCATGTGGAACACACGCGGCAAACTTAGCGCAGCGGGTCTTGGCATCAAAGAACGTCTTGTGCTCGCGCAGGCTCTCGCGCACGGCGTCGATATTCTCGATGCCCAGCTGATCGGCCAAAAGCGAAAGATAGTCAGCCTGGAACTGATCGGCATACAGCTCAACATCGGCAAGCCAATCACCCTCAAGCCTGCCGCGCGGGCAACGGCGATACAGCAAGATATCGCTCACAAGGTCATCGCGGTTGATGAGCTTCTTGACGGCAAACATACGGCCCTCGCAGGCCTCAACAAAGCGCACCGGGCGCTCAAAGTCACCGTGAGCAGGCATTACGCCGGCATCGGCCCCCACGCCGTCGAAACCCTCGGCAGCCAATCGCTCAAACTCAGGAGCAAACTCGCCGTCCGCATCGTGCCAAACCACAACACGGCGCGGCGCGCATGAGGACAACGGCTGCAAAAATCGCAGCTTGAGCTGTTCTTCTACATCTATCTTGGGCATGAATATCCTTACCGTATCTGCAGTTACTTAATCTTTGCCAGCACATCCTGAAACTTGGCGTAGTTGACCTTGACGCCGTCATCCAAGTCGATCTTAATCATCTGGTCTGCCAAGTGGTGCAGTTTCTCCTCGTAGGCAATGGTCTCTTTGAGCTGGTCGTTGAGCTTTTTGATGCGCTTATCCAAGCGCACGCGCTCGCCGCGCTCGGCACTGACAAGGGCATCGTTGGCATACCCGATCTGGGCACGGTAGCGCTCCTGCTGCTCATGCACATAGTCGGTGCGGATGCGAGCCAACAGGTCAGGCTGGTAGCGATGCATGTAAACAAGGCACTTGAAGCCGTTCTTCTTGCCGCTGTCGAACAGCCAGTAGATGGGGCGCTTCTTATAGGTCTGGCAGTGGTCCTTAAAGAAGTCCTTCAAAAAGTAGGTGCGGATTACCTCGCGCGAGGTACCCTTGCCGCCAAGTGCCTCGGCAATAAAGGCCAGGTTCTGCTCAAGCGTCTCCTCACCATACACGGTGCGCACAAAGTCGATAAAGTAGCGCACGATGTCGTCGTCAAAGTACTCGTCATCGGTAATGGGCAGCACGTTGTCGCTATCGGGCATAAAGGTCACATGCGCGGGATCGGGCATCTTGGCCAGATAGTCATCGACTGTGGCGCCTTGGTCGGCCAGAACCAGCCCGTCCACATCCAGCGAATAGCGGCCAAACATGCAGCCCACGGCATAGCTTATGAGCGAGGCGATCTCGTCGCGCTTGGTACGCACGTACTTGTTGCCCTTGTAGCTCTCCGGAATCTCTTCTGCCGTATCGAAGATGCGCGCCACCGAGACGTACTTGTCCTCGACCTCGATGGGCACCTCTCCCTCCATGTTGTAGATCTTGGCAAAAATCCGGTTGAGTTCCTCCTCGTTGGCGCGAAGCTGCTCAAAGCGAGCGTTGACCTCGGCCTTGCG
>URXE01000040.1 GCA_900551815.1 uncultured Collinsella sp.
GTCGGCAGCGTCAGATGTGTATAAGAGACAGGTCGTTGTCTGTCGGTTAGCTGCGGGGGCGGTGGCGGAGCTTGTCGATGGCGGCGTCGGTACTGTGGCCGCGGGCGTCGGTGCTGCGGTCGCGGGCGTCGGCGGCGGTTTGGCGCTGGCGGCGGTAGTCGATCATGCCTTGGATGATGGGCTTGCCAAAGCTCACGACATCATCGTTGTAGATGGCGGTTCGGGCGGCAAGCAGACAGTCGGTAAAGTCCATATGGGTCTTGCCAAAGAGTTTGACGGCAAGGGCGACAACGGTGGGCTCGTCGACCATGACGTCATCGAGCAGCCTTTTTAAGGCCGCGGCAATTTCAACGCGGGGAACCTTATAGACGTCGCGCAGCGTGACCACGACGCGCGTGATGATCTCGGGGTAGACGCGAGCGGTGCGCGTGGCGATGACCTTGGCGGCGCGCGGTGACAGGACCTCGTCGTCGTCAAGCAGGTAGCGAAGGATGACGGTCTCGTCGATGATGGTGCTACTCATGGATATCTACTTCCTCGGGACCCAAAATCGAATCGTCGCTTTCCGTGGCAAGGTACTCAATCCAGGCATTGCGCTCCTCGGCGCGGCGGTTGGGGTCACCATATGCTTTGAGCGATCCATAGGCGGCGGTGCCGTCCTTTGAGCGCACGGCGACCGGCTGAAAGGGGAGCTTGCGCATCAAAATGCTCTGCGCGACAAATAGACGGACGGCCTTGGCAAGCGATGTGCCCATGGCGTCGTAGAGGCGCTCGGCATGCTGCTTGTCCTCTTCGCGAATGCGCACCTGCAGGATGGCTCGTTTTTGCGTCGATGACATCACTGCCCTCCCTTAGCTAGCGTGCAATATAGTCGGTCAAATGCGGTATATACCGACATCTTAGAATCTTATAACCATTACTTTATTTTACTCAAGTAAATAACCATTAACACGAATACAAGCGTAGTACATCCAAAATGAGAGCGCGTAAAAATCTCTGAGGCGTACGCATGTAATACACTCACCTTTATAGCTTCTAGAGAATAATTCCAACCTGCTAAAACCCCTGCAATACACCCGTATTGCAGGGCCTATGCTCACGTTTGCCCCCTGCAACTGCGTATATTCAACCTGTATACCGTTGGAGAAATTCTACCGAGTGCCTGTTTCGCCGCATGCGCTCGATGCGTCGATGCCGGACCACGGGCGGTCCGGAACAACGTCGACAGGGTCTCTCCGGCATGGGATTCAGGAGGGAGTGAACAACATGGGCAATAAACGAGTCGTAGCCGATTCCTCACGCTGCATTGGGTGTCAAACCTGTATGGCGGCGTGCATCGAGGCACACGATATTCCCGGCAACATCGCCGCACCTCGCTTGCGCGTGACGCGCACCTACGAGATCTCCGCACCGGTGGCTTGCCATCACTGCGAGGATGCCCCGTGCGCGAAGGCCTGTCCTACGGGCGCCTTGTTCTTTGATCCAAAGAACCATCGCATCGGCGTCAACGAGGACAACTGCATCGGCTGCAAGAGCTGCGTCATGGCATGCCCCTTTGGCGCCGTGAGCGTGGCGACCACGCAGGTCCCCGTCTTGATGGGTGACGTGCGCGTGGGTTCGCAGACTAAGAGCTTCGTGCTCAAGTGCGACCTGTGCGTGGACCGTCCCGGCGGTCCGGCGTGTGCTGAGGCGTGCCCGACCAAGGGCCTCACCTTGGTAGACGAGGAACGCCTGGCAGAACTGACTGCCGAGCGTGCCCGCGCCACCATCGAAAACGAGGCGTAAGCGGGCGGCCAAGCAGGCCCAATGATTGTCAAATAAGTACCGAGTATTCGGTAGCAGAAAAAGGAAGGAGGGTGTCATGGAGAAGCATAAAGTGATCTGCCCGTACTGCGGCGCCGGTTGCCAGTTTAACCTCTTGGTCCAAAACGGCCAGGTCGTGGGTACCGAACCGCTCAACGGCATCACCAACCAGAGCGAGCTGTGCCTTAAGGGCATGAGCGGCTACGACTTCATCAACGACACCAAGATCTTGACTCCCCGCGTACTGCACCCGATGATCCGCCGCACCAAGGGCGCGGATCTCGAGCGCGTAAGCTGGGACGAGGCACTGGATTTCACCGCATCTAAGATGCAGGCCATAATTGACGAATATGGTCCTAACGCTGTCATGACCACCGGCTCTTCGCGAGGCGGCGGCAATGAGGCGAACTACGTCATGCAGAAGTTTACGCGTGCGTGCATCGGCACCCACAGCGTGGACAACTGCGCCCGTACTTGACACGGCCCTACTGTCCTCGGTCTGATGGACACGGTTGGTTCAGGTTGCATGTCATGCTCCATCCCCGGTATGGAGGATGCGGGCTGCATTTTCCTCTTCGGCTATAACCCTGCCGATTCGCACCCCATCGTCGCAAGGCGTATCGTGCGAGCCAAAGAAAAGGGTTGCAAGATCATCGTCGCCGACCCGCGCCATATCGAAACCGCGCGTATCGCCGATCTTTACCTTCCGATCAAGAACGGTTGCAACGTCGCGTTCCTCAACGCCTTTGCCAACTGCTTGGTCAACGATGGCCTCTACGACAAGGAATTCGTCGCCGAGCACACGAACGGCTTTGACGAGTGGTGGGAGACCATCAAGAACTACACTCCCGAATCCGTACAGGACATCACGGGTGTCGAGCCCGCGTTGATCCACCAAGCTGCCGAGATGTACGCCACGGCGAAGCCCTCTGCCATCATTGGCTGGGGCATGGGCGTATGCCAGCAGAAGCAGAACCTGAAGACGGTGCACACCATCGCCTCCATCGCCTGCGTTGCCGGCCAGATCGGCAAACCCAATTCCGGCCTCGCGCCCGTGCGCGGTCAGAACAACGTCCAGGGCTCCTGCGATATGGGCATGCTGCCCAACCTGTACCCTGGCTACCAGAAGGTCACCGACCCGGCTGTGCGTGCCAAGTTTGCCAAGGCTTGGGGCGTGCCCGAGGAAAAGCTCCCGCTCGAGGAGGGCTACAAGCTCACCGACCTGGGCCACCTGGTCGACGAGGGCAAGGTGCACTGCTTCTACAACTACGGCGAGGACCCGCTGCAGACCGAGCCCGATTCGGCCGGCATGCGCAAGACGCTCTCCGAGCTGGATCTGTTCATTTGCCAGGACATCTTTATGACGCAGACGACCATGCTCGCTGACGTCATCCTGCCTGCCACCTCTTGGGGCGAGCACGAGGGTGTCTTTACCGCATCCGACCGTAGCTTCCAGCACTTTGACGCGGCCGTTCCGCCCAAGGGCGAGTGCCGCCACGACTGGGAGATCTTCGCGGACCTGTCTACGCGCATGGGCTATCCCATGCACTACGACAACACCGAGCAGATCTGGAACGAGTGCATTAGCCTGTGCCCCAACTTTGTGGGCGCGACCTACGAGAAGATGGCTCCCGAGGGCGGCTACGCCCAGTGGCCCGTTAAGAGCACCGATGTGAACGACCACGGTACGCCCGACATGTTCGCTGGTGGCAAGTTCACCACCAAGGACGGCCGCGCCAACCTGATGGCGCACGACTGGGAGGCGCCCTCCGAGCTTCCCGACGATGAGTACCCGCTCATTCTGTGCACCGTCCGCGAGGTCGGCCACTACAGCTGCCGTTCGATGACCGGCAACTGCAAGACGCTGGCGCTGCTCGCCGACGAGCCCGGCTTTGTCCGCATGAATCCCGCGGACGCCCAGGCGCGCGGCATCAAGAACGGCGACATCGTCTCGATCCACAGCCGCCGCGGCCAGGTATACAGCCGCGCCGACGTGAGCGACCGTATCAACAAGGGCACGGTCTATATGACCTACCAGTGGTGGATCGGCAAGTGCAACGAGCTGACCATTCACAAGGTCGACCCGGTCTCGCACACGCCCGAGGACAAGTTCTCCGCCTGCCAGGTCGACGCCATTGCCGACCAGGTTTGGGCAGAGGGCGAGGTCGAGCGTCAGTACACCGAGCTCAAGCAGGCTCTGGTGGATGCCGCCGCTCCCCAGGATGTTGAGCCCGGCGCCGCCAAGTTCGACGACGAGACGCACGTGAATCAAATCGTGTAGTCCCGTTCTCGTTGGCTTTTTGGGCCGGGCGTCCCGTACGTTCGGGAGCCCGGCCCGTTATTTTGAAAGGAAGTGGGGATGAACCGCTTCATCGACATCAACCCGGAGAGGTGCATCGGCTGCGGAACATGCCAGTCCGCCTGTGCCGACGCCCACCGGATGCAGGGTCTTCAGGATACGCCGCGCCTGGCGCTCGTGAAGACCGGCGGTATTTCGGCCGCCCTTGCCTGCCACCATTGCGAGGGTGCCCCTTGCGCCGAGGTTTGCCCGGTGAATGCCATCGAGCACGATGGCGATCGCATCCACGTTAAGGAGCAGGAGTGCATCGGGTGCAGGCTGTGCGCCATCGCGTGCCCCTTCGGAGCCATCCATCCCGATGGCACGTCTATCGCCGGTGTCGCAGGCATGTGCGACCCGACGCCTTCGTATCCTAAGTCCCTGAGCAGCCTGCTTACGTGGGCTCCCGGCCAGTACACCTGCGCTGTGAAGTGCGACCTTTGCGCCTTCGATCCGGACGGCCCGCATTGTGTGGCGGCGTGCCCCACCAAGGCGCTGACCGTCATGGGCGGCGCGGCCGATCGCGAGCTTGACGAGGCCAAGCGCCTGCGCTCGATCGAAAACGGTCCGGTCGTCGACGTTACCGCTGTGGCCCAGGGCCTGTCCGAGAAAGCAGAAGGGAGCGTAAACAATGGATAGCATGACGCTGTTTATCGCATCGCTTGCCGTCTCGTGCATCGGTGCGCTCGCCTCGGTTCTGCTGATCAAGGCCGATAACGCCGCCAAGACCGCCGGCTGCCTAATCGGCGCCGTCGCCGCGGTGCTTTCGTTTGTGGCCGGTATTCAGGCCGTGCTGGGCGATGTCACGTCGGTCGACACCATCGTGTTCTTCCCGTTTGCCCATTTCCAGCTGCTGCTCAATCAGCTGTCCGGCCTGTTCGTGGCGCTCATCTCGGTGCTCGCGTTTGCCGGTTCGATCTACGGTCTCAATTACTTTGATGAGTACCCGGGCAAAAAGGGCCGCGCCGGCTTCTTCTTTAACACCTTCGTGGCGTCCATGATGCTCGTCATCACCGCCGACAACGTGTTTTGGTTCCTGGTCGCCTTTGAGCTCATGTCGCTGACCTCGTACTTCCTGGTCGTGATTGAGGAGAACGAGAACTCCATCCATGGCGGTTGGCTCTACTTTGTGATCGCGCACGTGGGCTTTGTGCTCATCATGGCGAGCTTCCTCACTATGACCAACTTCGCCGGTGGCTCGTTTGCCTTTGCGGATTTCCGCGCCACGCAGTTTAGCCCCGCGGTCGCATCCGTGTGCTTCGTGCTTGCCTTCTTTGGCTTTGGCGCCAAGGCCGGTATTATCCCGCTGCACGGCTGGCTGCCCAAGGCACATCCCGAGGCGCCGTCCAACGTGTCGGCCCTCATGTCCGGCGGCATGATCAAGATCGGTATCTTCGGCATCCTCAAGGTTGGTCTCGACCTGCTCTCCGCCTCGGGCGTTCAGGTTTGGTGGGGCCTTATGGTCATGGTCTTCGGTGCGATCTCGTCGGTCCTCGGCGTGGCCTTCGCCCTGCAGGAGCATGACATCAAGCGCCTGCTGGCCTATCACTCCGTCGAGAACATCGGCATCATCCTGCTCGGCGTCGGCGCCTCCATGGCCGCCATGGCGCTCAACTCGGTCGGCATTGCCGTCCTGGCTCTGATGGCCGCCCTCTACCACACGTTTAACCACGCGATGTTTAAGGGCGAGCTGTTCTTGGGCGCCGGTGCGCTGCTGTACTCCATGGGTACGCGCAATATGGAGAAGATGGGCGGCCTGTTCCGTCGTATGCCGGCAACGGCCATCTGCTTCCTCATTGGCGCGCTTGCCATCTCGGCCATCCCGCCCTTCAACGGCTTTGTGTCCGAGTGGTTTACCTACCAGTCGCTCTTTAACGCCGCCATGCAGGGCGACAAGGCCGTCATGATCGTGGCCGTGTTCGCTGCCGTCGCGCTTGCCATTACCGGTGCGCTGGCTGTCACGTGCTTCGTCAAGGCCTATGGCGTCTCCTTTGCCTCCGCGCCCCGCTCCGAGGCCGCGGCCAATGCCAAGGAGGTTCCCGCCCCCATGGTGTTTGCGCAGGGCCTGCTCGCGGCCATCTGCGTCGTGCTGGGCATTGGCGCTCCCGTGATCGCGCCCGTGCTGGTCGATGTCGCCGCGTCCGTGCTGCATCCGTACGGTGGCGTGTTTGCCGCCGAGGGCATGGAGCTCATGAACCAGTACTCCGGCGCTGTCACCTCCACGCCCGCGATCGCTATTGCGCTCGTGGCGCTCGTCGGCCTTGCCTGCGGTTATCGCAAGCTCAAGACCGTCGGCAAGGTGCAGAAGTCCCAGCCGTGGGCATGCGGCTATGCTCCCAACGAGCATATGCCCGTCGTGGCCACGACCTTCGCCTCCGAGGTGTCCTGGTTTATGCAGCCGCTCTACACGCTGCGTGACCGCTGTACGGCCGTCTGCTGGTCCATCGCGCACTTCTTCCAGAAGCTCACCGGTGTGGCCGAGGCTGTGGAGCCCGTACCCGACAAGGTTCTCGTCGATGCCCCGCATAAGGGTGTCGAGAAGCTCGCCGACCTCGCGACTAAGCTCGAGGGCGGCAACTACAGCATCTATATCTGCTACATCGTCGCGGCACTCGTGGTGTTCCTCGTGCTCGCCGTGCAAATGGGTTAAGGAGGGGAGAGCATGAACAACATCGTACTTGCCGTTCTGCAGGGCGTGGTCGTTATGGCCGTCGCGCCGTTCTTCTCCGGTCTCGGCCGCGTGATCCGTGCCAAGATGCACAACCGTCGTGGCCCCAGCATCATGCAGGACTACCGCGACCTGGCCAAGCTCTTTGCGCGCCCCGAGTCCCAGAGCGAGGACGCGAGCTTTGCGCTGCGCATTATGCCGCCGCTGTTCTTCGCCGTCGCCTTTATGCTTGCGATGGGCCTGCCGCTCTTTACGGCACAAAGCCCCATCCCGGTCTTTGGTGACGCCATCACCATCATGTACAGCCTGGCGCTCGCCCGTTTCTTCTTCGCCCTCTGCGGTGTGGATTCGTCCAACGCCTACGCCGGTATCGGCGGTGTCCGTGAGCTGCTCATGAGCGTGCTCATCGAGCCGTCCATGCTGCTGGCGCTGTTTGCCGCCGCCCTGGTGTGCGGTTCCACCGACATCGCCACCATGGGTCAGCACATCATGACGGGCGCCATCGACGCGCCGGTCGCCGTGATCCTCGCCGGCATCGCCTTTGCGATCGCCTGCTACATGGAACTCGGCAAGCTGCCGTTTGACCAGGCCGAGGCCGAGCAGGAGCTTCAGGAAGGTCCGCTCGCCGAGCTTTCCGGCCCGTCGCTTGCCATGGCCAAGCTTGCCATGTCCATGAAACAGGTCCTGGTTGTCGCTTGGTTCTGCGCAATCTTCGTCCCCTGGGGCGAGCCCGCGACCGTGGGCGCCGCCGCCGTTCTGGGCGCAGTCATCTTCCTGGTGAAGTGCCTTATCGACTTTGTCGTGTGCGGCGTGATCGAGAACTCTTGCTCGCGCTCACGCTTTAAGGTGCTCGGCAATCAGACCTGGGCCGTCGTGGGCATCGCCGTTCTGGCGTTTGTCTTCGTGGTCGTCGGCGTGTAGGAGAAGGGAGAAACAATGTCATTTGCAGTCAGTCTGTCCCTTCTCGGCTTGGTCGCTATCGCGGCCCCGATGGTGGCCTCGGTGCTCGTCGCCCTGTTCCCCCGTCCGTACGCCAAGTGGTTCAGCGTTTTGGGTGCCGCCGTCTCGACGGTCTGCACCATCGCCCTCGCCGCGAATTTCGCCGGCGCCGGCATGCCCGACACGCAGGTCCCCCTGATCTCGTTTGGGCAGACCCTCGTCATGGGATTCACCTTCGATCGCATGAGCACGCTGCTCGCGCCCGCCTTTGTGGGTATCGGCCTGCTTGTCGTGATCTATTCGATCCCCTATATGAGCGAGAATAACCGTGAGCATCCCGACGCGCCGCGTCGCCGCTTCTACGCGTACCTCGCGACCTTCATCGGTGCCATGGCCGGCCTCGTGTACAGCTCGACCCTTTTGGGCCAGCTCGTGTTCTTTGAGATCACGGGTGCGTGCTCTTGGGGCCTCATTAGCTACTACATGACGCCTACGGCCAAGAAGGCCGGCATGAAGGCCCTGATCATCACGCATATCGGTGCGCTCGGCCTGTATCTGGGCGCCGCTATCGTGTTTGCCCACACCGGCACCTTCGCCATTACCGCGATTGCCGGCCTCGACGCCAAGCTCAAGGCCATCGTCCTTTTGCTCGTGCTGTTTGCGGCCTGGGCCAAGTCCGCACAGGTTCCCATGTACATGTGGCTGCCTTCGGCCATGGAGGCGCCGACGCCTGTTTCGGCCTACCTGCATGGTGCCTCGATGGTCAAGGTCGGCGTGTGCGTGTTCGCGCGTGCACTCGTCTCTGCCGGCGAGATTCCCGAGATCGTGGGCTGGGTCGCCATTATCGACGCCATGGTCACCATGCTCTTTGGTTTCCTGATGTACCTGCCGCAAAAGGACATGAAGCGCCTGCTGGCCTTCTCCACGATCGCCCAGCTCTCCTATGTGTTCTTTGGTCTGGGCCTTTCGGTCTTTGGCAGCCAGCTGGCCTTTGATGGCGCCGTGTGCCACATCTTTAACCACGCTTTCGCCAAGACGCTGTTCTTCCTGATCGCCGGTTCGTTCTCCTTTACGCTCGGCACGCGTATGCTGCCCAAGCTTCGCGGCATCGTAAAGAAGTACCCGATCTCGGGCGTGGGCTTTGGTGTCGCGGCACTCGCCATTGCCGGCGTGCCGCCCATGAACACGTTCTTCTCGAAGTTCCAGATCATCGCCGGTGGCTTTTCTGTGGGTGCCGGCAACGTCGCGATCCTGGTGCTCGTGTGCATCATGGTCGCCGAGACCGTCGCCACCTTTGCCTGGTTCCTTAAGTGGATGGGCTATTGCCTGCCCGGCGAGCCGAGCGAAGAGGTCGCTGCGGGAGCCCCGCTTCCCCGCGCGATGGCGTTCGTGTTCATCGTGCTCATCATCATGGTCATCGTCAGCGGCCCGCTTTCGGCCAGCTGGATCGGTTAGGAGGTAGAACGACATGGGTTATTCGATCGTCAACATCCTTGGCGGCCTTCTGATCGTCACGTCCACCATGGTGGTTGTCTCCAAGAACATCAAACATTCCATCCACTGGTATGCGGTGCAGTCGCTGGTGCTCGTGGGGTTGCTCGCCACGCTCGGTGCCACCACCGGTGCGCAGGAGCTGCTTATGTGGGCTGGATCTGCCTTTATCACCAAGGTCGTCCTGGTCCCTTATATCCTCAACCGCGCATACAAGAAGATGGGCGAGCCGAGCGACGCATCGCTCAAGGCCGGCCTTAAGCCCGCGTGGGCCATCTGCATCATCGCCGTCGAGGTCGCGATCTGCTTTGCCGTCGTGACGCAGATCAGCCTGCCCACGGCCGAGGTCGCAACGCCTGCGCTCGCTATTAGCTTCGCTCACTTCTTTGTGGGCCTCACCTGCATCATTTCGCAGCGCAACATCATGAAGCAGATCTTTGGATACTGCCTTATGGAAAACGGCAGCCACGTGACGCTCGCGCTTTTGGCCCCCACCGCTCCCGAGATCATCGAGATCGGTATCGCCACCGATGCCATCTTTGCCGTCATCATCATGTCCATCGTCGTGCGTCGCATTTGGGACGACTCCCACTCGCTCGATGCGCGCGACCTGTCCGAGCTGAGGGGGTAGTCCATGGAAACGTTGATTCTCGCCCTGCTCGCGACTCCTTTGGTGTTCTCGCTGGTCATGGCGTTTTTGCCCAAGAACACGTCCTATAACGTGTTTGCCGGTCTCAACCTGGTCTCCGTCGCAGCCGTCCTGGTGCTGTCGATAATGACGGCCGGTGACGTCCTTATGAGCGGCGACACCGCGAGCGCTTTTGGCCTGTGGTTTCACCTCGATTCGCTGGGCGCCATCTTTGTGCTGCTCATCGGCTTTATCGGTTTTCTTACGGGGCTGTTCTCGCTGCCCTATGTAAAGGCCGATATCGAGGAGGGCTCCATGCCCGCCGAGCGCGCCAAGCAGTATTTTGCGCTGTTTAGCCTGTTTGTGTTCACCATGCTGCTCGCGTGCCTGTCCAACAACATGATCCTCACGTGGGCCGCCGTGGAGGCAACCACGCTTTCCACCGTGTTCCTCGTGGGTATCTACAAGAACAAGACGGCCCTCGAGGCTTCTTGGAAGTATGCGATGGTCTGCACCGCCGGCGTGGCCTTTGGTCTGTTCGGTACGCTGCTGATCTACGCCAACGCCGCCGACGTGATTCCCAACGCCCACGAGGCCGCATTCCTGTCGTGCGTGCTGCCGTATGCCGACCAGTTCGACCCGACGCTCATGCGCCTCGCCTTTGCGTTTATCGTGATCGGCTTTGGCACCAAGGCCGGCCTGTTCCCCATGCACACTTGGCTGCCCGATGCCCACTCCCAGGCCCCGAGCCCTGTCTCGGCCCTGCTTTCGGGCGTGCTGCTTAAGTGCGCCATGCTTGTGATCATGCGCTTCTACGGCTTTACCATCCAGGCCGTGGGCGCCGAGTATCCGCAACTTTTGCTGTTGATCGTCGGTACGCTGTCCATTTTGGTGGCGGCATTTTCGATGTTTCGCCAGGACGACCTCAAGCGCCGCTTTGCGTACTCGTCTGTGGAGAACGTGGGCGTTATCGCCCTGTGCCTGGGTATCGGTGGTCCGCTGGGTATCGCCGCGGCCCTGCTGCACTGCGTGTTTCACGGCTTTACCAAGACGCTTGCCTTCTGCGTGTCCGGCAACATCCAGCATGCCTTTGGCACGCGTAGCCTGGCTAAGATCCAGGGTGTCGTCGAGGTTGCCCCCGCAACCGCCGCGCTCGCCGTCCTGGCGCTGCTCGGCCTTGGTGCCTTCCCGCCCTTTGGCATGTTTATCTCCGAGTTCCTGACTTTTGTCGCCGGTGTTACCGCCGGTCCCATGTGGCTGGTCGTCGTGGTCGCCCTCGGTCTTACCGTGGCCATCTCCGCGCTCACCCGCATCGCACTCAAGTCGGTATTCGGCCATGCACCCCAGGGCATGGGCAAGCATGAGGCCCCGGCGCTCATGCTTATCCCCGAAATCATCCTGGCTGTCATGATCTTGTGGTTTGGCATCGCCACCCCGCTGCCTCTCGTGCACGGTGTGGAGACCGCGACCGGCATCGTGCTCGAGCAGAGCACCGAGGAGCTTCGCGCGACGCCGATGTACCGCGCTGTGTTCGGTACCGAGACCGCTCAGAGCGAGGTGGAGTAACGAATGATTGAAACTGAGAACAAGGTGTATGCCCGTCGCTGCGAGAGCCATGTCGAGGCCCTGCGCCGCGCCTTTCCGGGCTGCATCGAGAAGGTCGAGTGGCAGTGCGAGGACCAGCTGACGATTACCGTCAAGCAGGACAAGCTGCCCGAGGCCGTCCACTACCTGTATTACGAGCGCTACGGCTGGATTCCCGTGATCGTCGGCAACGACGAGCGCAGTCTGTGCGGTCGCTACGCCGTGTACTACGTCATCTCCATGGAGGGGGAGGACCCCGGCTGGGTGACCGTGCGCACCGAGGTCGATCCCGCCAAGATGACGTTCCCGTCCGTGACGCCGTTCGTCCCCGCCTGCGTGTGGGGCGAGCGCGAGCTTCGCGACATGTTCGGCCTGATCCCCGAGGGCCTGCCCGACCGTCGCCGCCTGGTACTGCCCGATGACTGGCCCAGCGGCCTGTATCCGCTGCGCAAGGACTCCATGGACTACCGTTTCCGTCCCGCTCCCGCGAGCGACATGGAAAACTACGAGTTCTTGGCCGATACCAAGGGCAAGGAGACGACGCTCGTCCCCATGGGCCCGTTGCACATTACTTCCGACGAGCCCGGCCACTTCCGCCTGTTCGTTGAGGGCGAGACGATCGTCGACGCCGACTATCGTCTGTTCTACGTGCACCGCGGCATGGAGAAGGTCGCCGAGACGCGCCTGAACTATGACGCCGTGACGTTCCTCGCCGACCGCATCTGCGGCATCTGCGGCTGCGCCCACTCGGTGGCCTATGCCGAGGCCGTCGAGCGCGCCCAGGGCATTCATGTCCCGCCGCGCGCCCAGTACATCCGCGCCATCATGCTCGAGGTCGAGCGCCTGCACTCGCATCTGCTCAACATTGGCCTCGCATCGCACTACACCGGCTTCGATTCGGGCTTCCAGCAGTTCTTCCGCGTCCGCGAGAAGTCCATGGACTTAGCCGAGAAACTCTCCGGTCACCGCAAGACCTACGGCCTCAACGTGATCGGCGGCGTGCGTCGCGACATTTTGGCCGAGCAGAAGCTCTCCACGCTCACGACCATCCATCAGCTGCGCTCCGAGGTTCAGGAGCTCGTCGACGTCTTGCTCTCGACGCCCAACTTCATTGAGCGTACGAGTGACATCGGCATCTTGGACCGCAAGATCGCACGCGACTTCTCGCCGGTCGGCCCGCTCATGCGTGGCTCGGGTTATGCCCGCGACGTGCGCTTTGACCACCCCTTCGACGGCTACGCCGATCCGGACGTCCAAAAGATGCATGCCGCTACGGCCGACACCTGCGATGCCTTCGGCCGTACCGCCGTTCGCATCCAGGAGGTCTACGATTCGATCGACATGATCGAGACCATGCTCGAGAACTGCCCGTCGGGCCCCATCCTCACCACGGATTGGGAGTACACCCCGCACAAGTATGCCATCGGTGCCACCGAGGCGCCGCGCGGCGAGGACGTGCACTGGGCCATGCTCGGCAACAACCAGAAGTGCTACCGCTGGCGCGCCAAGGCCGCCACGTACAGCAACTGGCCGGTCCTGCGCTACATGTTCCGCGGCAACACCGTGGGCGACGCGGCGCTGATCGTCGGCTCGCTCGACCCGTGCTACTCCTGCACCGACCGCGTGACGGTGACCGATGTCGCCGCCAAGCGCGACCACGTGCTCGACAAGGAGCAGTTCGAGAACGTCTGGCGCGACAAGTCGCCGCTTGCGGGCGAGGGCACCATGGCCGCTCCGCTCGATGAGGAGGCGCTCTAATATGCTGAAGCTTTGGAAGGTTAACGCCAAGGCCGGCGACGCGACGGTCAAGTACCCGTTTGCGCCGTTTCCCACCAATAAGGACATGCGCGGCAAGCCCGAGCACAACGCCGAGCTCTGCATCGCCTGCGGTGCCTGCGGCGTGGCGTGCCCGGCCGATGCCATTCGCATGGACACCGACCTTGCGGCCGACACCATCACCTGGTCGATCGACTACGGCCGCTGCATCTTCTGCGGCCGCTGCGAGGAAGCCTGCCCCATGGAGGCCATCAACCTCACCGAGGAGTTTGAGCTGGCCGTCATGAGCAAGGACGACCTCACCAGCAAGAGCGTCTATACGCTCGAGCACTGCTCGCGTTGCGGTAAGCCGTTTGCCCCGCACAAGGAGATCGACTACGCTAAGCGCCTGCTGCAAAAGGCCGGCGGCATGGAGGCCGAGCAGGCTGCCCGTACCGTCGGTATGTGCCAGGAGTGCAAGCGCGAGCTCGACGCCCTGCGCGCCGCCTCGGCCGTAAAGACCGGCAACGCGCGCGGCATGGCTGCCAACGAGACGCTTGCGTCCGGCGAGCCCCAGGGCCCCGGCATGGAGTATCTGGGTGGCCACGGCGTGAACCCGGAGTATATCGACCGCGAGCTCAACCCCGATGCGCCCGAGATTCCCGCCGGTCCTGCACCGGTCGAGGGCATCATCATGGATTTTGAAACGAAGGAGGAGTAACCATGGCCGAACCCACGCTTTTGCCCGAGTGGCTTCAGTACCGCCCGACCAAGATCGAGCTCGACGAGAGCATCGAGAAGGCCAAGGCGACCCTTCTTAAGAAGATCAAGCGCTCGGTGTACGTCTACCGTGTCGACTGCGGCGGCTGCAACGGCTGCGAGATCGAGATCTTCGGTTCCATCACGCCCGTCTTCGACGTCGAGCGCTTTGGCATCAAGGTCGTGCCCTCGCCCCGTCACGCCGATGTGCTGCTGTACACCGGCGCCGTGACGCGTGCCATGCGCATGCCGGCCCTGCGCGCCTTTGAGGCCGCACCCGATCCCAAGATCGTGGTGTCCTATGGCGCGTGCGGCTGCACCGGCGGCATCTTCTACGATAACTACTGCGTCTGGGGCGGCACGGACAAGATTCTGCCGGTCGATGTCTATATCCCCGGCTGCCCGCCCAGCCCCGCGCAGACCATCTACGGCTTTGCCATGGCGCTCGGTCTGCTGGACCAAAAGCTCCATGCCGAGACCACGGTGGAGGCTGCCGGCGAGCAGGCCGATATCCTGCACCCTGGCGTGCCGTACAAGCTGCGCGTCGCCATCGAGCGCGAAGCTCGCGCCATGAGCGGCTACCGTTACGGCCGCGACCTGGCCAACGAGTTTATGGACACGCTCGAGGGTGCGCCCAAGGGCGATATCCGCGGTGCCATGGCACTGCTCATCGACAAGCAGGACGATCCGCGCCGCGTTGAGGTCTACTCGGCGCTGCAGGATCTGGTGCTGGCCGGAGGTCGCTAGATGGAGCTCACGGACCGCTCTGGTTACTTTGCGGGCCCCGGTATGCTCGGCGGCTCCTTTGGCGATGCCTCGCGCGCAAGCGACGAGGCCGCCGAGGGCGTCGCCGACCCCTGCCTGGGCCATGCGCCCGACCAGGTGGTCTTTTACGAGCTCACGCGTAAGTTTGTGGAGACCGAGGAAGACGTTCCCCAGGAGGCCTGCGACGTGCTGTACTACACGCTCGCCGTGGGCCACCACACCGGCGTGCTCGACTGCTTTGAGCCGCGCCTGTCGGTGTCGGTGGATGTGTTCTATTCGCTCGTCGACGCGCTGCCGGAGGGGGAGGCTAAGACCAAGTTCGAGGCCATCCGCTCCTTTGGCGAGTGTCAGCTCGACAAGGCGGCGGTGCCGTCGCTGCTCGAGGCCTGCGATGCGCTGCTCGACGAGCGCGGTTTTCGCGGGTCGGCCAAGGCCGGCATCTCGGTGTTCGACGACGACTTTGGCCTGCATGCCCAGCAGGTCGCGTTCTTAATGAAGTTCCGCGATTTGATGGAGCGCGTGCGCGATGTGTCGGGCGTGTATCTGACGGGGAGGTTGCAGTAATGGGTCGCGTTGTGGATGGTCGTGTGAACGGCGCCCCGTTTGCGGGTATCGTGCTTACGGCGGGAAGCGTACTGCGTGCCGACGATGCGGCCGGCCCCGTGCTCTCCAAAAAGATGGAGGACGCACCCATCGCCGGTTGGTACACCATCGACGGCGGCCAAACGCCCGAGGATGACATCATCGAGGTCAAGCGCGAGCGTCCGCCGCGTCTGGTCTTGGTCGATGCCGCCGACATGGCGCTGCCCGTCGGGTCCATCCGCTTGCTCGACAAGCGTGATGTGGCCCGCAAGTCGATGTTCACCACGCATTCGCTTCCGCTCTCGATTCTGATCGAGGAAATCGAGCAATCGTGCGATGATATCGTCTTCGTTGGGATTCAGCCGGGCGATACGGAGTTTTACAACCCCATGTCCCCGGAGGTCTTTGAGGCCGTCGACGCCGTGTACGACGCTGTGGCCGCTAACGACTTTTCCCACTTTGTCCGCTTGGGGCAAGAGCAATAGGAGCGCTTGTCCCTGCTGATTAGGAAAGAAGTGATTGACATGGCAGATTCCAAGGCAGAATATCCCGCTCCCGATTGCCTGGGGCCCGCCGCGATCGAGGCCAAGACCGAGGCCGCTGGCGTGACTAAGGCCAACCTGCCGGTTGCAAAGGCCTTTCTGTTGGCAATGTTCGCCGGCGCGTTCATCGCCTTCGGTGGCCTGTTCTTTACCGTGTTCTTGAGCGATAGCACGCTGGGCTGGGGCGCCCAGCGCGTCGTGGGCGGCCTGTGCTTTTGCCTGGGCCTGGTGCTCGTGCTGGTGTGCGGTGCCGAGTTGTTCACTGGCAACTCGCTTATGGTCTGCGCGCTCAAGAGCAAACAGATCACCCTGGTCCAGATGCTCAAGGCTTGGGTCGTCGTATGGGTCGGTAACTTTGTCGGTGCCCTGTTCATCGTCTTTTTGGTGTACATGGCCGGCATTTACAAGCTCAACGGCGAGGCGGTCGCCAATTCCATGGTGAGCGTCGCCGCCGGCAAGGTGACGATCGACTGGGTGACGATCTTCTTCCGCGGCATCCTGTGCAACATCTTTGTGTGCCTGGCTGTGTGGATCGGTACCGCCGGCAAGACCGTGGTCGATAAGGTTGTGGGCATTCTGCTGCCCATCGCCGCCTTTGTGGCCTGCGGTTTTGAGCACTGTGTTGCCAACATGTACTTTTTGCCCATGGGTGCCGTGATGCACGCGTGCGGCTACGGTGCCGACGTCGCCGGTGCCGATGCGCTCAACGCCGCGGGCATTGCGTTTAACCTGTCCGCCGCCACGCTGGGCAACATCGTGGGCGGCGCGGTTCTGGTCGCGCTCGGCTACTGGTTTATCTACGCCAAGAAGTTCGAGGCGTAAGGTACCGTCTGTTTGACGTTGGGCCTCCCGCGGGGCGTTGCCGTGCGGGAGGCTTTTTGGGTCTGGGGCTCGTCGCCGGGCTTTTGGCCTGTTGTGTTTGGCTGATGAAAGGGGTAATCGAGATGGCATCAGCTGTGAAGCGTGACGGTCGCGCCGTGGTGACCACATGCGGGGGATGCTATGCCGATTGCGCCTTTGCGGCACGCGTTGAGGATGGGCGTGTGGTGACTAAGTTGCCGGTGCCGGGGCATCCGTGCGCGGCGCGAGCCCTGTGTGCCCGCGGGCGGCATCGCCTGGCAATGCCGTTTGACGAGCGCGACCGCATTGTACACCCCATGCGCCGACGAGCTGATGGCTCGGGGTTCGATGCGATTTCGTGGGATGAGGCGTTCGCGCAGATCGCAGCGCGCCTTGGGGAGATTGTTGACGGGCATGGTCCCCGTGCGCTGGGCATGACGCTTGGCGTGCCCTCGTTCGACCGCTACTGGGCGTATCGTTTTATGCATGCGCTGGGCTCGCCCAACGTGTACGGTGCCGATGGCGCCTGCGAGGTAAGCCGTCTCACCGGTTGGGAGCACAGCCTGGGCTATAGCCCCGCCTCCGACCTGGCGCATACCGATTGCATCATGTACCTAGGGCGTTCACTGGTGGATTCGTCGACGATGGGGGCCGTTGATGCGCTCAACGATGCGCGCCGGCGTGGGGCGAAGATCATCGTGGTCGACCCGCGGCGCAGTGGCTCTGCGGCGCTTGCCGACCGCTGGTTGCGCGTGCGCCCGGGCTGCGACTTGGCGCTGCTGTTGGGTATTGTCCACGTGTTGATTGCCGAGGACCTGTACGATCACGAGTTCGTGACCCGTTATACCACGGGTTTTGACGAGCTGGCGCAGGCAGCCGCTGTTTGGACGCCCGAGTGGGCTGAGTCGATGTGCGATGTGCCGGCGGACGATATCCGAGCGACTGCGCGTGATTTGGCTGCCGCGGCGCCTGCTGCGGTGGTGGACGCGGGCTTTCATGGCGGCATCGGTATCGCGTATGCCAATAGCACCCAGACCGCGCGCGCTATTTGCTTGGTCGATGTGCTGCTGGGCTGCATCGGACACGCGGGCGGCGCGCTCAACCCGCCCACGCCGCTTGTGTTGGGCGATTTGGACCCTGCGTGTTTCGCGACGCCGTCGATGCCACGTGAGCCCAAGTTGGGGTCCGAGCGCTATCCACTGGTCGATCCGGTGCGCGGCCTGTGCACGACCATCGGTCAGTCGATTCTTGCCGGCGATTTGCGTGGACTCATCGTCTATGCCAGTAACCCCGGTGCGGGCTATGGCAATGCGCGGGCTTGGTTGGGTATTTTGCAGCAGCTCGACTTGCTCGTGACGATTGATATTCGCTGGTCCGAGACGGCGCGTGCTTCTGACTTCGTGTTGCCCGACGTGACGTATCTGGAGGCCGACCGCGGCGTGGGCACAGTCGTGGGTGCCAATGATTCGCGCGTGTTCTACCGCAATGCCGTGCTGCCCGTGCAGCATGACGACACGCGACCGGGGCGGGAGATCTTTGCCGGTCTGGCGCAGGCGTGTGGCGTGGGCGAGTACTTCCAGTTTACGCCTGACGATCTGGCGGCTGCCCAGGTGGCGCCTTTTGGGATCAATCTGGACGAGCTCAAGGAGCGCGGCTGGGCCGACACGGGTGTTGCGTTGCCGTCGCGTACGGGCGAGCCGGCGATTCCCTTGGATCGCGGCAAGATTGCGCTGGCAAGCGACATATGGGAGCGAGCCGGTCTGGGTCGTGTGCCCAACTGGATCGCTCCCATGGTGGAGCCCGGCCCGGGGATGTTTCGCCTCATTAGCGGCAACCGTCCCTTTGAGTCGCATACTTCGCGCAGGCTCGCGGCCCAAGGTGCCGCCGAGGCGGGCTCGGACCTGGATGCCGTGCAAATGAATGCCGATGCTGCTGCGCACATGGGCATCGCCGACGGCGAGGTCGTCGAACTCGTGAGCGATATGGGCCGCGACCGCGTGCGCGTGGAGACAACGCCGTATCTGCATCCGGCGTGCATCTTCACCTCGGCCGCTCCCGGCGGGCGTTCGTTTGGCGCCGATGCCGGTGGCGCTCAAGCCTTGGGCGTGGGCCCGCTCGACCATACGCCGCTGCGATGGGACCCGTTGACGGGTGCCGCGCTCACCCAGGAAAACGCCGTTCGCGTGGAAAAGATCGCGGCGCGCGAGGATAATAACGAATGATCGATTCAGCCGATCGAATTGGCTGATAGTTTGACGTTCGAACGATTGATTCATCTTTGGTTTTGAAAGGCCGCACATGAGCGATAGCCAGAACATGTCCGATGAGGTGCGCGCCCGCCTGCGCGCCATTCCCTCCGTCAACGAGCTGCTTGCCGAGTGGCCGGTAGTGAAGGCGGCGGGGGAGACCTGCGACGCGGTGGTGCATGCCGCCGTCACGGCCGAGCTCGACGAGGAGCGCGCCGCCATTCGCGCCGGTGCCGCCCCGCGCTCTAAGCGCGACCTGGCCTCGGCCATCGAGTGGCGTGCGCACCGCTCCGCGTTGCCGAGCCTGCGCCCCGCCGTCAACGCTACGGGCGTGGTCATCCATACCAACTTGGGCCGCGCCCCGCTCGCGGAGTCGGTGGCAAAGGCCGTGGCCGAGGTCGCGCGCGGGTACAGCACACTCGAGTACAGCGTGGGCACCTGCTCGCGTGGGTCGCGCAAGGAACATGCCGCGCAGCTCATCCGCTCGCTTACCGGAGCCGAGGACGCGCTCGTGGTCAACAACAACGCCGCCGCTGTGCTGCTGGTGCTGGCGACCCATGCCGCAGGCAAAGAGGTCATCGTCAGCCGCGGCGAGCTTGTCGAGATTGGCGGCAGCTTCCGCATCCCCGATGTCATGGCGGCCTCGGGCGCCAAACTCGTCGAGGTCGGCGCCACCAACCGCACGCACCTGGGCGACTACGAGCGCGCCATCACGCCCGAAACGGCCATGATCCTGAAGGTCCATCCTTCCAACTATCGCATCGAGGGTTTTCACGAGGAAGTGAGCTCAAGGGAGCTCGCCGCACTGGCCCATAAGCACGGCCTGCTGTTCTACGAGGACCAGGGCTCGGGCGCGCTGTTGCCCGACGACATCTTGGTGCGCGGCGGCGAAGAAACCACGCCGGCTTCGGTTTCGGCAGGGCTCGATATCGTGTCGTGCTCGGGTGATAAGCTGCTGGGTGCCGCGCAGGCGGGCATTATCATGGGCCGTCGCGATCTGGTCCAGGCCTGCGGGTCGCATCCGCTTATGCGTGCCCTGCGCCCGGGCAAGCTCGCACTGGCGGCGCTCGAGGCCACGCTACGTATCTACATGGACGGCGCCGATGTTGCCCATCGCGATATTCCGGTGCTCAGCATGCTTACGCTACCGCAGGCCCATTTGGAGCGACGTGCCCGCAAGCTGCGCGATCGTATGGTCGCCGGGCTCGATAAGGCGGGTTGCCCGTGCGCCGTCGAGCTTGAGATTATCGAAGAATCGTCGACGCCCGGCGGTGGATCTCTGCCTACCGTGGAGCTGCCCACGATGTGCGTTGCCGTGCGTCTTGTTGACGCGCGCCTGACGGTCGATGCGCTCAAGCGCTCGCTTGTCCAGGACTTCGACACACCGGTCGTCACACGAACCTCGCACGATCGCATTTTGTTTGACGTCCGTACGCTTGTGGGCGACCGCGATATCGAGACGGCGGCATCGACGCTCGTCGCGTGCGTTGAGAAGGCGATTGCTCGATGAGTGAGGTTCAAGCGCTGGTGGAGTGTCCCGTTATCGTTGGCACGGCGGGCCACGTCGACCACGGTAAGTCGGCGCTGATCGAGGCACTGACCGGCAAGAATCCCGATCGCCTTGAGGTCGAGCGTCGTCGCGGCATGACGGTGGAGCTTGGCTTTGGCGAGCTGGCGCTGCCGAGCGGCAAGATCGTCGGCCTGGTCGACGTGCCGGGCCACGCGCATTACCTGCGCGCCATGGTGCAGGGTGCCACGGGCATTGATGTTGCCGTGTTGGTGGTCTCTGCCGTCGAGGGCGTGATGCCGCAGACCCGCGAGCACGTGCACGTGCTGGAGATGCTGGGCGTCACGCATATGGTGGTGGCGCTGACTATGTGTGACCTGGCCGATGCCGAGATGACCGAGCTTGCCGAGCTCGATGTCGATGACTTTTTGTCGGGTACCGTGTTTGCGGGCGCGCCGATTGCGCCCGTGTCGTCTAAGACGGGCGAGGGGATCGACGGGCTGCTTGCGGTGCTCGACGAGCAGGTAAGTGCCTGCTGGGATGCCTGCCGCGACCGTGCCGAGCGCACCGATGCCGCGCCGCGCCTGCCGATTGACCGCTGCTTTACGATTAAGGGCGTCGGCACCGTCGTAACGGGAACGTTGCACGATGCGCCGGTTGCGGTGGGCGACGAGCTGATGGCTTTGCCGTCGCGTACGGTCTGTCGTGTGCGCGGGATTCAGGTGCATGGTGATACGCCGCGCGCGCTTCCTGGTCAGCGTGTGGCGCTCAACCTGGTCGGTGACGGCGTCGCGGCACTTGACCGCGGCGAGATGCTGGGCGTGGCGGACCGCTTTGGTCAGACGTTGCGCTTTATGATGACGTTCACCTACCTGGGCCGCGAGGGCGCCAAGCCGCGCGTGCTCGAGTCGGGCGTGCGCGTGCATGTGATGGCCGGCACGGCCGAAGTCGTCGGCCGCATCATGCTTTTGGAGGGCGAAGCCCCCATGGCGGTGGGCGAGACCCGTACCGTGCAGGTGCGCCTGGATGATCCGCTGCCGCTGCGTGCCGGAGACCATGCCGTGGTGCTGTCGTATTCGCCCGTGATGCTTATTGGCGGCGGGCGCGTGCTGCTTTCGCGCTGCCGTCGCTCGCGCGAGCTTTCTGCCGGCGAGCGCGCACTGTTTGCGGCGCTCGAGTCCGGCGATATCGCGGGCGGTGTGGGCGCTTGGCTGGCACTGCAGATGCTGCCGGTTACGGCGGTTGATGTTGCCGAGGCTTTGGATCTTGGTGTCGGCGAGGTCGATGCCGCGCTGCGCGGGTTGGTGGCGCAGGGCTCCGTTCGCAAGCTTGCCGTGGGTGATGCGGACCACTTTGCGGATGCCGTGGTGCTCGACGCCGCGATGGATGCACTGGCGGCGACCCTGTCAGCCATGCATGCGGCGTCTCCCAAGGAGACGGGCTTTACACCCGGCGCCGTTGCCCATGCTGCGTGGCCTGCCGCTGATGATACAGTTGCCGCGGCTCTGATTGCCGAGGGCTGCTCGCGTGGCGTGTGCGCCTCCGAGGGGGCCGAGGTGTTCGACCCGCACTCCGCTGCCGCCGCGGCGCGTGTGGTGCGCGAGGCCTGCGAACGTATCGTTGCCTTGCTGGACGAAGCCGGCCTCGATGCGCCGACGTTGCCCGAGGTGGGCGAGCAACTGCAGCTCGATCGCGACACCATGACGCGAGCCCTGCGCGAGCTTTCGCTCAACCGCTCGATTGTTAAGGTCGAGCGCGACGTTGCCCTGTCCGCTGCCGCCGAGGCCCATGCGCGCGAGCTCGCCGCCGCCGCCATTGAGGCAGCCGGCGGCGCTGCCACCACGAGCGCCCTGCGCGAGGCCCTCGGTGTGTCCCGCAAACGTGCCATCAGCATTTTGGAGCACCTAGATGCCGTGCGCTTTACGGTGCTCGACAAGGAAGCCGGCGGCCTGCGCTCCCTGCGCTAGGCCGGTCACTCGCTCCCGCCTCCTCAGTTGCGGTGAAATAGTTCCTATTTGGAGGCTTGGGGGTGCGGACGATTTCTTGGACCGCGCCTAGGCGTATCCAAGCTTCCTGC
>URXE01000041.1 GCA_900551815.1 uncultured Collinsella sp.
CATGCGAACCTCCAGTCCGGACCGCCCCGCGGTCCAACTTTCTGTCCGCACCCCCGAATACTCGCAAAAATGCACGCTCCGGAGGGTACTACCCTGTTACGGTTTGAAATCCATGTACCATTTTATGCAATATATTAACGCATTTATGCAAAATGGCTTACATGCGTACATCTCGGGGTAGATGTTTGCCTCGAGGCTGCGTAAGTCATCCTGTCTATTGTGTCTTTTACAGGCGGCTGCGGTCCCGTTTGGGATCGCGGCCGTTTTGTTGTGGGTCAAATATGAACGTTGTGTTAATGACTCGGTGGACGGTGGTGTTTTTCGGTGAGCGGCGTATCCTTCCAACGGTTTATCTAGTGTGTCAGTTGAAAGGAAGAGGGCGCTCGTCATTGTTTGAATGTGAACTGCCGTTTGACCACAAGACGTTGCATTTGGAGCTCGAGGATAAGAACTTCGCGGGTGTGATGGAAGGTCATCAAAACGAGTTTAAGACCACGAAATCGCAGGAAGAGCTGGTAGAGGAGTCGCTTGCCAACCCTTATGGCTCGCCTTCGCTCGAGGAGCTTTGTGCTGGCAAGAAGGATATTGTCATCATTAGCTCCGACCATACGCGTCCCGTTCCCTCGCGTGTAACGATGCCTATTCTGCTGCATCACATCCATTCCGCTGCACCCGAGGCTCGCGTGCGTATTTTGGTTGCTACGGGTATGCACCGTCCGTCGACGCACGAGGAGCTCGTCAACAAGTACGGCGAGGAGATCGTTGCCAACGAGGAAATCGTTATGCACGTCGCGACTGATGACAGCATGATGAAAAAGATCGGCACCCTGCCTTCTGGTGGCGAGTGCATCATCAACAAGATTGCCGCCGACTGCGATCTGCTGCTTGCCGAGGGCTTTATTGAGCCGCACTTCTTTGCCGGTTTCTCTGGTAGCCGCAAGTCCGTCCTGCCTGGCATCGCCAGCTACAAGACCATCATGTACAACCACAACGGTCAGTTTGTGAACGATTCTCATTCGCGTGCCGGCAACCTGTGCCACAACCACGTGAGCGAGGATATGTTTGCCGCTGCCGAGATGGCTCACCTTGCCTTTGTGCTTAACGTTGTGCTCAACGGCAAGCACGAGGTCATCGGCTCCTTTGCCGGCGATATTCACAAGGCACACGAGGCTGGCTGCGAGTTCGTGAAGAGCCTTGCCGGCGTTGAGCCCGTCGAGTGCGAGATCGCCATCACCACCAACGGCGGCTACCCGCTCGATCAGAACATCTACCAGGCTGTGAAGGGCATGTGCTCTGCTGAGGCCACGCTTCCCGAGGGCGGCGTGATTATCGACGTTGCCGGTTGCGCCGACGGTCACGGTGGCGAGGGCTTCTATCACAACATCGCCGACAACGATCCGGCGGAGTTCGAGCGTGCCTGCATCGACCGTCCTAAGGACGAGACCCTGCCCGACCAGTGGACGAGCCAGATTTTCGCCCGCATCCTGGCGCATCACCCTGTGATCATGGTCACTGACCTGTGCGATCATCAGATGCTCAAGGATATGCACATGACGCCGGTCAACACTATCGAGGAGGCGCTCAAGCTCGCCTTTGAGATGAAGGGTGCCGATGCCAAGGTTGCCGTCATTCCCGATGGCCTGGGCGTTGTCGTCGCGCAGCACTAGCGCGTGGCCCAAACGAATCGTTTATAACCGACAAGAAAGATAAGGTTTTATGCTTACCAAACTCCTTTGCGAATTCGGCGCAACGGCCCTCATGATCATCTTTGGCGTGGGCGTACACTGCGATACCGTGCTCAAGGGCACCAAGTATCAGGGCTCTGGTCATATGTTTGCCATCACCACTTGGTCTTTCGGCATCTCGGTCGCCCTGTTTATCTTTGGCGGCGCCGTGTGCATGAACCCCGCCATGGTGCTTGCCCAGTGCATCGTCGGCCTGGTGCCGTGGAGCAGCTGCATCCCCTTCATGGTTGCCGATATGCTCGGCGGCTTTGCGGGTGCCGTGATCGCGTGGTTGATGTATGCCGATGAGTTCAAGGCTTCCGATGGTGTCATCGATCCCATTGCTCAGCGCAATATCTTCTCGACCAACCCCACCACCGAGGGCACCAACTATGCCCGCAACTTCTTCTGCGAGGCTATCTGCACCTTCGTGTTCATCAGCGCCATCCTTGCTGCCGCCAGCCGTGCTGGCGAGAACGTTCTGATGCTCGCCATCTGCGTCGGTCTGATCGTTTGGGCCGTTGGTATGGGCATGGGCGGCATCACTGGCTTCGCCATGAACCAGGCTCGTGACCTTGGCCCTCGCATGGCCTATCAGGTGCTGCCGATTAAGAACAAGGCTGACAACAACTGGAAGTACGGCCTGCTCGTTCCTGGCATCGCCCCGTTTGTCGGTGCCGCTCTGGCCGCGCTGTTTGTGCATGGTTTCTTGGGCATGTTCTAGATCGAAGCTACATAGGTTGTTCGCCGTCCGCATGGGGTAACTTCCCAGCGCGTCCTCGGACATGCAAAAAGGCTCGCTGCGCACTTTGTGCGGCGAGCCTTTTTGCGTCCTGCGGAGTGCGCTGGGAAGTTACCCCATGCGGACGGCTGCGGGGTCTTTGTTGCGTTCGTACAAGCAACCCAACATATATATCTGAATTTTGATGGGAGGGGCTTGTTGCTGGTAGGGGCGTTGGGCTGCTGTTGGCACTTTGGGATGGGATAGTTACTTAGGTGAAGAGGGGCTTTATGGCTGATAGGTAATCTTTGGCTACGTCCTCTTTTGGGGCTTGGAAGTTGTGCCAGGCCCACCATTGGACCATTCCTACGAAGCTTGAGGCTATGTGGTGTAGTAAGAAGCTGCGGTCCATGGTGCCGGCGGGGCCGTTTGGGTCGGTGGGGACGGTTTCGGCTGCGCGCGACATGATGGTCTTGCGGAGGCAGTCGGCGAAGACGCGTGAGCCGGCGCCGGCTACGAGGGCTCGGACGCCCTGGCGACGCTCCCAGAGATTGTTGAGAATATGCTCGATCTGCACGAGTGGGTCATCGAGCGGTGTGCCATCGTCGTCGAGGGCGTGGGTACAGATGTCGCTCACGAGCTCGGACAGTAGGTCGTCTTTGCTCTTAAAGAGGCCGTAGAATGTCGCGCGGCCTACGTGAGCGCGCGCGATGATGTCGCCGACGGTGATCTTGCCGTAGTCCTCCTCGCGAAGGAGCTCGGAGAATGCTGCGACGATGGCGGCGCGGCTTTTGGTTTTGCGGGCATCCATGGTTATGCATCCACGTGAACGAGCAGGCAACGGAGCGTGCCGGAGCAGCCCTCGTAGGGGCGCTTACCGGCGCCGTAGCCGACGGCCTCGATGCGGTAGCGGGCCGGCAGGTGCTCGGACGTGCGCAGTGCGGCGACGATAGCGGCGCCCGTGGGCGTCACGAGCTCGCCGGCGACCGGTGCGGGCGTGAGGGCGATATTGCCTGCTTGGCATAGGTTGACGACGGCGGGCACCGGGATGGGCATAAGGCCGTGGGCACAGTGGATGGTGCCGTGACCCTCGGAGAGCGACTCGACGACAATATCCTCGACGCCCAGGTCATCGAGGCAGATGGCGACCGAGCAGACGTCGACGATGGAATCGATGGCGCCTACCTCGTGGAACATGACGGTCTCGGGCGTTTTGCCGTGTGCCTTGGCCTCGGCGGCAGCGAGCGCGGTAAAGATGGCGAGAGCGCGACGCTTGGCGCTATCGCTTAGCTGCGAATTCTCGATAATTTCCGCGACGTCGGCTAGCGAGCGGTGATGATGGTGGTGGGTGTGGTGGTGATCCTCGTGCTCATGGGCGTGGCCCTCATGGTCATGCTCGTGGCAGTGCTCGTGTCCGTGTTCGCCATGATCATGATGGTGGTGCTCATGCTCGTGCGTGTGCTCGGCAGCTGCTTCGTTGCCGTAGAGCCAGGCCATATCGTGATCATGGTTCTCGAGCTCCTCTGCCAGCTGAACGTCAAAGTCGCAGGCGTCGATGCCATGCTTGTTTACGCGTGTAACGGCAATCTCAAAGCCGTCGATCGGCAGCGTGGCGAGCTGTTCGCGCAGGTGCTCCTTGCTGGCGCCCAGGTCGAGCAGGGCCGCGACGGTCATGTCGCCGCTGATGCCCGAGGTGCCGTCGATGATAAGCGTGTGCTGATGGTTGGACATGGAATGCTCCTTAACGGGCGCAGGGCGTGCCAGCGCTCAGATGATTGATAAGACTTGCCTGGTAGGCGGCACCAAAGCCGTTGTCGATGTTGACAACCGAAACGCCGCTGGCGCAGGAGTTGAGCATGGCGAGCAGCGCGGCTACGCCGCCAAAGCTTGCGCCATAGCCCACGCTGGTGGGGACGGCGATGACCGGACAGCTCACCAGGCCGCCGATAACGCTCGCCAACGCGCCCTCCATGCCGGCGACGGCAATGATCACCTGCGCCTGGGCAAGTTCCTCGGCATGAGCGAGCAGGCGGTGCAGGCCGGCGACACCTACGTCGTAGAGGCGATCGACCTCGTTGCCGTAGAACTCGGCCGTCAGTGCCGCCTCTTCGGCGACGGGCAGGTCGCTCGTGCCGGCGCAGGCGACGACGATGCGTCCGTTGCCGGTGGGGGAGGGCTTGCCACCCACTAGGGCGAGCTGGGCGTCCGGGACATATCCCAGGTCAATGTCGTTGCCGAGAAGCTCAGCGGTGCGCGCGGCTTTTTCGGCATCCAAGCGTGTGACCAGGATGCGCTCCTGGTCTGCATCGAGTAATGCTTTGATAATGGCGGCAATTTGCTCGGCGGTTTTACCGGCACCGTAGACAACCTCGCCGGCTCCCTGGCGCACTCCGCGCGAAAGATCGAGCTGCGCAAAGCCCAGATCGGCGGTTGGCGCCGTCTGGATGCGCGTGAGGGCGTCGGCAGGGGTGACTGATCCGCCGGCAACATCGCTCAGCAGCTGCTCAAGATCTCGCTTATCCATATATGTTCCCTTCGACGGCGCAAAGTCTAGCACTCAAAGGGTGTTTTTCCGAACACTAAGACAAAATTGTTCGGAAACTATAGGACGGACTGATTCAATTGTTAGACGGATCGGCTAGTCGCGCAGGATGATGTCCATGGCGAGCATCAGGTTGCGCTCGTCGATGGCAAACGGGGCGGCTTCGCGCGTCTTGGGCTTGGCGCAAAACGCGATGCCAGTGCCCGCGGCCTGGATCATGGGGATGTCGTTTGCCCCGTCGCCAATAGCGACCGTGTGGGCCATGTCGACGCCGCACTCAACTGCCCAGTCCAGCAGCTGGATGAGCTTGGACTCCTTGGTCACAATGTCGGCAGCCAACTTACCGGTGAGTTTGCCGTCCACGACCTCCAGGCGGTTGGCCAGGCAAAAATCGATGCCCGCGGCGGCCACGATCTTGTCAGCGACCTCGTGGAAGCCGCCGCTCACCACGCCGACCTTCCAGCCCTTGCTGTGTGCCGAGCGCACAAGCTCCAACGCGCCGGGGGTAAATGTCACGCGCTCAAAGGTGCGCTCGAACACGCTCTCGTCCAGGCCGGCGAGCAGCCCTACGCGCTCCTCGAGCGCTTGCTTAAAGTCCAGCTCGCCGCGCATGGCGCGTTCGGTGATCTGTGCCACCTGCTCGCCTACGCCGGCTTCCTCGCCCAACAGGTCGATGACCTCCTGGTTGATGAGCGTGGAGTCGATATCCATAACGATGAGGCGTGCAGTCATGACGGGCCTTTCCAAGTGCTGTTTTATTGGGGCATATTGTCGCACGTGACGAGCGCGGGCGGGTGCCGCGGCGCGTCAATTGTTTCGTCTCCGTCAAGTCTTTGGGCAGGAGCCACTTTTCCGCGGCACATCGACACAGGTGCGATAAGATAGAACGCCATGTCTGGCTGCGCGGTTTACGCAGGCTGGGCAAATCTGTACGACGCCGCCCGGAACGACACGGGGCGGCACAGATCCATAAAGGAGGATCACTGGTATGAGCCAGACCCGTCCCATCGACGAGCATTCCATGCACACCCGTACCTGCGGCGAGCTTCGCCGAGAGAACGTGGGCGAAGAGGTCACCCTCACCGGTTGGGTGAGCCGTCGCCGCGACCACGGCGGCCTTATTTTCTGCGACCTTCGCGACCGCGAGGGCATCACGCAGCTCACCTTCGACCCCGAGCACTCCGACGGCGACGCCTTTAAGATCGCCGAGACCATGCGTCCCGAGTGGCCCATCAAGATCCACGGCGTCGTGCGTTCCCGTGGTGAGGAGACCACCAACGCCAAGCTCGCGACCGGCGAGATCGAGGTCCTGACCGATCACGCCGAGGTGCTCAACACTTCCGTCACCCCGCCGTTCCAGATCGAGGACGGCATCGAAACCAGCGAGGACACCCGTCTGCGCTATCGCTATCTGGACCTCCGTCGTCCCGAGATGATGGCCAACCTCAAGCTGCGCTCCGACTTTACCTTTGCCATTCGCGAGGCGCTGCACAACCGTGAGTTCATGGAGGTCGAGACGCCCTCCCTGTTTAAGTCTACGCCCGAGGGCGCCCGCGACTTCATCGTCCCCAGCCGCATTCAGCCGGGCAACTTCTACGCCCTGCCGCAGTCCCCGCAGCTCCTGAAGCAGCTGCTTATGGTCGGTGGCGTCGAGCGCTACTACCAGGTTGCCAAGTGCTTCCGCGACGAGGATCTGCGCGCCGACCGTCAGCCCGAGTTCACCCAGGTCGATATCGAGATGTCCTTCGTGGACCAGAACGATGTCATGAGCGCGCTCGAGGAGGTTCTTGCCGATGCTTTCGGCCGCATGGGTGTCGAGATGCCCACGCCGCTGCGTCGCATGAACTACTGGGAGGCCATGGACACCTATGGCTCCGACAAGCCCGATACCCGCTATGGCATGCACTTGGTCGACCTGACCGACATCTTTGCCAACTCCAAGTTCAAGGTCTTTGCGACCGCCGCAAACGAGGAGGGCTCTGTCGTCAAGGCCATCAACGCCAAGGGCGCCGGTGCCTGGGCACGTGCCAAGATCGATAAGCTCGCCGGCGTGGCCTCCACGTTTGGCGCCAAGGGCCTGGCCTGGATCGCTTTCCGCGAGGACGGCTCCATCAACAGCCCCATCGTCAAGTTCTTCTCGGACGAGGAGATGGCCGCTCTGCGCGAGCGCATGGACGTCGAGCCCGGCGACCTTGTGATGTTCGCCGCCGGCCCGCGCCTGCTCTCCGACGAGATCCTGGGCGGCATGCGTTCGCACATGGCCAATGCGCTCGAGATCAAGCGCGAGGGCCACGACTTCCTGTGGGTCGTCAACTTCCCGCTGTTCCATTGGGATGAGGACCGCAAGGCTTACGCTGCCGAGCACCAGCCGTTCACCCTGCCGACCGAGACCGACATCGCTAAGATCGAGGCCGATCCGCTGGCAGCCGGTTCGTGCACCTACGACTTTGTCATGGACGGCTTTGAGGCCGGCGGCGGCGGTATGCGTATCCACAACGCCGAGATGCAGATGTCCATGCTCAAGCTCCTGGGCTTTACCGAGGAGCGCGCCGAGTCGCAGTTCGGCTTCCTCATGGAGGCCCTCAAGTTTGGCGCGCCCCCGATGGGCGGTTTCGCTCTGGGCCTGGACCGCGTGTGCATGCTGCTCACCGGTTCCGACTCCATCCGCGACGTCATGGCGTTCCCCAAGACGGCCAGCGGCTCCGACCTCATGTCGGGCGCCCCGAGTGCCGTTAGCGGCGCCCAGCTCAAGGACGTCAGCCTGCGCCTGATGTAGGCGAGCGGCTACATATTGCCCGCAACGAGGGAAGGACGTGTGCCTTCCCTCGTTTTTTATGCGCCGAGGTTGCGAGGGCATGGGATGACCGGGCGTCACGGAAAGTGCATCCCGTAATCTGCGTGCAGAACGGGTCGCGCTTTCCCAAAGGGGGTCCTCTGGGAAAGCGCGACCCAGAATTCGGCATAATAATGGGGCACAGTTTCCGGTTGAGCTGTCTAACGGAAACTGTGCCCCAGAATGAGCGCTCAAAACGGGATAGACTTTCCGCAACAACTGTCTGGCGGAAAGCCCGGCCCAGTTTCTTATAGTGAGTCTCTCTGGATCAGCTGCATGTGCATCACGGAGGTGGTGGGCTCGGCACCCTTGATCATGTCGAGCGCAATGTTGGCGGCCATGTGGCCTTCTTCGCGCAGGGGCTGGCGGACGGTCGTGAGCGCGGGGACGCAGCGCGCCGCAATCTCGTGATCGTCGAAGCCGACGACAGAAACGTCCGCCGGAACGGATAGGCCTGCCTCGTTGAGTGCGGTGATGACGCCAGCCGCGATACGGTCCGATCCACAGAGCACGCCATCGAAAGCGATTTCGCGCGCGAGAATCTGGTGCATGGCCTGATAGCCGTCTCCGCTGTTCCAGCCGGTATAGATAACGTTTGCGTCTGGGAGGTCTTCGCCCAAGACGGCGCGGTAGCCGCGCAGGCGGTCGACAACAGCGGGGTTGTCTTGCGGTCCCAACACGGCGACGATATCTTTGCGCCCGCGATCCTTCATGGCGAGTGCCGCAAAATGTCCGCCCTCTTCGTCGTCAGAGTAGACCGTCGAGAACACATCGCGATAGGGGTGGCCCTCGAGCTGGCCGCACAACACGGTGGGTACGCCCAGCTCGCGCAGCACCTCGAGCAGCTCGCTGCCTTTGTAGGGAGAGACGTCGATCACGGCGTCGAACGAGCGGCGCTCAAAGTGCTCGCGTGCGCGGTTGCGCTCATGCGTAGAAGACGCCTGCAAGATAACGGGCAGATAGGATGACTCCGACAGTTCCTCGGTAATGCCGCTCAAAAACTCGCTATAGGTGGGGTCGCTGAAGAGTTCACTCAGGGGCTCGGTCACGAGCACGGCGATGATTTCCGTGCGCCCGACAGCGAGCGCTCGGCCACGAGCGTTGGGGACAAAATTGACTTCCTTGGCCGCCGCGCGGACGCGCTTTTTGGTTTCCTCGCTAATGCGGGGCGAATCGTTGAGGGCACGCGATGCCGTGGAGCGCGATACGCCGGCAGCTGCGGCAACCTCGGCAAGCGTAGGTGCGGTGCGAACTGGTTGGATCATGGCGTCTCCTGGAAAATGCGGTCGATGTTGTCACTGGTACGGGCTAGTGCGGATACGGCTTACTATAGTGCGTCTGAACAGCGTTCATGATATCCGGTGACCGGTGTCGTTTTGCAACCAAGCCGAAATCGAATACGTCTCGTGTGGGTGAGATATTAGCGGGCGTGGCGGTTGCCTACGAGCTTAAGAACGATGTCTTGCGCCGAGTTTCGATACTCAGGGTGACATAAGTGTCGCGGTTGTACAACCGGTTGCACCGTTAATCCGGCCAAATCGACCGTTCAGCGGACAACCGGTTGCACAGTTTTTTGTAGCGCCCGTAAGATAAGGACAACCGGTTGCACAAGAATCACTACGATGACGAAGGAGCATCACCATGGACGCCATTAACGATTGGGAAAACCAAGCGCTCACCCACAGGAACCGCCTGGCACCCCATGCGTACTTTATGGGTTACGAGACCGCCGATCTCGCTGCAACGTACGGCCGCGAGCTGTCGCGCGGGTTTGTCCAGCTGTCCGGCTCGTGGCAGTTCCGCCTCTTTGAGGGCCCCGCGGCCGTCTCCAACGAGGAGCTCTCCACGTACAAGCCCGAGTGGGATCACGTGGAGGTTCCGCACCTGTGGCAGGTGGACGGCTATGGCAACCTTGCCTACACCGACGAGGGTTTTCCGTTCCCGGTGGATCAGCCGTTTGTTCCCTCCGATGACCCCACGGGCGTGTACCAGCGCATCGTCAACCTTCCCGCCGTTCCTGCCGGCGCTCGTGAGATCATTCGCTTCGACGGCATCGAGAGCTATGGCGAGCTGTACCTCAACGGTCAGTATATCGGCATGACCAAGGGTTCGCGCCTGTCTGCCGAGTTCGACGTGACCGACGCGCTCGTCGAGGGCGACAACCTTTTTGCGGTTAAGGTCTTGCAGTACAGCGATGGCAGCTACATCGAGGACCAGGATATGTGGTGGGCCTCGGGCATCTTCCGCGACGTGTACCTTATGCAGCGTCCCGCCGCGCATCTGGTCGACTTTAGGTTCCGCACGCACCGCGAGGGCGATGCCGCTCTGATCACGCTCGATACGGTGGCCGAGGGCGCTACCCGCATCGTGTATACGCTCAGCGATGGCGAGAATGTGGTCGCTACGGGCGAGTGCGTCGACGGCCATGCCGAGTGCAGCGTGACCGATGCCCACTTCTGGAATCCCGAGGACCCCTTCCTCTACGATCTTACGTTTGAGGTCTACGACGGTGACGAGGTCAGCGAGTACGTTCCGCATCGCCAGGGTCTTGCCGAGGTGACGGTCGAGGGCAATCATATCTACCTCAACGGCACTTACTTTAAGATGCATGGCGTCAACCGCCACGATCACGACGATCACAAGGGCCGCGCCGTGGGCCTCGATCGCATGCGCCGCGACCTGGAGCTCATGAAGCAGCACAACATCAACGCGGTGCGCACGTCCCACTACGCCAACGACCCGCGCTTCTACGAGCTGTGCGACGAGTACGGCATCATGCTGGTCGCCGAGACCGATATGGAGAGCCATGGCTTCGAGAATATCGGCAATATCGCCCTGGTCACCGACGACCCGGCATGGGAGCCGGCCTACGTCGACCGCATTGAGCGCCTGGTGATGCAGGAGCGCAACCACGCCTGCATCATTATGTGGTCGATGGGCAACGAGAGCGGCTATGGCTGCAACATCCGCGCGATGTACGCCAAGGCTCACGAGCTCGATGGCCGTCCGGTCCATTACGAGGAGGACCGCAACGCCGATACCGTCGATGTCATTTCCACGATGTACTCCCGTGTTTCGCAGATGAACGACTTTGGCGAGCATCCGTTCCCCAAGCCGCGCATCAACTGCGAGTACGGTCACTCCATGGGCAACGGTCCCGGGGGCCTGTCCGAGTACCAGGAGGTCTTCGATCGCTGGGATTGCATCCAGGGCCAGTTTATCTGGGAATGGTGCGATCACGGTCTGGCTGCTGTGACCGAGGACGGCGTTGCCTACGATATGTATGGTGGCGACAACGGCGATTACCCCAACAACAGCAACTTCTGCATCGATGGCATGGTGTTCCCTTGGCAGCAGCCGAGCCCGGGCCTCACTGAGTATGGCCAGGTCATCTGCCCGGTTCGCATGGCCTACGATGCCGAGGCGGGCGAGCTGACTGTCACCAACAAGCGTTGGTTCACCACCCTCGAGGATGTCTGCCTGTCGGCCGAGACCCTGGTGGACGGCGACGTGGTCTGCCGCAAGACGCTCATGCCCGGTGCGGTTGCCCCCGGTGAGTCCGTCCAGCTTCCGCTAGTGATTCGCGAAGCCGCGGTAGGCGAGACCCTGCTGACCGTGCGCGCCTACACCATGGCCGCTCACGTCTGGTGCGAGCCGATGTTCCAACTGGGCGCAAGCCAGTTTGCCATCGCCAACCATCCGGCGCCGGCCATCGCGGCTCCCACTCGTCCTGAGCTTACGGTCGAGGAGACCGAGCAGGAGATTCGCATTCACTCCCTCAACGGCGAGCTGACCTTCAGCAAGGTAAACGGCACCGTGAGCGAGTGGAAGGCATCCGGCCGCGACGTCATGGCCTCTGGCCCCCAGGTTGGTTTTTGGCATCCGCTCGTCGACAACCACGCCCAGGAGTACGACTCCCTGTGGAAGGACAACTTCATCGATGTGATGCAGACGTCTACCCGCAAGGTTTCTTGGAAGCAGGACGGCAATGCGGTCGTCGTTACCGTGAGCCAGCGTATTGCTCCTCCCGTCCGCGCGTTCGGCATGCGCGTCGAGCTTGTCTACACCGTGCTTCCGAGCGGCCGCGTCGACCTCAAGGTTTCCGGCGAGCCCTACGGCGACTATTCGGACATTATCCCGCGCATCGGCATCTCCTTTGAGGTTCCCGGTTGCGATCGTGCCGTCGAGTGGTATGGCCACGGCCCGGGCGAGAACTATCCGGACTCGCTGCGCGCCAACCCGGTCGGCCATTACCGCACTACGGTCGACGACATGTTCACGCCGTATGTCATGCCCCAGGATTGTGCCAACCGCGAGGGTACCCGCTGGGTTGCCCTGCGCTCGAGCCACGGTGACGGCGTGCTGGTGACGCGTCCGGCCGACGCCGCTTCCAACCCGTTCTCGTTCTCGGCATGGCCCTATAGCTGCGAGGCCATCGATAACGCCAAGCACGTCTACGATCTTGTCAAGGGCGACACGGTCACGGTCAACATCAACGACCAGCTGCTCGGCCTTGGCTCGAACTCTTGGGGTTCCGAGGTGCTCGATTCCTATCGCACCCGTTTTGAGAGCTTCAGCTTTGAGGTGTCCCTGCGACCGCTGACGTCTGCCGATCTGGCTCAGGCGCTGGCACCCATTAAGGAGGCATAAGTCATGCATGTCTTTAACTCACGCGCCGACTTCGATGCTCAGATGAAGTCCGTCAAGAAGTGGATGCGTACCGGTCAGGCGCTCGACGGCGTTTCTGAACTGCAGCACGATGTGGCGTATTCCATCGGCGACTCGCTGGTGTATTGGTGGGTGAACGCTCACGAGGCGGCCACTGCCGATCTGGTCGGTCACCGTCGCTATCATGCCGTGCTCGCCCCGCTCGACGGCGACCTGACCGTCGAGGTTGCCCCCAAGGCAGGCCTCACCTGCACCCGCGCCTACAGCGATATCGATGATCGCGAGCGCTTTGAGGGTGCGGGGGAGAAGGTGGTGATCCCTGCCGGCGGCGTTGCCGTCGTCGAAATTGACGAGGCATACCGTGTCGTGTCCGATGCCGCGGATCCCCGCGTCGTGGTACTGCACGTGACGGTTGAAGGATATTCCTTCCCCAACAAGTAGTATTCGTCCGCCTGGACGTTTGCTTCGCGCCGTTAGGGGGGATGGCTTTGTTGACTCCCTTTTCCCCATTCCCCTTAGCAGGTGCACCGTCCGTGTTTGCACTTGCAGCTCGGACGGGTTTAGATGACATTTAATAGATGATTGGGAGGGCTTATGAGCTCTGAAAAACGAGGAACGATTGGTTCGTTCGCTCTGCTGGGCATGACGGTCGCCGCCGTGTTCGGTATCAAGAACATCATCAACAACAACGCGGCCATCGGCTTGGCAGCTGCGCCGTCGTTCTTCTTTGCCACGCTTTTGTACTTTGTCCCCTATACCCTGGTTACCGCCGAGTTCGTCGGCCTCAACAAGGACTCCGAGTCTGGCGTGTACGCATGGGTTAAGACCTCGATGGGTGGTCGCTGGGCGTTCCTGACGGCATTTAGCTACTGGTTCGTTAACCTGTTCTTCTTTGCGTCCGTCCCGCCCAACGTCATCATCTACGCGAGCTACGTGTTCTTTGGTGCCAACGCCGAGCTTTCGCAGCTGTGGATCACCATTATCGAGATCGTCGTCTTTGCTATCGCCACGTGGGTTTCGACCAAGGGCGCTAAGTGGATCGGCTCCATTTCCTCCTTCGGTTCGACCGCGGCTCTCGGCCTGACCGCCGTGTTCATCCTGCTGTCCCTGGCTGCTGCCTTTGGCGGCGTTGAGTTCGCTACGGCTCCTACTCCCGCTAACATGGCTCCCGACATGAGCAACTTCGCAACTGCGTGGGGCTTCTTCGGTACGCTTGCCTGGATCATCCAGGGCGTTGGCGGCGCTGAGTCTGTCGGCGTGTTCCTCAACGACCTCAAGGGCGGCGTCAAGGCCTTCGTGCGCACTGTCGTTATCGCCGGCCTGACCATCGGCCTTCTGTATGCAGGCGCTTCGCTGCTGGTTAACCTGTTCATTCCCGAGGGCAGCGTTGCCATCTCCACCGGCATCTTCGACGTATTCGGCGCTGTCTTTGCCCACTTTGGCATTCCCATGGAAGTGTCCACGCGCGTCATTGGCCTGATCCTTCTCGCTGCCACGCTGGGCTCCCTCATGATGTGGACCTCGGCTCCCATCAAGGTTTTCTTCACCGAGATCCCCAAGGGCGTTTTTGGTAGCAAGATCGTCGAGCTTAACGAGCATGGCATTCCCGCCCGCGCTGCTTGGCTGCAGTTCGCTATCGTCGTCCCCATCCTGATCATCCCGGCCCTGGGCTCCGGCAACCTCGACGACCTGCTCATGATCGTCACTAACATGACGGCTGCCACTGCTCTGCTCCCGCCGCTGCTGATCCTGCTTGCCTACTTTATGTTGCGCAAGAACTTCGACGCCGCTCCCCGTGACTTCCGCATGGGCTCGCGCAGCTTTGGCCTGGTCGTTGCCGCATTCCTGCTTGTGGTCTTCTGCTTCGTGCTTATCTGCGGCACCATTCCGCTCGATCAGCCGCTGTGGCTGACGCTGGTCTACAACGTTGGCGGTGTGGTTGTCTTCCTGGGCCTTGCCGTGATGTGGTACAACCGCTACATCAACCGTCTGCGCGAGACCGATCCCGAGGCCGCCGAGAGCGAGCTGCGCCCCTCCGTCCTCGACATGATGGAGTAGCGGCTAGGATTAATCTACGGCTGTGGAATAAATCGATTCCCTTTCCTAAGGAGGGGCCTTACGAGGCCCCTCCTTTTGTGTTTTGGGGCATGGTTTTGGACCTTGTGGTCAAAAAATGCCAAATATGAGTACTGTTGCAAAAGAGGTGTCATATCTATCGGCCGGTTTTGAGCAAAAATGGACTCAAAATCAATTTATCTAACCCCCTTTAAAGGGCGTTTGACGGCTTTCAACCTCTTCGAATCGCTCAAAGTAGGCAATTTGCTCTCGATTTTGCTGCTACTAAATTGGTGACAGTACTCATATTTGCCACTTTTTGACCACGGGGTATCCGGAGGGGCTCTCGACAAGCATCTAACGCTACAATAACTACCACGTGGCTGGGTTTTGCCGGCCGAATGTGCGATGTCGTGGGAGGGGACATGGTCGAGTTTACAAAGACGATTAAAGATCCGTTGGGACTACATGCCCGCCCGGTTGCGTTGCTCTATGACATCATTGCCAAGCATCGTAGCGACGTGTCGGTCAGCATCGGTGACCGTCATACCGACGGTCGCGACGTTATGGGTCTCATGGCTCTCTACGGCGAGTGCGGCGAGGATATCGTGTTCCGCGTTTCGGGCGTGGATGAGGCCTCGTGCGTTACGTCGATTAGAAACCTCTCGCTCTAAGCGTAACAATGTGAAATAGGGGAGAGTCCTCTCTGCTGCATAAATTGGTATGACAAGGCACCGCAAAGAGATGGTCTTTGCGGTGCCTCTTTTGTTTCGTATAGGAAACTTTTTCGAAATCTGAATGGGGACCCTTTCCAAAAAGTTAACCGCGTGCTAGTTTACTAAAGCGAACATAGACGTGGTTAACTTTTATCGCGTCGATGTTGAGGACGAACTGACGTTAGGAGCAACTCATGTCTTGCGGACCGCAGATGCCGGCCATGCCGCTTTCGATGGTAAAAGCGGGCGAAACCGTGCGCGTGTCTCGTGTAAAGGGCAATGAGGACATGAAACACCACCTCAAGGACCTCGGCTTTGTCGAGGGCAACGAAATCCACGTGGTGAGCTCGAGTGGTGCCAATATCATCGTCACGGTGCTGGGCGCACGCTTTGGCATCGATTCCAAGGTTGCCATGCACATCATGACCGTCGGTTAGTCAGCAGCATTTCATAAAAACCGAAAGGGGGACAAGAGGATGAAGACGTTGGGTGACGTTAAGGTGGGCGAGAGCTCTACCATCGTCAAGCTTCACGGTGAGGGTGCGCTTCGCCGCCACCTTATGGACTTGGGGCTCATCAAGGGCACTTCGTTCAAGGTCGTGAAGGTCGCGCCGCTCGGTGATCCGGTCGAGATCAATGTACGCGGCTACGAGCTTTCCATCCGCAAGGAGGAGGCGGCCGTCGTCGAGGTCCAGTAAGGGCTTGCGACGTATATTTCTGCAGATAAAGTTAGGTTTTTCTAACTTAATGCAGCATCTTTGAAGCACATTATCCAGCCTGCGCGGAGGAAGCAGCGCAGGCACACAAGGAAGAAGGATTGAATGGCGGATTCTCAGATCCATGTCGCGCTGGCGGGTAACCCCAACTGCGGCAAGACCACGCTTTTCAACCTGATCACCGGCGCCAACGGCTACGTTGGCAACTGGCCCGGCGTCACGGTTGAGAAAAAGGAAGCCAAGCTCCTAAGCGACAAGAACGTTACCATCACGGACCTCCCTGGCATCTACTCGCTTTCCCCCTACAGCCCCGAGGAGCAATGCTCGCGCGATTACCTCATGAGCGGCGAGCCCGATGTTGTCGTCCAAGTTGTCGATGCCACCAACCTCGAGCGTAACCTGTACCTGGCGCTTCAGGTTATCGAGACCGGCCTGCCCGTGGTTGTTGCCCTCAACATGGCCGACTTGGTCGAGAAGAACGGCGACAAGATCGACACGGACAAGCTCTCCAAGAAGCTCGGCTGCCCGGTCATGATGATCTCGGCTCTTAAGAACAAGGGTATCAAGGAGCTGTTCGAGCAGGTCAAGAAGTCTGATGCTTCCAAGGGCCAGGTGCCGGAGCACAAGTTCGATTCCTCCATCGAGGACGTTCTTGACCACATCGAAAACAATCTGCCTGCGAGCGTTCCCGCTAACAAGCGCCGCTATTACGCCGTCAAGCTGTTCGAGCGTGATGCGGACGCCTGCAAGCTCATCAACCTCACCAAGGAGAAGGCCGCTCGCGTCGAAGAGCTGGTCGCTCAGTGCGAGCAGGACTGCGACGATGACGCCGAGTCCATCATCACCGGTGAGCGCTACGGCGTGATCGCACACATCATCGACGAGTGCCTCACCAAGGCCCCGGCCAAGATGAGCACCTCCGAGAAGATTGACCGTGTGGTTACCAACCGTATCCTGGGCCTGCCGATCTTTGTGGTCATCATGTTCTGCGTGTACTACATCGCCGTTTCCACCCTGGGCGGAACGGTGACCGACTTCACCAACGATCAGCTCTTTGGCACCGACGGTTGGTATGTGCTCGGTCAGGGCCGCGATGCTTACGATGAGGCTGTCGAGGCCGCGGGTGACGACGCCGACTCGGTCGACCCGGCACAGTACGGCCCCTATGTCCCGGGTATCACCACCATGGTGCACGACGCCCTCGTGGCGGGTGGCACCGAGGACGGTGGCCTGGTCGATTCGCTCGTCTGTGACGGTATCGTCGGTGGTTTGGGTGCCATCTTCGGCTTTGTGCCGCAGATGTTCCTGCTGTTCGTCATGCTGTCCTTCCTGGAGGACTGCGGCTATATGGCCCGCGTCGCCTTCATCATGGACCGCGTGTTCCGCCGCTTTGGCCTGTCCGGTAAGTCATTCATCCCCATGCTCGTGTCCTCGGGCTGCGGCGTCCCCGGCGTCATGGCTACCAAGACCATCGAGAACGAGAAGGACCGCCGCATGACGGTCATGACCACCACGTTCATTCCCTGTGGCGCCAAGCTGCCGATTATCGCCCTGCTCATGGGTTCTATCATCGGCGATTCTTCCACCACCGCCGCGTGGATCAGCCCGCTCTTCTACTTCCTGGGCGTCTTTGCCGTCATCGCCTCGGGCCTCATGCTCAAGAAGACCAAGCTCTTTGCCGGTCGCCCGACGCCGTTCGTTATGGAGCTTCCTGCCTACCACTTCCCGGCGATCCGCTCTTGGGCGCTGCACGTGTGGGAGCGCTGCTGGGCCTTTATCAAGAAGGCCGGCACGGTCATCTTCGCGTCCACCGTCGTGGTTTGGTTCCTCTCCAACTTTGGTAGCTATAACGGCTCCTTTGGCTTCCTGCCTGCAATGGAGGGCATCCCCGAGGAGTTCATGGACTACTCTGTGCTCGCCATGCTGGGCAACCTGGTCGCTTGGATCTTCGCCCCGCTTGGCTTTAGCACCTGGCAGGCCACCGCGCTGACTGTCTCTGGCCTCGTCGCCAAGGAGAACGTCGTCGCCACCGCCGGCTCGCTGCTGTCCGTCGCCGACGCGGGCGAGACCGACCCGAGCCTGTGGACCGCGTTTGCCGGCATGTTCCCCACCATGGGCGCTTGCGTTGCCTTCGGCGCCTTCAACCTGCTGTGCGCTCCGTGCTTTGCCGCCATTGGCACCATCCGCAACCAGATGGATTCCGGCAAGTGGACTGCGATCGCCATCGGTTACGAGTGCGCCTTCGCTTGGGTGATCGGCCTGTTCATCAACCAGTTCTACAACTTGCTTGTTCTTGGACAGTTTGGTATCTGGACGATTGTGGCCATCGTGCTGCTGGTTGCGATGCTCTTCCAGATCTTCCGTCCCATGCCCAAGCATGCATGGACCGACGAGGACGAGACCAACACTGCTTCCGCCGCAGTTTCCGCTTAAGTCCGAATAAGGATTAACCCCTTTTCACGAGCCCGGGTGTCCCAGCGACACTCGGGCTTTTGTTTTAACCGCTAGGCAATTTCGTTATAATCGACGTCCGCAAATCGATTCATTATGTTGGAGAATCCATTTGATCATGGCAGATATCGACAATAGGATAGCTTTGGTGATTCCCGCGTATGAGCCGAGTGGTCGGCTGGCCGCACTACTTGAGGAGCTCGTGCTCGGATGGCCGGGACCGATCGTTGTGGTGGATGACGGGAGCAGCGCGTCCTGTTCTGTGGTGTTTGACCGCGCCCGCGCGCTTGGTGCTACGGTTCTTGTCCACGGGCTCAACCGCGGCAAAGGTGCGGCTCTCAAGACTGCCTTTTCTTATCTCTTGGAACAGGTCCCGACTGTTGCGGGGGCCGTCACGGCAGATGCCGATGGTCAGCATTTGCCTGCCGATATCCGCGCCGTTGCGCGCGAACTCGGTCTGCACCAGGACTCGTTGGTGCTTGGCTGTCGCCGATTTGACGGTAATGGCGTTCCTGCGCGCAGTAAGCTCGGTAACAATTTTATGCTTGGGGCCATGCGCGTGCTCTGCGGTGTCGATGTGAGTGATACGCAGACGGGCTTACGTGGCCTTCCGGCGTCGCTTATGCGCCGTATGCTCGCTGTGGTGCGAGACGGATATGAGTTCGAGACAGAGATGCTTGTGCTGGCGCGGCGTGCGGGTGGCATCTTCGAGGTTCCCATTACCACGGTCTACGAGGGTGACAACGAGGCATCACATTTCCGTCCCGTTGTTGATTCGCTTCGCGTGCTCGGTGTCTTATTCTCTGCGTTTGCGCGCTACACGCTCTCTTCGCTCTGCACATCGTTGTTGGATTGGGCACTGTTCTCTGCGCTCGTACTCCTATGGTCGCATGGTGTCGCGACCAGCGCAGCCATCGTGTGGGCAACCGTCGTTGCGCGGGTCGTCTCGGCATTTGTCAACTATATGCTGAATCGAAATATCGTCTTCAAAGCGGATAATTCCAGCTGTTCTCGGAGCCTTTGCCGCTATATTGCCCTGTGCGCAGCTTGTATGTTGGCGAGCACAGCTCTCGTCCTCTTGATTTCCGTTGCACTGCCCATACCGGTCTTCATCATCAAACCGTTTGTTGATACGGCATTGTTCTTTGCTAACTACCGTATCCAGCAGTCATGGGTCTTTGAATAGGGGGATGATTCCGTGAACGTTCATGAGCTTAAGAAAGCCAAGAAAAGCGTGGTGGAAAAACAGGGGGCACGGAAGCGCGATGTGACGACCTTTATCGTCACTGCAGTCCTTATGGTCATCTATCTGCTATGGCGTCTGCTGTTCACCCTGCCGTTTGATCAGGGGATTCCCCAGATGGTTTTTGCGGTCTTGCTGCTCATCGCTGAGACAGTAACCGCGTTTACGACCTTCGAACTTTACTACCGCAAGGTTAAGGCCGACAGCGGACATCTCGTTATGCCGAAAATCTTGCCCGAAGACTATCCCGACGTTGACGTGGTAATCGCTACGCACAACGAGCCGACTGACGTGTTGTTCAAGACGGCGAACGCCTGTACCTACATGGACTATCCCGATCGTTCTCGGGTGCACGTCTATTTTGCTGACGATGGCTGCCGCAAAGAGGTCGCTTCCCTTGCGGCTGAACTTGGGATTGGTTATATCCCCTGCGAGGATAACAAGTATGCCAAATCGGGCAACCTCAACAACGCGTTAAGGCACACGACTTCACCGCTGATCGCGACGTTCGATGCCGACATGATTCCGCGTAGCAGCTTTCTCGTAGATACCGTGCCCTATTTCTTGCTGCCTCGCTATATTCAGGATGGCGCGACCGGCGCATGGCGTTATCGTTCCGAGGACGAACTCAATGAGGACCTTAAAGTCGGTCTGATTCAGACGCCGCAAAGCTTCTATAATCTTGATCTTTTTCAGTTCAATCTGTACGCCGAGGACAAGATTCCTAATGAGCAAGATTTCTTCTCACGCGAGGTAAACCAGATGCGCAACTCGTCCAACGCCTGCGCATACACCGGTAGCAATGCCGTGATTTCGCGCGCCGGTATGGAGGAGATTGGCGGGTTTCCGTATCATACGATCACCGAAGATTTTGAGACGAGCTGTCGTCTGCAGATGGCGGGTTATATTACCTATGCCACTGATAAGGTCGAAGCTCACGGCCTCTCGACGACGGATGTGCGCTCGATGGTGCACCAACGCATCCGCTGGGCGCGCGGTGTGATTCAGAGCATCCAAAACACGGGTGTCATCTTTTCCCGCAAGATTTCTTTTTCCGCGCGCATTACCTATCTGTGCAGTTTTCTGTACTGGTGGTCATTCTTCAACCGCATCATCTTCATTCTTGCGCCCATTATGTTTGCCTTGTTTGACTTCCAAGTGGTTAACTGCACACTCTGGCAGTTACTAATTTTTTGGCTGCCGAGCTATTTCTTTTATAGCAGGTCTATGAAATTGCTTTCGAGCAATGTTCGCAGTCAGAAATGGAGTCAAATCATCGACACCACGCTGGCGCCATCACTTATTATTCCCGTATTTCTTGAGACGCTCGGTATCCGCGAGACCAAGTTCAAAGTTACGCGTAAAGACAAGACGACCAATCGCAGCGGTAGCCTGTGGAACATGCTCCCACACCTGTTGCTCGTGGTGCTCTCGGTTGCAGCTATTATCAGATTTACATGGGGAAAGTATGGCATGGCGCTCGTGTACAGTTCCGTGATCATCTATTGGTTGTGCTACAACTTGATTGCCCTTTTGTATGCTATTGCCTTTTCGGGTGGTCGGTCCATGCCGCGCAAGAGTACTCGCATCTCCGTAGACGAACCTGCGGTGCTGACGGCGCTGCCGGTTGAGGATGAGTGGTCGAAGCTAACCGAGGGCACCGGCGAAGCCGTGGCCGAAGGTGGCGTTTTCCCCGATTGCAGTTCGGACGAGACGGATGACGAAGGCCCTGTGGGTGTTTTCGCGGGGCGTGCCATCAACATGTCAGACGGTGGTGTACTCGTGCGCATCGATGATCCCTTTCCCGAGGAGCTGCGCAGCTTTGCGGTGCGCTTGGGAGATGGTCGCTATTGCACATGCGTTTCTGGTAGGCTTGTGCGCCTCTTTCAATCCAAATGTGGCGATGATGAGTCGTGGTACGCGGCGCTTCGAATCGAGCACCGCTCGCTCGAGGAGCGTCGCATCTATGATCAGCTGCTGTACGATCGCGAAACGGGCATCGCCGAGGAGCTTGATAGCTGGAACACCACCTATGACGATATCGTGCGCATTGTCCGCATGAGGATAAGGGCGCTTCTTTCGCGTTACCGCGTATGGAGATCCCGCCGCCGCTCCAGGCGTGATAGCGATCGATGCGGCGATTCACGGGATGCGGAGCGGACCAGTCACGATTCTGCTCATGTCGAAGGAGATGCTGCATGCTGATTATTGCTGCCTTCGGCCGTGCGGCGCTGTTCCTGCTAGCGCTCTTCGGTCTGTGCTATTGGATCCATCGTTTGACCGAGACGGATGTGCATTTCGCTCCCGTGTGTGCCTTGTGTGTCATGGGGGTCGTCACGTATGCCGGTGGAATCGTGGGCGCGCTTGCCCCTGCCACCTGGGGGGTGGTTGTGGTGGGCGCCATCGCCGGTGCAGCGGCAATGCCCTGTCTCCATGGTCGTGGTCTTGCTAGATTGCCCTTTGGTCTCCCTGACGCGTGTTTTCTCCTAGGTATGTTGATCTTTCTGTGGCCCCTGCTGTCGGCGCGTCTCGAGCATTACGATAACTTTACGCATTGGGCTATAGCGCTCAAGGTCATGCTGGAGACTTGTCTCTTATACACATCTCCGAGCCCACGAGACTAAGGCGAATCTCGTATGC
>URXE01000042.1 GCA_900551815.1 uncultured Collinsella sp.
TGCGAACCTCCAGTCCGGACCGCCCCGCGGTCCAACTTTCTGTCCGCACCCCCCAAAAGCTGTTATCCAGGAACTATTTCACCGCAACTTATTTGGTGATGCTTGGGTGGTGGTGGCGCACGGAGTCGTGGTGTGATTTGCGTCGGTGTCCGCGCGGCTCGGTATACTGGTACGGCTCAAACTATGGCGCTGCCCGCAGGCGCGCCGTTCGTCAGATGAGGAGTCGCCCATGACCCAGCCCCTGCCCTGGGAAAAGAACGCTGCCGCGCTCGTGCCGCCCGCGCCGGAACCCGTGCCGCTCGATGCGTACACCGCCCCCGCCGCGCCGGAACCCGAGCTCGTTCCGCTCGACATCTACGACGCCCCGGCTCCGGCGCCCAAACCAGCCAAGCCGCTCGTCGATATCGATAGTCTGAACCCCGCCCAGCGCGAGGCGGTCCTGACCACCGAGGGTCCGTTGCTGGTCCTTGCCGGCGCCGGCTCGGGCAAGACCCGCGTCTTGACCTTCCGCATCGCACATATGCTCGGCGACCTGGGCGTTAAGCCCTGGCAGATCCTTGCCATCACGTTTACCAACAAGGCCGCGGCCGAGATGCGCGAGCGTCTGGCGGCACTCATTCCCAGCGGTACCCGCGGCATGTGGGTGTGCACCTTCCATGCTATGTGCGTGCGCATGCTGCGCGAGGACGCTGACCTGCTGGGCTACACCGGTCAGTTCACCATCTACGATGACGACGATTCCAAGCGCATGGTGCGCGATATTATGCAGGCGCTCGGTATCGAGCAAAAGCAATTTCCCATCAATATGATCCGCAGCAAGATCAGTTCGGCCAAAAACGCCATGATCGGGCCCGAGGACATGCTCAAATCCGCCGACAGCCCCAACGACAAAAAGGCCGCGCAGGTCTACCTGGAGCTGGAGCGCCGCCTGCGCGCCGCCAACGCGATGGACTTCGACGACCTGCTCGTGCGCACGCTCGAGCTGCTGCGCACCCGCCCCGAGGTGCTCGACAAGTACCAGGAGCGCTTCCGCTACATTAGCGTCGACGAGTACCAGGACACCAACCACGTCCAGTACGAGATCGCCAACCTGCTGGCCGCCAAGTACCAAAACCTCATGGTCGTGGGCGATGACGACCAGTCCATTTATAGCTGGCGTGGCGCCGACATCACCAATATCCTGGACTTTGAGAAGGACTTTAAAGACTGCAAGACCGTCAAGCTGGAGCAGAACTATCGCTCTACGGGCCATATCCTGAGCGCCGCCAACGCCGTGGTGCGTCACAACTCGCAGCGCAAGGACAAGCGCCTGTTTACGGCCGAGGGCGACGGCGAGAAGATCCAGGCCTTCCAGGCAAGCGATGAGCGCGACGAGGGTCGCTGGATTGCCGGCGAGATCGAAAAGCTGCACTCCAAGGGTACGAGTTACGACGACATCGCTGTGTTCTACCGCACCAACGCCCAGTCGCGTATTCTCGAAGATATGTTTCTGCGCGCGGGCGTGCCCTACAAGATCGTGGGCGGCACGCGATTCTTCGACCGTGCCGAGATCCGCGACGTCATGGCTTACCTCAAGATGATTGTGAACCCGGCCGACGAGATGAGCGTCAAGCGCGTCATCAACACGCCGCGCCGCGGCATCGGCTCCACCTCGATCCAAAAGATCGAGCGGCTGGCGCGCGACAACCGTTGCTCGTTCTTCCAGGCCTGCGAGATCGCAACAGCCGAGACGGGCATGTTTAGCGCCAAGGTGCGCAATGGCCTGTCGAGCTTTGTGTCGCTGGTGCGCGAGGGTCGCCGCATGGACGGCGAGCTTAAGGACGTCGTCGAGATGATTGTCGATAAGACGGGCCTGCTGCAGGCTTTCCGCGCCGAGGGCACCATGGAGTCCGAGAGCCGCGCCGAGAACATCCAGGAATTCCTGGGCGTTGCCGCCGAATTTGAGGAGACGCACGAGGATATCGAAGGCACGCTCGAGAGCTTGGAAGAGCTGCGCGCTGCTGGTGTTGCCGATGTGCCCGCCGACGTTGAGCCCGAGCCCGTTGTGGTGAGCGCGCCTGCGCCCGAGCCCGGCCCGTCTGCGCCTGTGTCTTCGTTTGAGGCGCTCGTTGGCGCGCGTGATGCCGCGGGTTCCAATCCGCTCGATAGCCTGGCGGCCCCGGCGCTCTCGCCGCAGGATGCCCTGGCTGCCGCCATCGCGGGCAACGCGTATGCCGCGCCGACTGAGCTGCCGGCGGGCGCCGTGCATGCCGACGAGATCGAGCGCACCTACGGTCCGCTCACCTGCAAGGCGCTGCCGGCACTCATGGAGTGGCTGGCCCTGCGCTCCGACTTGGATTCCCTGGCCGGCGAGACGCATGCCATTACCATGATGACCATCCACTCCGCCAAGGGCCTGGAGTTCCCGGCGGTGTTCGTGGCCGGCATGGAGGAGGGTATCTTCCCGCACGTGCACGACTTTGGCGGTAGTGACGATCCGGGCAAGCTCGAGGAGGAGCGCCGCTTGGCCTACGTCGCCATCACGCGTGCTCGCAAGCGCCTGTTCCTGACCTATGCGGCCACGCGTCGCACCTACGGCTCGACCTCTGCCAATCCGCGCTCGCGCTTCCTCAACGAGATTCCGTTTGAGGACATCGAGTTTAGCGGTATCGGTTCTGCCGGTTTTGAGGGCACGGGCTGGGAGAAGCGCGGCGACCGTCACGGCACGTTTGGCTCGGGTATGGGCTCGGACATGTATGGCGGCAAGGTGTTTGGCTCGCATACGCGCTCGACCGGCGGCTCTGGATCGCGCAGCGGCTCGAGCTTCGATGACTTCTTTGGCGGCAGCACTTATGGTACCGAGCGCCATCGTGGGGTTTCGCCCGACGCCGGCCGTGTTGCCTCGACCTTTGGCTCGGGCGCGCCGCGAGCCAAAAAGTCGTCATCCAAGGTATCCCCGACGGTGGAGCGCAAGGTCGATCGCGCCAGCGCATCGCAGGACTTTGCCGCGGGCGATACCGTGAGTCATAAGACCTTTGGCACGGGCACCGTGATCTCGGTCGCCGGAGACATGATCGAGGTCCAATTCGAAAAGACCGGCCAGACCAAAAAGCTAATGAAGGGCTTTGCACCGATCGTCAAGCTGTCGTAATCCCGGCGGACCTAGGCGGGCGTATGGGGCAACATCGCCTGCTCGGGCAGTCCTGCGCAAGACGGAGGCCACATTAAGTGGCCTCCTTTGCGTGCGGAACTCGCGATCGATGTTGCCCCATACGCCCGCCTAGGTCCTTGGGTAACGTTGCTGGACGATCGCTGCTCTGCTCGTTCGCTTTTTGATCTGGAAAGCCGGGTGGGCTGATGGATAGATACAACAAGGGGCTCTTCCGTTGATGAACGGAAGAGCCCCTTGTTGCGTTTTGATTGTCGTTACTAGCCAAAGGCTCGCCGGGACGGGGCGCGGGGTTTGGTCGATCGCGAGTTCCGCACGAGCCGGAGAGCACTTAATGTGCTCTCCGTGCGAGCAGGACTGTCCGAGCAGGCGACCAAACCCCGCGCCCCGTCCCGGCGAGCGCTCGGGGACCGGTAGCTTACAGGTGCGAGACGATCAGTTCCATCTTGCCTTCGAGGTCGATGGAGCCGACGGTGCTCGGAGCCAGCAGGTGGCTTCCCTTGTGGACGGGGTCGCCGCAGATGGTGCCTTCGCCGTCGATGACCGACAGACACATGAAGGGCCAGCGCTGGTCGAGGGTCTTGCTGCCGTTAACGCGCACGCGATCGACGGTGTAGCAGGGGCAAGATTCGAGCTCGGTCACGCCGTCCACCTCGGGTGCGGTCACCGTGCCGTCGGTCGGAGCCTGAGCATCAAAGTTTATGCAGTCGAGGCTCTGCTCAATGTGCAGGGGACGCAGTTTGCCGTCGGTGCCGGGGCGGTCGTAATCATACAGGCGATACGTCACGTCGCACGACTGCTGCGTTTCCAAAATGAGCGTGCCGGCCTTGATGGCGTGAACGGTACCGGAATCAATCTGGAAAAAGTCGCCCTTGTGGATCGGCAGTACGTTGAGCATGTCGTCCCAGCGGCCGTCCTCGATCATCTGCGCGGCCTCGGCGCGGTCATGTGCGCGCTGGCCGACGATGATCGTGGCACCGGGCTCGCAGTCCAGCACATACCAGCACTCGGTTTTTCCCAGGCTGCCGTTCTCGTGCTTGGCGGCGTACTCGTCGTTGGGATGAATCTGGATTGAAAGGTCGTCCTTGGCGTCCAGAATCTTAATGAGCAGCGGGAACTCCCTGCCTTCGCAATTGCCAAAGAACTCGCGGTGCTCGGCCCACAGCCATGACAGCGTGTGACCGGCGTACGGGCCCTCAGCGATCTGGCAGTCGCCGTTGGGATGGGCCGAGATGGCCCAGCACTCACCGATGGGCCCCTCGGGAATGTCGTAACCAAATACGGTTTCGAGCTGGCGGCCGCCCCAGATCTTCTCGTGGAAGATCGGCGTCAGTTTAATCAAATCGGACATATTCATACCCCCATTGTGTTGCGCGGGGCGCCGCGTAAAACTGCTCAAAACGAGCGCCCGCGTGACTACAAAAACCTATGCCAACGTTACGTTGTGCAACTCAAAGCGGTCGCCAACGTTGCGCGAGATCGAATACTCAAAGGCGGCGCCGCTGTCCAAAAAGCCAATTTGGGTGAGCTCGAGCAGGGGAGAGCCAAGTTTGGTGTCCAGACGCTCGGCTTCTTCCTCGGTTGCTGCCACGGCGCGAATGGTACGGTGGAAGCTCGAAATCTTCAGCCCACATTGCTCGCGGATGAAGCGGTAGACCGATCCGTACAGATCCTTCTTTTTCAGCCCTGGAATCAGCTCGAGGGGCATGTAGGTGTACTCGATAACGATGGGCTTCTCATCGGCCTGACGCACGCGCACGACGTGATAGGCAAAGTCATCCTCGGCAATTCCCAGCTGGGCTGCGATGTCCGCTGGTGGATTAACAATCGAGAAATCGTAGACCACCGAGGTCACCTTCTCCCCGCGGTGCTCATACGAAAAACCCTGGGCACGGTCGTTTTTTCCCTGGAAAAACGCCTGGCCGGGAAGTCCCGCCGTGTCCTTAACGTAGGTACCCGATCCACGACGGCTGGTAATAAGACCTTCCTCGGTGATTTGCTCGATAGCTCGTTTGACGGTGATTTTGGAAACGCTATAGAGCTCGCAGAACTCAACGACGGTGGGAAGCTTATCGCCCGGTTTAAGAGCGCCATCCTCAATACTCCGACGAATATCTGCAGCTATCGCCTCGTATTTGGGAATTATGGAACCTCCTTTCCGACATATTTGAATACAAAAGTAAGTATAACCCTCAACAGGGCACCCATATTACTTTTATCTAAGAAGTTCGAGAAAGAAAAAAGAAAAAGACGCTTTACTTTTAAAATTAGAGCGCTATAGTTTAAGCAACAAACGGAATCCTACCGCAGAACAGGATTGACTTTTTGGGGCCGGTTTTGTTTTGGTGGGTTGGATATCGGTATAACCGGTGCGCGCCCGCGCCGGATAACCTGCCAAAGCAAACCCGTCTCCAACCGGAAGCTCTAGAACACGAAAGCGAGGACTTTGATGGCACAGTATCAGCTGCCCAACGACTTCTTCTTTGGCGCTGCTATGTCCGGCCCGCAGACTGAGGGTCAGTGGAACCAGGGCGGCAAGCTCGAGAACCTGTGGGACACCTGGTCCATCCAGGATCTGGGTTCGTTTTACAACTGCGTTGGCTCTTATGCCGGCAATGACTTTATGGCCAAGTACCAGGAAGACTTTCGCATTTTGAGGGACTTGGGCCTGGATACCTATCGCACTTCCATCCAGTGGAGCCGTCTGCTCGATGCCGACGGCAACCTTAATGAGGAGGGCGCTGCGTGGTATCACGAGTTGTTCCGCGCTTCTCGCGAGGCCGGCCTGGAGCCGTTTGTCAACTTGTACCACTTTGACATGCCCACCTACCTCTTTAACCGTGGCGGCTGGGAGAGCCGTGAGGTCGTCGAGGCTTACGCGCATTACGCCGACGTCGCCTTCCACGAGTTTGGCCAGGAGATCAAGTACTGGTTCACCTTTAACGAGCCTATCGTCGAGCCCGAGCAGCGCTATCAGGAGGGCGTGTGGTTCCCGCAGCTCCACGACTTCACCCGCGCCCGCACCGTGCAGTATCACATCTCGCTGGCGCATGCGCTGGCCGTGGCCAACTATCGTCGCGCCTATGACGAGGGCGCTATTCGCGCCGATGCCAAGATCGGCATGATCAACTGCTTTACCCCGGTCTACACCAAGGAGAACCCCAGCGAGGCAGACCTCGAGGCCGTGCGTATGACCAGCGGCATCAACAACCGCTGGTGGCTCGACCTCATTACCAAGGGCGAGCTTCCTGCCGACGTGCTCGACAGCCTAGCCGAGGGCGGCGTTAAGCTCCCGTTCCGTGCCGGCGACCAAGAGATTCTCAAGCAGGGTGTTGTCGACTGGCTTGGCTGCAACTACTACCACCCCACGCGCGTTCAGGCGCCGGCGAGCAAGATTGACCAGTACGGCCTGCCGCACTTTGCCGACGAGTACGTATGGCCCGACGCCGTTATGAACGAGAGCCGCGGTTGGGAGATCTACCCGCAGGGCCTCTACGACTTTGGCATGGACTGCGCCAAGAACTATCCCGATCTTGAGTGGTTCGTTTCCGAGAACGGCATCGGCATCATGGACGAATACAAGAACCGTGACGCCGAAGGAACCATCCAGGATGACTACCGCGTCGACTTTGTACGCCAGCACCTGGAGTGGGTTGCCAAGGCAATCGCCGAGGGCGCCAAGTGCCGCGGATACCATTATTGGGCCGTCATCGATAATTGGTCTTGGGCGAATGCCTTTAAGAACCGTTACGGTTTTGTCGAGGTCGACCTTATGGACGGCTACAAGCGCCGCCTTAAGAAGTCGGCAGCTTGGCTCAAGCAGGTCGCCACGACTCACGTGGTTGATTAGCGACCGGGCGAACGCCCAGACTGCGCGCCGCCGCGCGCAACACATGGCACATCTGGTGGCGGAGGGCGACAGACCACCATGCGCATAGGAAAAGGCCGGATTTGAAAGTTAGGAGCAATCATGGCCAGTGACAACGGAAAGAGCTTCCTCGACAAGTTTGCCGAGGTCTCTGCGAAGGTGGGAAACCAGGTTCACCTGCGTTCGCTGCGTGACGCCTTCGCGACCATCACGCCGCTCTATATCCTTGCGGGTATCGCGGTTCTTATTAACAACGTCGTGTTCCCTCTGTTCCCGCTCGATGCGGCGGGCCTTGCCAACCTTCAGACGTGGGGTTCGGCAATTACGCTGGGCACCCTCAACGTCTCTGCCATTATCTTGGCCGGATTGATTGGCTACAGCCTCGCTAAGAACAAGCGTTTCGATAACCCGCTCGCTTGCATGGTCGTCGCTATCTCTGCCTTCGTCATCATGATGCCGCAGCAGATCACCGCCACGCTTGCCGCCACGAGCCCGCTGCTCACCGACAAGATCACCTCCGCCGAGGTCACGGGCGCCCTTTCGACTGCCAACACCGGCACCAACGGTCTGTTCTCGGCTATTATCATCGCCCTGCTTTCCGTCTCGCTCTTCATCAAGATTTCTGGCGTCGAGAAGCTCAAGGTTAAGCTGGGCGAGGGCGTGCCCCCCGCGGTCTCCAACTCCTTCAACGTCATGATCCCGATGCTGCTCAACCTCGCAATCTTCGCTCTTGCCGCAGCCCTGCTCGCCGTGTGCGCCGGCACCGATCTGTGCGCCATCATCTCCACGTGCATCTCCAACCCGCTTAAGAACATCATGAACGCCGGTCCGTGGGCTGTTATCCTCATCTACACCCTTGCTAACCTGCTGTTCTGCGTCGGTATTCACCAGTCCACCATCTCTGGCGCTACCGTCGAGCCGATCCTGACCATGCTCATCGTCGACAACATGGCTACCTTTGCCGCCGGTGGCACCATCCAGCCCGATCACTACATGAACATGCAGATCGTTAACAGCTTCGCCCTCATCGGCGGCTCGGGCTGCACCCTCATGCTTCTGCTCGACACGCTCCTGTTCTCCAAGAACAAGGCTTCCGAGACCGTTTCTAAGATGGCTATCCTGCCTGGTCTGTTCAACATCAACGAGCCGGTTATCTACGGTTACCCCATCGTGTACAACCTGCCGCTCATGATCCCGTTTGTTCTCCTTCCCGATCTGTTCATCGGCATCACTTATGGCCTTACCTGCGCAGGCATCATCAGCCCCTGCATCGCCCAGGTGCCCTGGACTATGCCCCCCGTCATCAATGCCCTGCTCGCTACGGGCTTTGACTGGCGCGCCGGCGTGTGGCAGGCTCTCGAGATTGTCATTGGCATGGCCGTCTACCTGCCCTTTATGAAGATTTCCGAGAAGGCAATCGCCAAGCAGGAGGCTCTCGCCGAGTAGAACGCCTAACGTTCGTCCCTTTCACCTTTGCGGGCGCCGGTACGCGGTGCCGGTGCCCGCAGCTCTCTCCCTTGTGTAAAGATGCAGGGGGTGGGCACAATAGCCGCAAGGAATACAACCAGTCGTTGTCTGCGCGCCGCGCAGTTATAAGGAGGAAACCATGAAGAAGATCATGCTCTGCTGCAATGCCGGTATGTCCACGAGCCTGCTGGTCCAGAAGATGCAGGCCGAGGTTGCAAACCGTGGTCTGGATATTGAGGTCGAGGCTCGTCCCATGAACGAGGCCCACGATCACCTGGATGAGTGCGACATGTTGCTGCTTGGCCCGCAGATCGGCTACACCAAGGGTGACTTTGAGAAGGAGGCCGCCGGTCGTTTTCCGGTCGAGGTCATCAACATGGTCGACTACGGCCGCATGAACGCTGCCGGCATCATCGACCACTGCGTCAGCGTGATGGGCTAGGTGCTCCGCATGGAGGATATGAACGAACTGCAGATGACCTGCTTCGAGATCATCAGCTACGTCGGTACCGCCAAGAGCATGTACATCAATGCCGTGCAAAAGGCCAAGGAGGGCGATTTTGACGCCGCCGAGGAGCTTATCAAGCAGGGCGACGAGGCCTATAACGGTGGCCACGATGTTCACATGGGGCTTTTGAAGAAGGAGGCCAACGGCGAGCGTAACGGCGAGGCCCCGTTGATTCTGCTGCATGCCGAGGACCAGATGGCCGGTACCGAGACCATGCGCGTCATGGCGACGGAGCTCATCGAGATCCACAAGCAGCTGCAGGCACTTCAGGCCTAGTCGGCGCTATCGCCGCGATGGACCGTGCGGTCCAACAGACAACACAGTCCCTTTGATGGGCGCCGGGAGTCTCCGCCTCCCGGCGCCCTTATTTTTGGGAATGGTCTTGCGTGGCCTGTTGGGCAACCATTTGCGTTTTCCCAGATAAAACCTGCCAAAACAAACCTGTCTCTTTTTGGTAGGTTTTTGCCTTGGGAGCGGTACCATACAGGCAATGTTTAAACGAGAAAGGTGGGCTCCCATGGAACCTAAACAGTACTACATCGGCATCGACGTCGGCGGCACTTCGGTTAAGGAGGGCCTGTTCGACGAGGACGGAAACCTGCTTGCCAAGGCCAGCGTGCCCACGCCTCCCATCGTTGACGCAGCGGGCTTTGCCGCGGTGACCGAGGCTATCGACCAGGTGGTCGCCAAGGCCAAGATTCCGCGCGCCTTTGTGGCAGGCATTGGCCTGGCCGTTCCGTGCCCCATCCCGGCATCGGGCGATGCCAAGGTCAAGGCCAACATTGCCATTAATCTGCCCGAGCTGAGGATTGCCATTCAGGAGCACTGCCCCGACGCGGTCGTTAAGTACGAGAACGATGCCAATGCCGCTGCCATGGGCGAGGCCTGGCTCGGCTCCGCCAAGGGCGTACAGAACGTGGTGATGGTCACCATCGGTACCGGCGTGGGCGGCGGCGTTATCGTTAACGGCGACGTGGTATCGGGCGTTGTGGGTGCCGGCGGCGAGATTGGCCACATGTGCCTGAACCCGGCTGAGGAGCGCACCTGCGGCTGCGGCGGCCATGGCCACCTGGAGCAGTATTCCAGCGCCACCGGCGTGGTGAGCAACTACCTTGCCGAGTGCAAGAAGGCGGGCGTCGAGCCCATCGAGCTCACCGGTCCCTCCGATTCCAAGGACGTGTTCCAGGCCTGCCGCGAGGGCGACAAGCTTGCGCTGGCCGCGGCCGATACCATGGCCGACTATCTCGGTCGCGCACTGGCGCTTATTGCCAACGTGGTCGATCCCGAGATGTTCCTTATCGGCGGCGGCGCCTCCGCCTCGGCCGATGTTTACCTCGACAAGGCTCGCGAGTACTTCCAGCGCTACGCGCTCTCTGCCTCGCGCGAGACGCCCATTAAGGTCGCTTCGCTCGGAAACGACGCCGGCATCATCGGTGCCGCCTACGTAGCCCTGCGCGCCGCCGGTAAATAGCTGGTGCAAGGGGGACAGGTTACATTGCACCAACATGGTGCAAAAGGGACAGCCTTGGCCCCCGTGCCTGCGCCCCAAAATATGCCGTGGCCCTTCCGTCTGCGAAGGCTCGGCATCGGCGTGCTACCATAGCTACGTCCAAGTACACATATCAAGTGGAGGATATCCATGGCAAACGTTCTTGTCTTTGGTCACCAGAACCCCGATAACGACGCCATCATGAGCGCCGTCGTTCTGTCCCAGCTGCTCAACCAGGTTGAGTATGCCGGCAACACCTACGAGGCCTGCGCCCTTGGTCAGCTTCCGGCCGAGTCCGCCAAGCTGCTCGCCGACGCCGGCATCGTCGAGCCCCGCGTGATCGAGTCCGTCGAGGCTGGTCAGCTCGTCGTCCTCACCGACCACAACGAGTCTGCCCAGTCCGTCGCCGGCCTTAAGGACGCCACGGTCTTTGGCGTTGTCGATCATCACCGCATCGGCGACTTCGAGACCGCCGGCCCGCTGCACTACATCTGCCTGCCCTGGGGCTCCAGCTGCACCATCGTCACCAAGCTCGCCGGCGTGCTCGGCGTTGAGCTTTCCGACGTCCAGGCCAAGCTACTGCTCTCGGCCATGATGACCGACACGCTCATGCTCAAGAGCCCCACCACCACCGATGTCGACCGCGCCGTCGCCGCCAAGCTCGGCGAGCAGGTGGGCGTCGACCCGGTCAAGTTTGGCATGGAGGTCTTCCTCACCCGTCCGTCCGGCTCCTTCACCGCAGCTGAGATGGTCGGCAACGACATCAAGATGTTCGAGCCCGCCGGCAAGAAGCTGCTCATCGGCCAGTACGAGACCGTCGACAAGAGCCGCGCGCTCGGCATGATCGACGAGATTCGCGAGGCCATGCGCGCCTACGCCGCCGAGAAGGGTGCCGACGGCATCGTCCTGTGCATCACCGACATCATGGAGGAGGGCTCGCAGGTCCTGCTCGAGGGCGAGACCGAGGCCGCTCAGAAGGGCCTGGGCATTGCCGACGAGCACGACGGCGTCTGGATGCCGGGCGTCCTCTCCCGTAAGAAGCAGGTCGCTGCCCCCATCATGGCCGCCTGCTAGGTTTAGTTGACCAAACGCCACGACCGGATCGCGGACGCCCCGCGCTCCGGTCGTTTTTTGTGCACGTCGCCGCGTCGTCTCTTGGACAGGCGTGCCCGTGCCGTTGAGCAAATAATGTTCAACCTGTGGTTCCGCTTTTCGGCCACGCCTGCGTGCTTGTCGTGCAGGGTAGGCTAGATGCAAGCGTAATACGTTAGAGCGCGGCGCCGCCACTTGGGCGGGCCGTGCTTTTTTAAGACGGGAGCCATCCCGTGAAAGGAGCCGCCCATGGCAGCAACTGAGCAGCTGTTCAACGTTCGCGAGCGCAAGCGCTTTGAACGCCACGACATCTGGGAGCGCATCACCGAGAACGGCACGATTTCTGCCGCCGTCATGGTCTTCGCCGCCATCGCCGCCGTCATTTGCGCCAATACCGATGCCTACGAGGCCATCCATCACTTTTTGGAGACCCCGCTGTATGTGGGTCTGGGCAACCTTACGGCCGGTCTCACCGTTGAGCTATTCGTCAACGACTTCCTCATGGCGATTTTCTTTTTGCTGGTGGGCATTGAGCTTAAGTACGAGATGACGGTCGGCGAGCTCAAAAACCCGCGCCAGGCTATGCTTCCCATGCTGGCGGCCGTGGGCGGCGTCGTCGTTCCCGCCTGCATCTATCTGATCTTTAACCATGCCGGCGCGCACAACGGCTGGGCCATTCCCATGGCAACCGATATTGCCTTTGCGCTGGGCGTGCTGTCGCTTTTGGGCAATCGCGTGCCCAACGGCGTGCGCGTGTTCTTCTCGACGCTCGCCATCGCCGACGACCTCATTTCCATCGCCGCCATCGCCATCTTCTACGGTCAGAGCCCCAATCCGTTTTGGTTGGGCGCCGCCGCGCTTGTGACCTGCGCGCTCGTGTGGCTCAACAAGACGCAGCACTACCGTCTCGCCCCGTATTCGGTGCTGGGCCTGCTGCTGTGGTTCTGCATGTTCAAGAGCGGCGTACACGCTACGCTTGCTGGCGTCATCCTGGCCTTCACCATCCCGGCCAAGTGCGGTGTTAAGCTTGATAGCCTCACCGATTGGCTGGGCGAGTGCTTGCCGCTGCTCGATGACCGCTACGACGACGAGGCGCACATCCTGGGCCAGCATGATTTTACCGTCTCGACCACCAAAGTCGAGCGCGTCATGCACCGCGTGACCCCGCCGCTCATCCGCATGGAGCGCCTGATCTCCACGCCGGTCAACTTTGTGATCCTGCCGATCTTTGCGTTCGTCAACGCACAGGTTCGCCTAGTGGGCGTGGACATGAGCACGCTGCTCACCGACCCGGTGACGCTCGGCGTGTACTTTGGCATGCTGCTGGGTAAGCCGATCGGTATCTTTGGCATGACGTTCGCCTTGGTCAAGCTCAAGGCCTGCGAGCTGCCGCACAATGTCAACTGGCATATGATTGCCGGCGTGGGCATTCTGGGCGGTATCGGCTTTACCATGTCGATTCTCATCAGCGGCCTCGCCTTCCCGACGGCCCAGTTTGAGGTTCTGGCTGCCAAGGCCGCTATTCTCGCCGGCTCTGTCACCGCGGCCGTACTTGGCATGATCTACATGAGTGTGATCTGCAAGCACCCCGCGCCCAAGGACGAGTAAGAGCACATACAAGTTTGAAAACGCCGCCTGTGAACACCATCACAGGCGGCGTTTTAGTCATTCGGGACGTTCTTAATGACTAGGTTTATTCTACGGTGCCGTAGATGGCGCCCCAGCCGTGGGCGGCCAAGGCGGAGTTGAGCTGGTCGCAAAGTGACTGGCGGTCGTAATAGCCGGGCGGTAGCAGGTTGACGATCTCCATGAGGTCGGGCGCGAGGTCCAAGATCTCGGCCTGCACGATGAGATTCAGGCGGTCGATGGTGTGGCGGTCGTAAAACAGTCCGTCGACCAGGCGCTGCAGGTCGCCGAATTCCTCGGCCTGGAACGATCCGTACTCCATAGTGCCTCCTTGGGCGCTTCACGCCGGCATGCGCGGCGATTCGTAATTTATTGCGATGGACTTAATCTATCACGGCTTCATAACGTTGTGACGGTGGCGGTCTATACTTAGAAGAATTGCAACGTACCGCTTCGTGAAAGGTCGCACCCATGCAGACGATCTACCAGAAGATGGAAACCACCGAACTCGATGCCGCCATCGAGGCGCTCAAGGCCGAGGTCGCCGAGGTCAAGGCCAAGGGCCTGGCGCTCGACATGGCCCGCGGCAAGCCGTCGCCCTCCCAGGTGGACATCTCTCGACCCATGCTCGATATCCTCAATGCCGATGCCGATCTGCACGACGGCAACGTCGACTGTTCCAACTACGGCTGCTTTGAGGGCATTCCCTCGGCACGCAAGTTGGCGGGGGAGTTCCTGGGTTGCCCCGCCGAGCAGACGCTCGTGCTGGGTTCGTCGAGCCTGCTGATCGAGCATGATATCGCCGGTATGTTCTGGCGTTGCGGCTCGTGCGGCAACGAGCCCTGGGAGGCTTACGAGGCAGCGCACGACGGCAAGAAGGTCAAGTTCCTGTGCCCGGTTCCCGGCTACGATCGCCACTTTGGCATTACCGCCGACTTGGGTATCGAGAACGTTCCCGTCGCGATGACCGACAACGGCCCCGATATGGACGAAATCGAGCGCCTCGTTGCCGCCGACGATTCCATCAAGGGCATCTGGTGCGTGCCCAAGTATTCCAACCCCACGGGCATCACCTTTAGCGAGGACACCGTGCGTCGCCTGGTCGAGATGCCCACGGCCGCGCCCGATTTCCGCATCTTCTGGGACAACGCCTACTGCGTGCACGACCTGTACGACGAGACCGACGAGCTCGCCAACATCTTCGATCTTGCCCGCGCGGCGGGCACCGAGGACCGCGTGGTGGCCTTTGCCTCGACGTCCAAGATCACCTTCCCGGGCGCCGGTATCGGCTTTATCGGTGCGAGCCCCGCGGTCATCGCCGAGTTCTCCAAGCGCCTGAAGGCCGGCCTCATCAGTGCTGATAAGCTCAACCAACTGCGCCACGTGCGCTTCCTTCCCACCATCGAGGCGGTCAAGGAGCACATGAAAAAGCATGCCGAGTTTTTGCGCCCGCGCTTTGAGGCCGTTGAGCGCAAGCTCACCGAGGGCCTGGGCGATACGGGTTGCGCCACCTGGACGCATCCCCGCGGCGGCTACTTTGTAAGCTTCGATGGTCCCGAGGGCTCGGCCCGGAAGGTTGCTGCGCTTTGCGCCGACCTGGGCGTTAAGCTCACGCCGGCCGGTGCCACCTGGCCCTATGGCAAGGATCCGCGCGACACCAACATCCGCATCGCGCCGAGCTATCCCACGGTCGAGGACCTAGAGGCTGCGCTCGATGTGCTGGTGCTGGCCGTCAAGCTCGTCGCTGCCGAGCTTGCGCGTGCCGAGCGCGCCTAACGCGCGGCTTCCCGTACTATCCGCACTTTCGATACGTAAAGGAGCGTATACATGGATTTGGGTATTTCCACCAACCCCACGCCAGAGCTCTACACCATTAAGGTAACCGGCGAGATCGATATCTCTAACGCCGATAGCCTGCGCAATGCCATCGACCTGGCGCTCGAGCAGCCCACTGAGGCCGTTGAGCTCGATTTTGCCCAGGTGAGCTACATCGATTCGACGGGCATTGGTGTGCTCGTGGGCGCCGCGCACCACGCGGCCGACCACGACAAGCGCTTTAGCTGCACCAATGTGCAGCCCCCGGTGATGCGCGTGGTTCAGCTGTTGGGTGTCGACCAGGAGATTTCGATTACCGCTGCATAACCTTTGCCCTCAAAAGGGCGTGCCGTTTGGCATATGTTTGTGATGCGCTCGGACGTTTTGGCGTCCGGGCGCTATACTTGACCGAATGAATAGACGAGTTCCGGCCGAATGGCGCGGTGCGGGCTCGACTCACATCGAGCCTTGGAGGTATGTGTGTTTGGTATTGGAGAGGGTGAGCTCGCGATCATCGTGGTCTTCGGCTTTTTGCTGTTTGGCCCGGATAAGCTCCCACAGATGGGCCGCACGATCGGCCGTGCCATCCGTCAGTTCCGCGAGACGCAGGAAAAGATGACGGCCGTTGTTCAGTCCGAGATAATCGATCCGGTGAGCGAGGCCGCGTCGGCCCCGGTCAAGCCCAAGAAGGCTGCCGTCGATGACGATTCCGATGCAGACGAGGATGCCGTTGAGACGGCTGCGCCCGCAAAGAAGGAGACCTTTGCCGAGCGTCGCGCCCGTCTTGCTGCCGAGAAGGCCGCGAGTGAGGCTGCCGCCGAGGGCGAGGGTGCTGCTGAGGAGTCCGAGGCCGAGGGTGCCGAGTCTGCCGCTGCCGCCGAGCTTGTCGTCGAGCCCGAGCCTGCTGCAGAGCCGGAGCCCGAGCCGGCAGAGTCCACGACGGCTGACCTCTACGCCCGTCGTCCCCGCAAGCGCAAGGCCGTCGTCGACCAGCTCGCTCGCGAGCTCGAGCTCGAGGCCGAGGACGAGGCCGTTGCCGAGGCTGCCACCGCCGATGCCCCGAAGGGAGGCGATGAGTAATGCCTATCGGACCTGCGCGCATGCCGCTCTTCGATCACCTGGGCGAGCTCCGTCGCCGCCTGACCATCGTGGTCGTGTCGGTGTTTGCCGCCGCCATCGTGCTGTATTTCGCCACGCCCGTGGTGCTCGACATCCTGGAAGACCCCATCCGCTCCTTTGTGCCGGACGGTAAGTTCTACATCACCACCACGCTCGGCGGCTTTGGCCTGCGCTTCTCGCTGGCCATCAAGATGGCCGTGGTCATGTGCACGCCCATGATCATCTGGCAGATTCTGGCATTTTTCCTGCCGGCACTGCGTCCCAACGAGCGCAAATGGGTCGTGCCCACGGTGCTCGCCTCGACGGTGCTGTTCTTCCTGGGCGCCATCTTCTGCTATTTCATCATCATCCCGGCGGGCTTTGAGTGGCTTATCGGCGAGACCTCGGCCGTCGCCACGGCGCTGCCCGACCTGGAGAACTACGTCAACATGGAGCTGCTCTTTATGATCGGCTTTGGCGTGGCGTTTGAGCTGCCGCTCATCATCTTCTACCTGTCCGTCTTCCACATCGTGTCCTACGCGGCCTTCCGCGGCGCCTGGCGCTACGTGTACGTGGGCCTGCTTGTGGGCTCGGCTGTGATTACGCCCGACGGCTCGCCCGTTACGCTGGGCCTCATGTATGGTGCCCTGCTCTCGCTCTACGAGATTTCGCTCGCCATTGCCCGCGTGGTCATTACCGCGCGCGAGGGCAAGGAGGGCTTGTTTGTGAGCCGTCTGGACCTGTTCTCGGACGATGAGGACGACGAGGAGTAAATCGGTATGCACGAGGTTGGCATTGTCAACGGCATACTCGATACAGTGATTCGCGCGGCGCGTGGGGCGGGGGCCTCGCGCGCCGTTTTGGTAACGCTGCGTATCGGGGATATGACCGAGGTCGTGCGCGAGGCGCTCGACTTTGCCTGGGAGACGTTTCGCGACGAGGACCCGCTCACGCGCGGCTGCGAGCTTGCCGTAGAGGAAGTCCATCCACAAAGCGAGTGTCTGGACTGCGGTGAGGTCTTTGAACACGACCGTTTCCATTGCCGCTGTCCCCAGTGTGGTGGTGCCAACGTGCGCCTGCTGCACGGCCGCGAACTCGACATCGCAAGTATCGAAATCGAAACCCCCGACGATTAGCCCATCAGCCACCTGGGGACGGGGTATAAAGGGGCAAAAGTAAGGAGCGCTGAGTATGGCTGAGAAAACGATTGATATCGCGTCGCCGATTCTGTCGCGCAACGAGCGCCTGGCAGATCAGCTGCGACAGCGATTTAAAGAGACAAACACCTATGTGATCAATGTGCTGTCGAGCCCCGGTTCGGGCAAGACCACCACGATCCTGGGCACCAACGAGCGCCTGCGCGACAAGGCTGGCCTGCGCTGTGCCGTCATCGAGGGCGATATTGCCTCGGATGTCGACGCCATCACCATGAAGGAAGCCGGCATGCCCGCCATCCAGATCAACACGGGTGGCCTGTGCCACCTCGAGGGCAACATGATCATGGAGGCCGTTGACGCGTTCGACCAGGCCGTCGGTTTGGAGAACATCGACGTCATCTTTATCGAAAACGTGGGCAACTTGGTCTGCCCGGTCGACTTTGACCTGGGTGAGAACCTGTCCATCATGATTCTCTCGGTGCCCGAGGGCGACGACAAGCCCATCAAGTACCCGGGCATCTTCCAGCACGCCGGCGCGCAGCTGCTCAATAAGGTCGACGTGGCCCCGGCTTTCGATTTTGACATGGATAGGTATACTAAGACACTCGATGACCTCAATCCGCAGGCGCCGCGGTTTGCCGTGAGCGCGCGCAAGGGCGAGGGCATGGATGCCTGGTGCGATTGGCTCATCGGGCAGATCGAGCAAGCAAGGGCGTAAATCGGCCGCCATACGGGCGGGCGTAGCCGCAGAGACACGAGATAGGAGCCTCTTTTGAAGCTCATCATCGCCGAGAAAAACGACGCCGCGCGTCAGATCGCCGAGCGTCTGTCCACGGGTAAACCCAAAAAGGATAAGGTGTACAACACCGCCATCTACCGTTTTGAGTGGAAGGGCGAGGAGTGCGTGACCATCGGCCTGGCCGGTCACATCCTTGCGCCCGATTTTTGCGACAGCGTGCTGTTCGATAAAAAGCTGGGCTGGTATTCGGTTACTGAGGACGGCGAGATGCTGCCGGCCGACATGCCCGATGGCCTGGCTCGTCCGCCTTACGACACCAAGCGTAAGCCGTTCCTTGCCGACGGCATCTCCATCAAGGGCTGGAAGCTCGAGAGCCTGCCTTACCTCACCTGGGCGCCCGTCATTAAGCTGCCGGCCGAGAAGGAACTCATTCGCTCGCTCAAGAACCTGGCTAAGAAGTCCGACAGCGTCATCATCGCCACGGACTTCGACCGCGAGGGCGAGCTGATCGGCTCGGACGCTCTCAACAAGGTGCGTGAGGTTGCGCCGGACTTGCCGGTTGCCCGCGCCCAGTACTCTTCGTTTACCAAGGCCGAGATCACGCACGCCTTCGATAATCTCGTCACGCTCGACCAGAATCTGGCCGACGCCGGCGAGAGCCGTCAGCACATCGACCTCATTTGGGGTGCGGTGCTCACGCGCTACCTGACGCTCGCCAAGTTTGGCGGCTTTGGCAACGTGCGTTCCGCCGGCCGCGTGCAGACGCCGACGCTTGCCCTGGTGGTCGAGCGCGAGCGTGAGCGCATGGCGTTTGTGCCCGAGGACTATTGGCAGATTCGCGGCATGGGTGCCGCGCAGGGCGCTGCCGAGGACGATCGCTTTAAGATTGCGCACAAGACGGCACGCTTTACCGACAAGGATGCTGCTGAGACGGCGTACGGCCATGTTGACGGCGCTACGACGGCAACCGTCGCCGCAGTGACCAAGCGCTCCCGCAAGCAGCAGCCGCCCACGCCGTTTGCGACGACCTCGCTGCAGGCTGCCGCCGCGGCCGAGGGCATCTCGCCTGCGCGTACCATGCGCATCGCCGAGTCCCTCTACATGGCCGGTCTCATCAGCTACCCGCGTGTCGACAACACCGTGTACCCCGCGACGCTCGATTTGGGCGCTGTGGTGAGTGACCTTGCAAAGATCAACCCGGCGCTGGCGCCCGTGTGCAAAAAGGTGCTCGCCGGCCCCATGAAGCCCACGCGCGGCAAAGTCGAGACCACCGACCACCCGCCTATCTACCCCACGGGCGAGGGCGATCCGTCCACGCTTGATGGCGGCCAACGCAAGCTCTACGATCTTATCGCCCGCCGCTTCCTGGCGACGCTTATGGGTCCTGCGACCATCGAGAACACCAAGCTCGAGCTCGACGTCAACGGCGAGCCGTTCGTGGCTTCGGGCGATGTGCTCGTGACTCCGGGCTTCCGCGAGGCGTATCCGTATGGACTTAAGCGCGATGAGCAGATGCCGCCGCTGGAGCAGGGCGACACGGTCGACGTATTCGACATTAAGCTCGAGGCAAAGCAGACCGAGCCGCCCGCGCGCTACAGCCAGGGCAAGCTCGTGCAGGAGATGGAAAAGCGCGGCCTGGGCACCAAGTCCACGCGCGCGAGCATCATCGAGCGCCTGTATGCCGTGCGCTATCTCAAAAACGATCCCGTTGAGCCGAGCCAGCTGGGCATCGCCATTATCGATGCACTGTCGCAGTTTGCCCCGCGCATCACGAGCCCCGATATGACCAGTGAGCTCGACGGCGACATGACCCGCGTGGAGCGCGGCGAGGATACCGAAGAGCATGTCGTGACGCACTCGCGCGCGCTGCTGGCCGGCGTGCTCGACGAGCTGCTCAAGCATACGCAGGAGCTGGGCGACGCCATCAGCGACGCCGTCACGGCCGATGCGCGCGTGGGCGCCTGCCCCAAGTGCGGCAAGGACCTGGTTATGAAGACGAGCGCCAAGACCCGCGGCAGCTTTATCGGCTGCATGGGCTGGCCCGACTGTGATGTGACCTATCCGGTGCCGAGCGGCGTCAAGGTAAGCCCGCTCGAGGGCGAGGCCGCCGTGTGTCCCGAGTGCGGTGCGCCGCGCATTAAGTGTCAGCCGTTCCGCCAGAAGGCCTTCGAGATTTGCGTGAACCCCACATGCCCCACCAACTACGAGCCCGACCTTAAGGTGGGCGAGTGCAAGGTGTGTGCCGAGGCCGGACGCCATGGCGACCTGATCGCGCACAAGAGCGAAAAGAGTGGCAAGCGCTTTATCCGCTGCACCAACTACGATGACTGCGGCGTGAGCTATCCGCTGCCGGCGCGCGGCAAGCTCGAGGCGACGGGCGAGACCTGCCCCGAGTGCGGCGCCCCCATCGTGGTGGTCAACACGGCGCGCGGCCCGTGGCGCATCTGCGTGAACATGGACTGCCCGACCAAGGAGAAGAAGCCCGCCCGCGGCCGCAAGACCACAACCAAGGCGAGCACGGCTAAAAAGACGACGGCGGCAAAGAAGGCCACGGCGGCAAAAAAGACGACGGCCAAGAAGTCGACTACCAAAAAGACCGCTGCCGACAAGTAACCGAGCACATATCCGAGACATATAGACACGGCGGGGCCGGGCGCGCAAATGCAAATGCGCGCCCGGCCCCACTTCTAAGTTGCGGTGAAATAGGGACTGTTTTTGCTGGCAAAAGGGGGTGCGGACAGAAAGTTGGACCGCGGGGCGGTCCGGACTGGAGGTTCGCA
>URXE01000043.1 GCA_900551815.1 uncultured Collinsella sp.
AGGAGAACGACAGGCGAGCCGACGTGATGGGGTCTAAACGGACCACCTGCGTAGAAGCATACACACCGAGGCGCTCGTCCTCTTTGAGCGCAACCGTGGTCGTATGCTGTTTACCGTCACGCTCGTACTCAATGGCGATATCGTCCTTACCGGCAGCCTTGCCGATGGCATCGTATACGTCCATCCAAGTAGAGCACGATACTCCGTCGACCGAAAGGATTGCGTCGCCGCCCTCGATTCCCGCCGCGGCGGCAATCGAGCCTTCGTCAACCTGGCCGATCACATTGGTATCCACCGGCACGGTGACACCCGCGATGGAATAGATGCTCATAAGGAGCAAAAAGCCCGTCAGGATATTGACGATAATGCCCGCAAGCAGCATAAAGGCACGCTTAACAAAGCCCTGGCCCAAATAGGTGTGCGAGCGCTCGCGTGCAAGGAATTCGGACTCGCCGCACGGCAGTTCCCATACATCGCCCTCGGCAGTCGCGTGCCCGCGATCGAACCGACGGCCATCAAAGGTGGTATAACCCGCCGCATCACGCGGCAGGGTCTGGTACTTGGTGGGATAGTAACTGGGCGAAGGTTTTTCTCCTTCTTCATACCAGGGAGCGATGGAGCCCCAGCCCAACAGCAAAGCACAAGCCTCGAGCACATCCTCCTCGGACAGCTCGAGTTCGACGGCAAGATCGGCCACCGTCACACGGCCGTGGCGATAGACGGCAGCAAGCACGCGATCGGCACACGAGACATCGGTCGGATCCATGCCACAGATGGCAGCATACCCACCCAGCAACAGTGGGGTCACGCCAAACTTGGTGCCGATACGACAAGACGTGTGGTGGATATCAAAGCGACACGGCAGACCCAAAAAGAACTCAGTCACCCGGACGCCGCAGGCACGCGCCGCCAAAAAGTGGCCGCCCTCGTGCAAAAACATGAGGACGGAAAGCATCAGCAGGCCCCAAAAGACCGATGAGAGAACGCTCAGAACAGTATCCATAAAACGAAAAAGCAATCCTTATGGGTTAAGAACGGGCTGTGGCGAGCACCTGCGCGGCCTTTTCACGCGCCCAGCCATCGATGTCGCGAAGCTGTTCAAACGAATCGACCGTCTGCGCATCGTGAGCATCCATGCAGGATTCCACAATGCGATCGATATCGGTAAAGCTGCAGCCATCATGCAGGAAGGCATCGACGGCGACCTCGTTGGCGGCATTGAGCACGCACGGCATGGTGCCGCCCGTCTTGCCGGCACGTTGGGCCAGCGCAAGGCAGCGGAAGGTATCCATATCGGCCGCGTCAAAGGTAAGCTGCCCCAACTCGCGGAAATCGATACGCGGAGCCGGCGTATCCCAACGCTCGGGATAGGAGAAGGCAAACTGGATGGGAATGCGCATGTCGGAGGCACCGAGATGCGCCATCACAGAGCCGTCGGCAAACTCGACCATGGAGTGAATCTTAGACTGGCGCTGCACGACCACGTTAATGAAATCGAGATCGCAGCCAAACAGATGCATGGCCTCGATACGCTCCAGACCTTTGTTCATGAGGGTGGCGGAGTCAATCGTGATCTTGGCACCCATAGCCCACGTAGGATGCGCCAGGGCATCGGCGCGCGTCACGCGATCGAGCTCGTCACGCGTGCGGCCAAAGAACGGGCCGCCCGAGCAGGTAAGCCAAATGCAGTGAGCCTCGCGCGGATTCTCGCCCAGATAGCACTGGTAGATGGCAGAATGCTCGGAGTCGACCGGGATAAGCTGACCCGGCTGCGCCAACGGCATAAGCAGATCGCCACCGACAACGAGCGACTCCTTATTGGCCAGGGCAAGACGTTTGTTCGAGGTCAGGGCAGCATGGCTCGCCTCGAGACCGGCAGCGCCCACGATGGCCACGAGCACGCAATCGACATCATCGCGGCGTGCAAGCTCGCACACGGCCTGCGCGCCAACGCCGAGCTCCGTGCCCTCGGGCAGTTCCTGCAACACAGCGTCGGCGCCATGGGAGGCGTCCGCCACGGCAACCGCCGGAACCGAGAACTCACGGGCAGCGGCAACGAGCTCGGGGGTGCTGGAGTTAACGGACAACGCCGTCACCTGCAGGCGATCGGGATGCTGACGGCACACGTCGAGCGCCTGAGTGCCGATAGAACCCGTACAGCCCAGAATGGCAACACGAAGACGCCCATCGGGACCGTAGGTGGTCTGATAAGCCATTACAGCACGCCTCCGATCATCAGCAGCAGCTGCGCAGTAATGCAGCCAAAGATGAGCGAATCGCTGCGGTCGAGCATGCCGCCATGGCCCGGGATGAGATTGCCGGAATCTTTGACGCCCACACCGCGCTTGATACGCGACTCGATGAGGTCGCCGATAACGCCCAGGATGGAGACGACCACGCCGCACAGCAGTGCATAGGGCAGGCTCAGCTTATAGAAGTGCGTTGCCCACAGGATGAGCCAGATCAAGACAGAGCCCAAAATGCCGCCGGCAAAGCCCTCCCAGCTCTTTTTGGGAGAGATCTTGGGAACCATCTTATGCTTGCCAATGCGGCTGCCCACGATATAGGCAAACGAGTCGGAGACCCAAAGGGACGCACAAACGCCCACCGAAAGCAGGGCGCCGGCAAAACCGGGCACGGCATCGCGCAGCAGCACGATAGCCGACAGCATAAAGCCAGTGTAGATAGGGCCCATGAGCGTCACGGCAACGTCAGAGATGCGAGTGCGCGGAGACCAGACATACCAGATACCAACCGCAAGCATCAAAGCGAACAGCAGAGCGTTCAACAGCAGCGAATCGCCCAGAGCCGAGAGCGGAAAGAGCACGGCGGCAGCGATTCCAAGGCGCTCGTTGGCAACCTTGCCGTCGAGCCTCGTCATGCGGAAGAACTCGTAGCAGCACAGACCGCTCATGACGGACACGAAGATGGCCGTGGGCACAATACCCAAAACCAGGCACAGGATAAAGACAACGGCATAGACGATACCGGCGGCGGCACGGGTGATAAAGCCCGCCAGCCACGAACCGGAGCTGCTCTTCGCTGCAGGCGCTCCTGCAGTGGCGGCCTTACGCGCGGGCGTCGCGGAAGTAGGAACCTTGGGAGCGGATGCCTTGGGACGTTCGGCCACGATTAAGCCTCCTCGGTCTTACTCAGTCCACCAAACCTACGGTCGCGACCCTGGAAGGCCAAAATGGCGTCGACAAGGCCCCAGCGATCAAAGTCGGGCCAATAGGTATCGGTAACATAGAACTCGGAATAAGCAACCTGCCACAGCAGATAGTTCGAAAGACGCAACTCGCCAGAGGTGCGAATCACAAGCTCCGGATCGGGAAGACCGGCGGTGTACAGGTGCGACGCCACCATATTGTCGTCAACCGTGGCGGGATCAATCTTGCCGGCAGCCACATCGATCGCGATCTGGCGGACAGCGCGGGTGATCTCAGCACGGGCACCGTAGTTAACGGCCAGCGCCAGCGTCATACCGGTATGGTCGGCGCACTCGGCAAGGCCGCGCTCAAAGACGTCGCGGGTCTTCTTGGGCAGCGCGGAAATATCGCCCAAAAAGACAACGCGAACGTTCTCGCGCTTAAGCAGCGGCAGCTCATCGATAAACGTCTTGGCAAACAGGTGCATCAGAACGTTGACTTCGTGCTGCGGGCGATTCCAGTTTTCGGTCGAAAACGCATAGGCCGAAAGCACGTCGACGCCCAGGCGCACGCAGGCGGTAATGATCTCGCGCAGCGAGACGATACCGGCCTTGTGGCCTTCGGTGCGGGCAAGACCGCGCGCCGTGGCCCAACGGCCGTTGCCATCCATGATGCACGAAATATGGTGCGGGATGTTATTGAGGTCAAGGTCGGAAAAACCGACGCCCGCAGGGGCGTCGGCAAAGTACTCGACCAGTTTATGCTCGTCGTATTGCACCTTAGATCTCCATGACCTCGGCTTCTTTTTCCTTCAGAAGCTCCTCGACCTTGGCAACATACTCGTCAGTATGCTTCTGGACCTTGGCCTGCTCGCGACGGACATCGTCCTCGGTGAGCTCCTCGTCGCGCTCGAGCTTATTGTTAAAGTCGCGGCGGATGTTGCGGATGGAGACCTTGGCCTGCTCGGCGTACTCGCGGCACTCCTTAACGAGCTCGCGACGACGCTCCTCGGTGGGAGCCGGGAACGGCAGACGCACGACAGTACCATCGGAGTTGGGGGTAATGCCCAGGTCGGAGGCACTGATGGCCTTGACGATGGCATTGATGAGCGCCTTATCCCACGGCTCGATAAGCAGCATGTGGGCCTCGGGGGTCTTGACGGCGGCAACCTGTGTGACGGGCGTGGGAACACCGTAGTAGTCGACCGTGATGTCGGACAGGATGTTGGCGTTAGCGCGGCCCGTGCGGACCTTGGAGAAGTTATGCTTGAGGGACTCGAGTGACTTGTCCATATGGGCGGTGATGTTCTCTGCCATGCTTAATCCTCCTGATAGACGAGCGTGCCGACGGGCTCACCCGCGAGCGCGCGCTTGACGGTGTCCTCGCCATCGATGTTGAGGACCAAAATGGGCATACGGTTGTCCTGGCAAAGAGCCGTAGCCGTGGAATCCATAACCTGCAGGCCGCGAACGAGCACCTCGTGATAGGTGATCTTGTCAAAGCGGACGGCGTCGACGCACTTGACGGGATCCTTGTCGTAGATGCCATCAACCTTGGTGGCTTTAATCAGAATCTCGGCACCGATCTCACAGGCGCGAAGCGCCGCGGCGGTGTCAGTCGTAAAGTACGGATTACCCGATCCGGCGGCAAAGATAACGACGTTGCCCTTGGACAGGTGGTTGATAGCTCGACGGCGAATATAGGGCTCGCAGATCTCGTTCATCTGGATAGCGCTCATCACGCGGCAGGGAACATCGTTGTGCTCGAAGGCATCCTGCAGGGCAAGCGCGTTCATAACGGTAGCGAGCATGCCCATGTAATCGGCCTGGGCGCGGTCCATACCACCGGCGGCGCCGGCCATGCCGCGGAAAATATTGCCGCCGCCGACAACGACGCCGACCTCATGACCAACGGCGAGCAGCTCCTTGACCTGCTTGGCAAGATGATCGGTAACCTTGGGGTCGATGCCGTAGTTGCCATCGCCCATCAGCGCTTCACCGGAGAGCTTCAGAAGCACGCGTTTATATCGGATGTCGGACAAAGCGATCCTCCTTTAATTAGACTCATAACATAATATCAAAGGCTTAACGGGGAGCCATGAAAAAGCAGGCTGTGAGTAAAACCCACAGCCTGCTCATTACCAGCTACAAGAGCCTATTTACTCGCCACGGACCAGACGGTCAAAGGCAACGACGGTAATGGTGTCGCCGAGCTCCTTGGAGACCTGCTCAGCGTACTTCTTGATGGTGAGGGAGCTGTCCTTGATGAACTCCTGCTCGGTGAGCACGGACTGCTTGTAGAACTTCTCCAGACGGCCAACAGCCATCTTCTCCTGGATAGCCTCGGGCTTGCCGGACTCGGCAGCCTGAGCCATGTAGATTTGCTTCTCGTGCTCGACGGTCTCGGCCGGAACCTGATCGCGGGTAGCGCAAATCGGGGCGACGGCGGCAACCTGAAGGGCAACGTCATGAGCAAAGGTCTTGAAGGACTCAGCCTGAGCGGTCTCGGCCTTCTCGAAAGCAAACTCGACGAGAACGCCGATTTTACCACCCATGTGGATGTAAGAAGCGAGAGCGCCGTTCTCGGCCTTGCGGGCGGCGAAACGGGAAATCTTCATGTTCTCGCCCATGATGTGAATCATCTCGGTGAGCTCGGAGGAAACGGTCTCCTCGCCCATCGGCTTCTCGAGAAGAGCGTCGACGTCAGCAGGCTCGGTGGTAGCGACAACCTCAGCGACCTTGGAAGCAAAGCCGGTGAACTTAGCGTTGGAGCCGACGAAGTCGGTCTCGCAGGAGAGCTCGAGCAGAGCGCCGGTCTTGCCGTCCTCGGAGACGAACGCGGCGACAGCGCCCTCGTTGGTCTCACGGCCAGCCTTCTTGGCAGCCTTGGCGAGGCCGTTCTTGCGCAGAACGTCGACAGCGGCGTCCATGTCGCCGTCAGCCTCGACGAGAGCCTTCTTGCACTCCATCATCGGGGAGTCGGTCATCTCGCGGAGCTGCTTGACCATAGCGGCGGTAATCTGGGCCATTGTGGTTCCTTTCAAAGAGATGAAAAAGAATTAACTAAGACTGATTTACTCGGCCTTGGCCTCAGCGGCCATCTCGGCCTCGGAGACCTGCTCCTTGCCGGAGCCAGCGAGGCAGGCGTCAGCCATGAGCTCGCACATAAGGGTGACAGCGGAGATAGCGTCATCGTTGCAGGGGATGCCGTACTCGACCTCGTCGGGATCGGAGTTGGTGTCGATCAGGGCGACGACGGGGATGTTCAGGCGCTGAGCCTCCTTGATGGCGTTCTCCTCGCGCTTGGTGTCGATGACGAAGAGAGCCTGGGGCAGACCCTTCATGTCGCGGGCGCCACTGAGGTTGGTCTGGAGCTTGGTGAGCTCCTTGCCGAGCACTGCCTGCTCCTTCTTGGGGAGCACTGCCATGCGGCCGTCCTCGACCATGGCCTCGAGCTCCTCCATGCGGTTGATGCGGGAACGGATGGTGACGAAGTTGGTCAGCATGCCGCCGAGCCAACGCTGGTTGATGTAAGGCATGTTGGCGCGCTCAGCGGCGTTCTTGACGGCCTCCTGAGCCTGCTTCTTGGTGCCGACGAACAGCACGTTGCCACCCTTGGCGACGTTCTTGACGAAGGTGTAGGCCTGGTCGGCGTCGAGAATGGTCTGCTTGAGGTCGAGGATGTAGATGCCGTTGCGCTCACCGAAGATGAACGGCTTCATCTTGGGGTTCCAGCGACGGGTCTGGTGACCGAAGTGGCAGCCGGCCTCGAGCAGGGTGCGGATATTAATCTTGGTAGCCATGTTAAACCTCCTGTGGTTTGCCTCCGCGCGGGGTCATCCTCCAAAACCAACCCGGACATGTGCTACCAAAGCCCGGGCACCACGGTATGAAGTAGCCGCGCGTGCGTGATAAAAACCTGTTGCCGTGAAGCAACCCGATGAATGATAGCAGGATTGCCTCTTCCTGCCAACCCGCAATCAAAACCACACACCTGAATGTGCATCGACGTCCCCGGCCGCGAAAGGTTATTCGCCACGGGGATGAGCTTGAGCAACGGCGCGCTTAAGCCGATCGGGCGTAAGATGCGTATAGATTTGCGTCGTGGACAGACTCGCATGTCCCAGCAGCTCTTGAACCGAACGCAGGTCCGCGCCGCCCTCGAGCAGATCGGTCGCAAAGGTGTGGCGCATCGCATGCGGCGCGATGTCGGCAGGGATGCCGGCGAGATTCGCCAGCATATGGAACCGTCGTCTGAGCATAGCGGCACTCATGCGATTGCCACGCGCAGAAATATACAGCGGATGGGGACCGTTTGCGGCATCACGACGCTTTGCCTGCGTGAGCAGCGCCGGTCTCCCCTCCTCGACATAGGTGCGCGTCGCCTCGAGTGCGCGTCGATACAGAGGAACGATACGCTCCTTGCTCCCCTTGCCCCATAACCGCAGTGTACGCTCGGACCATGAGATGGATCCCACATTGAGCGCCGAAAGCTCCGAGATGCGGGCACCCGAGGCATAGAGCAGCTCGAGCATCGCCGCATCGCGCAGTCCCACGGGCGTCGAAGTATCAGGCGTCTTGAGCAGCGCCTCGACCTGTTGGGTCGTCAGCACACCGGGCAGGTCGCGCGGCAGCTTGGGCGACGCGATCGCCGAGACCGCATCGCCCTCGACAATCCCCTCGGCAGCCATCCAACGATAGAGCGACCGAATAGCCGACAAATGCGCGGCAATGGTGCGAGGCGCCACCTGCTCGCGCGAAAACTCGGCCAAATATGCGCGGACGGTACGCACATCGGCCATACGCGCATCGACACCTGTACGCTCGCACCAGGCAGCAAAGCGCTCCAACCGCGATCCATAGGCGGTCACCGTATTGGGAGAGAGCCCCTCGACACGTGCGATGTAGGCGATAAACGAGTCGACGGTATCGTACAGGTCAAAGGCTATGACCGGTCGCCTCCAAACAAGTCGGAACGCGTGGCCAAGTAGGCATCGAGGGCATCGAGGGCGCGATCCGCATAAGCCTGATAGCGGTCGCGCTTACTGCGGCGCTTGCCGTCCTCGAGCGGCGGCACCAGGCCAAAATTGACATGCATGGGCTGGTAGCCAACGGTTGCCGGATCGGTCGCATAGCCAACGAGCGCGCCCAGGGCGCCCACGCGAGGAAGCTCCACAGAAGCCGCACCGATAGCCTCGGCATAGGTGTTAAGCGCGGCAAGCAGACCGGTCGCCACCGCTTCCATGTACCCCTCGGTGCCGGTGATCTGACCGGCGAGGCGCACACCCGTGCCAGGCACGGCAAAGGTGCCGTCAAGAACGTGCGGCGCATCGACAAAGGTATTGCGGTGCATGACGCCATAACGGAAGAACTCGGCATTCTCCAGACCGGGAACCATGTGGAAGACACGCTTCTGCTCGCCAAAAGTCAGATTTGTCTGGAAGCCCACCAGGTTATAGGCGGTCTTTTCCTTGTTCTCGGCACGCAGCTGAATCGCCGCCCAGGGGCGACGTCCGGTTCGCGGATCGGTGAGGCCGACGGGCTTCATGGCGCCAAAGCGGATAGCATCCTTGCCGGTACGGGCAACCTCCTCGGCGGGCTGACAGGCCTGGAAGAGGTCACCGCCCTCAAAGTCCTTGAGCACCACGCGGTCGGCGGAGGTAAGTGCCTCGATAAAGGCCTCGTACTCATCCTTGTTGAGTGGAGCGTTGAGATAGTCGCCGCTCCCCTGCTCCTCGTAGCGCGACTGCGAGAACAGCACGTCCATATCGAGCGTAGAGGCATCGACGATTGGCGCGGCAGCGTCAAAGAACGCCAAGGCGTCGCCACCGACGAGCTTCATGACCTCTTCGCTCAATGCCGGTGAACACAGCGGGCCCGCGGCAATGATCACGTGGCCCTCGGGAATCTGCGTGACCTCGCCGTGCACGACCTCGATATTGGGCCGGGCGGCAACCTCGGCCTCGACAAGCTCGGAAAACTTGACGCGGTCGACCGCCAGGGCACCGCCGGCGGGAACGGCCGCACGATGGGCGCAATCGAGCAGCACCGAACCCATGCGCTCGAGCTCGGCCTTTAACAAGCCCGCAGCAGAGTCCGGACGGGTTGACTTAAACGAATTTGAGCAGACGAGCTCGGCCAGGTGATCGGTATGGTGGGCCGGAGAGCTCACCTGGGGGCGCATCTCGCACAGCTTTACGGCAAACCCGCGATCCGCCAGCTGGATCGCACATTCCGAACCCGCCAGACCGCCACCGATAACCGTCACCTGATCGAACTGCATCTGCAAACACCTTTCTAATTGACACGCTTTCCATTGTGACCGAAGGGCGTCTGGGCGTGAAGCGCAAACTTTGAGGGCGCATACCTTCCATCCATCATGCGCTCGATAAGACCCTCGAGCTCGAGCGAGCCCAAGAGCTTGAGCACGCCGACAGCATCAAGCGAGACGAGCGCGGCAATGTCGTCGACCTTGAGCGGTGAGGCGATAAGCGCATGCATCACGGCCTTCTGCGTGGGGTCCAAATCGGCGATGCCAGGTGCATTAGGACGCGAGTAGCGCAGCGTGCCGTAAATGCGCGAGATGGCCATCTCGATTGATTCCTCGTCGATGATGCAGCAGGCTCCGTTAGCGATGAGATAGTTGGTCCCGCGCGACTCGGGCGAAAGGATAGACCCCGGCACGGCAAGGAGCTCTCGTCCCAAGTCCATAGCGGCCTCCGCCGTGGAGAACGTACCCGAGGGCATGCCCGCCTCGGAAACAAAGAGTGCCTGCGACAAGGCGGCGATTACACGATTGCGCCGCGGAAAGGCGAACTTACGCGGTCCCATACCCCACGGCGAAATCGAAACGACCGCGCCGCCCGTATCGAGTGTGCGCGTGATGAGGCCGGCACTCGACCGCGGATAGACAACATCGGCGCCGGTCCCCAGTACCACGACGTGTTTGCCCCCGGCGTTGACCGCAGCCCAACCCGACGCCTGGTCGCAGCCGACCGCACCGCCCGAAACCACCGTCACTCCCGCCTCAACCGCAACCTTTGCCGCAAGCTCTGCCACGGCGAGACCGTACGGCGATGCCTTGCGCGCGCCGATGATGGAGAGCGCGGGCGTCGAAAGCACCTCGGGGTTGCCGCGCACATAGAGCGTCTGGGGTACATCAGAAAGCTCCAAAACGGTCTCGGGATACAATGCATCACCTGGATGCAGCTCGAAGGTCCCCTCGCCCATTATTGGTCCCTCCTTCCCTGGTACATCGCCGCCTCGAGCACGTGGTCCTGCATCACCCGTTCGCTTTCGGCAACATCGGCGATCGTGCGCGCGATGCGTACCAGGCGCACGATGCCGCGACCCGTAAGATGTGTGCGCTTCGACAGGCCAAGCACGCATTTCTCGGCAGCCTCATCGAGCCCAAAGGTCGAAACGACGCCGTCAATGGACCGCGACTCATCTTCCTCGGCCTCGGTGTCCGCATCGTCCATACGGGATTCACGCCAGGCGCGAAAGGCGCGCCCACGCACGACGTAATCGCGCAGCTCGGCCGATGACATACCCTCCGCGCCCTCAATGATTACCTGGGGATCGGGGCGGGTCACATCGATCATCATGTCGATACGATCAGCCAAAGGACCGCGCAGCTTGCCCCGGTAACGCTCGACCATCGCCGCCGAGCAGCGACACGGCACTTCGCGATCGCCCAAATACCCGCAGGGGCAGGGATTGCTCGCGGCCAGCAGCTGAAAGCGCGACGGGAACGTAAAAGCCCCGTCAACGCGAACGATCCTGACGTAGCCGCGCTCGATGGGCTGACGCAGCGTCTGCAGCACGCCAGTGGGAAACTCGGCGAGCTCGTCCAAAAAGAGCACGCCGCCATGAGCTAGGCTAATTTCGCCCGGATGCACCGGACGTCCGCCGCCGATGAGTCCCGCGGTTGAAATACTGTGATGTGGGCTGCGGAAGGGGCGATGCCCCGCAAGCAGGGCATCGATGTTCTCACCCAAAACCGAATGGATGCACAGCGCCTCTTGCTGATCCTCGAGAGAAAGCTCGGGCAAAATGCCCGTCATGCGCCGCGCAAGCATGGTCTTGCCCGAACCGGGCGAGCCGATCATGAGCAGGCCGAGCTCACCGGCGGCCGCAAGCGCCATGCCACGTTTGGCGACCTCCTGCCCCAGCACGTCGGCATAATCGAGCTCGGGCTCAAAAGTGGCCTCTACACCCTCGGAATCCAGATAATGCCGTGCGGCATCCCCCATGCCATGGGCAAGCTGAGATAGGTGGTCGATAAAGCCGCAGTCAACGCCTGCAAGCGGCACATGCTGATCGGACCTACCAGCGATAAACGAAAGCCCCATATCGCGCGCCAACAGCTGAAACGCCACCTCGCCCTTGACGGGCAACACCGTGCCGTCCAGACCAAGCTCACCTGCGATAAGGCAGCGATCGAGGTTGTCACGGGGAATCTGCCCATCGGCCGCCAGAACCGCGATGGCAATCGGCAGGTCAAAACCGCTGCCAGTTTTGCGGATATCGCCAGGTGCCAGGTTGACGGTAATGCCAGACCGAGGAATCTCGAAGCCGGCCGAGCGCATGGCGCACCGGATACGCCCGCGCGACTCCATCACCTCCATACTCGGAATGCCGAGCATCTGGATGCCCGGAACGCCACCGGCAAGCGAGACCTCGACGGTGACGGGAATTGCCTCGACGCCGCGGATGCAGGCCGCGTGTACGGCAAACGTCTCGAACGCCATCACGACACCTGCCAATCGAACGCATTGTACTGATGCTCGATCTCGGCGACATGCCCGCCGCGGATGGTGACGCCCACGGCATCGAAGCGAATCGACCTGAGCGGATAGTGCTCCATGAGATAGCAACTTGCGATACGGCGATACCGACGCTGCTTTTGGGCGTCCACGGCCTCCTCGGGAAAGACCCGCGTGGTGCAATCCAGGGCGACGCGTCTCGTCTTGACCTCGGCCATCACAACGACATCGTCGAGCTCATCGAGCAGCACCAGATCGGCTTCACCCTCAATGCAACGATAGCCCTGCTCCAACAAGGTGTATCCACGCTCGTGAAAGTAATCGATGGTGATCAGCTCGCCCAGCATGCCGAGCTCGCGGGGACTGAGCCCCTTGATAAACTCGGGCGTAATCGCCCCGCAGTCGAGCTCGCCATCTTCCCAGCGCTCCTTGAGTTGCTGCGTCTTGCTCTTTTTGCTTGCGGCACACATGGGGTCTCCTTTCCCGCACACTGCATTGCCCCGATGATGAGGGCACCTTTCATGCGGGTAAGTACCGGAAGCAAACCAATAGCTGACCAAATGCCGACAAAAAACGGACCGTACGCAACAATCACGTTGCACACGGCCCGCTACCAGCAGGTTTATAAAACGCCAGAGGTCCCTGTCTCCACAATTGACCTAGAAGAGGCGCTCAGTCTGCAGAAAGTTTCCGCAAAAGCTCACACGATGCAGCGGACAAAGTCCATGTTTGCGAATCGCCTCGATGTGCTCGGGGCTTGCGTAGCCCTTCGACTCGGCCAAATGATACTCGGGGTACTCAGCGTCATACTCGACCATCATCTCGTCACGCGTGACCTTGGCCATGATGGATGCCGCAGCGATACAGGCGATTTTGGCATCGCCCTTCACCACGTCGCGCTCGTTGGGAACGGCACCCAGGGGGTTACCGTCCATAAGCACGCAATCGGGCTCGAGTCCCGTATCGGCCACGGCGCCCGCGACGGCAGCGCGGATGGCGCGGGCCATGCCCATATCATCGATATCCGCAGGCGCGATATGGCAAAAACCAATCGCCGTCGCGACCTCGGCAATCTTCACCGAGAGCAGCTCGCGGCGCGCCGGCGTGAGCTTTTTGGAATCGTTGATGCCCCAGACGCGCGGCTCCATGGGAAGGCACACGGCGCACACCGTCAAAGGACCGGCCACCGAACCGCGACCCACCTCGTCGACACCCACGACCACGCCATCCCCACCGAGCTCGTGCATCAGCTCGTACATGCCGTTGACGCGCTCGCGCTCGGCAAGCTCCTTGGCATGGCGCTTAAGGGCACGCTCGCAAGCCTTGATCACTTGCTGACGCGGATCCTCACGATAATGCTCCACGAGGGCGGGGATCTCCTCAAACGTGGCGCTCGCCAGCTCGCCGGCAACCTGCGATGCCAAAACCGAGCTCGTCATATTGGCCATATCGGGGCCTCCTTGCATGCAAATCAGATAAAAAGAAGGGCCACCCGAAGGTGACCCTTTTGTCCAAACGAGTGGACAGACGCTGCGATCTTCTTAGCGCTTCTCGGGGATGCGAGCAGCCTTGCCCACCTTGTCGCGGAGGTAGTACAGCTTGGCGCGACGGACGCGACCATGACGGACGACCTCGAGCTTGGCGATCTTGGGGCTGTGAAGCGGGAAGGTACGCTCAACACCGACACCGAAGGAAATCTTGCGGACGGTGAAGGTCTCACGGGCACCGGCGCCGGCCATGCGGATGACGTCACCCTGGAAAACCTGGATGCGCTCGCGGTCGCCTTCCTTAATGCGGTAGTGAACCTTGACGTTGTCGGCAACGCGGACCTGCGGGATGTCCTCGCGGATCTGCTGACGCTCGATTGCGCGGATGTAATCCATGTGCAATTCCTTACTCTTCTAGAGGTGCCGTACCACCTTGGCCGGCACGTAGTTGAACAAACGTATTCGAGTATACACGCCACGACCTTGGCTGCAAGAACTATTTTGCCCGTGCGCAAAAAGACAAAAACACGCACTCTTTCTGCACTTATGCGCCGTCCGCAGCATCAGTCGTCGGCGTCGTCACGGTCGTTCCGGGCGCGATATAGCCGTATTCGAGCAGCACCGAAAGCGCATGCTGCTTCCAGGTGGCAAGCTCTTCGTCATTATAGTTGTCATGGGCCCATTCACTCATCGCGTCCTCGGCGTCTTGGGGCACCAGGTCCTGGCTGTCTGCCATCAGGTACAGGATGCCTAAGATGTCAAAGTCCTGCTTGGTCATCTCTTCCTTGTTTGATGTGCTGATGAGGCCGTGATCGATGCCGTAGCGGCAGATATCGGTCAAAACGGTAACGAGGCCCGTAGGAATCTGCGAGGCATCCTTCGCGGCAGCGGGCGCGGTGTCGTCAGTTACTGCAGCGGCATCGTCGCTCGACGGAGCAGACTCGGCCGCGTTCGCATCGGAAGCCGCCTGCTCTCCCTGGGCAGGTGTCGTGCTATCCGTCGTTGCCGAAGAATCCCCCGAAGAAACGGACGTAACGCAAACCGGTGTCTCAACCACGGTCGTCATCGGGTCGACCGGTGCGGGTGCGGCGATGACCTCGGCCCAATCGGAATACACGCCGTCAATAAAGGCGCGAACATGGAAGGTGCCCGGTTGCGAGATGGTCATCGTGCCATCTGTCGCGACCAAAATGCCCTTGCTCTCGAGCTCCTGGGCCTCCCAGCTGCAGACTCTATCGACTTCCTTGCCCGTCGTGTCATAGACCGTAGCCGTCAGGCCTTCGATGCCGTTGAGATTTTCCTCGACGCCGACGACGGCCTGTGCCGAGCCCTCGAGTTTGATACTGCCGTTAAACGGCTCGGGCGCCACGTCGCTTACCTTATATTTGTAGGCCGCGGCGTCGATCTCGTCATTGGTCGAGACATGCCCGTTCACGTCCACATAGGTGTCCTCGGGGATAAAGTACTTTACGTAGGCGGTGCCGGCCTTCTTGCCTACCACAACTTGCTCGTGGGTGACCGGGTCGGTCTGGATCTCGATGACGTCGGACTTGCATTCCTTGCCCTTTTTATCGACCACACGCCAGTCGCCCGACGACTTCACAAAGCCGTAATAGTCAACATCGTCCTCGTCCCTTGCACGCACGCGATAGGAAGAGATGGGGTCTTCCTCTCCAACCGTAAGCCTTCGGGTCTTATCGGTCTGCAGCGACACGAGAATCTTGGAGATGGGCTTAATGGGCTGCGGCGTGCCCAACTGCGTATCGACCGTCACCGACTCAAACGACAGATTGGAACCCGTAATGGACATGGGGTAGGTGGCGGCCATGTCGTTGAGCACATTGCACGTGCGCGGGGCGCCGCCGTTGCGCGAAGGCACCTCGCGATCGGCCAGGACCGAATTCCAATCGATGGCGCGCACCATATGGTTGTTGGTGCGATGCGACCAGCTCGTGACGTTTCCAGCGGTGGTATCGTAGCCGTCGTCGCCACGATGGGCGATTGAGCGCAGGAACAGGTTCTGCACGGCGTCGGTCGACTGATCGCCAAAGGTGGTGTAGAACGAGCGCTGGTCATAACCGGCGGTATGGAACTCCTGCACGGCGGCGTTGTCGTCGTAGCACTCGCCGTTCATGTTAAAGATGATCACGTCGAACGTCACGCCCACCGGCTGGTCATAGTCCTCGGACAGCGTCGTGGTAGAACTCGTCTGCTTGCTATTGACCTGCGTGTGCGCCGGGATCGTCATATTGACGGTAACCGACTGATTGTCCGTCGTGGTGATCGACTGTTCCTCGGTCTTGCTCGCCTCCCACAACTGGGACATCGTGGTTTCGGCCGAAAACGAAGTCTCGATCTCCTCGCTCGCTGTTGCGGGCACGCCCAGCGACTCCTTGAGGCTCACCGATGCGCCCCACGAGCCGCCTTTGGAATACGATGCGGATTCAGAAGTGCTCGTGCCGACCGTCTCTTCGGTACCGCGGGCGAGCGTGATGCTCTGCGAGGCGTCCTCATAGCCGACGTTAAGTGCCGAGGTAACGAGCTCCTGCTCAGTCTTAGAATCGACAAAGGAATAGCCCGGCGCGTCCTCGGGCGCACAGTTAAGCTTATTCACGCTGTTGAGCTGCTGAACTCTAAAGTTATAGAACGCGATGCCAAAGCCATTGAAATCGTACTGATAGGTGCCGCCGAGCTTGTCGACACAAGCAATGGTGGCATAGATGACGTCCTGCTCAGTCGTGTCTTTCGACAGTCCGTCGAGCGGCACGTTTTTACGGAAATCGGAGCCCTTCAGCTTGTGACCGATACAGCCGGCGATATCGTCGGTCAAGCGCTCGTAAACCGCATTGAGGCTTTTTGCAGATGTCAGACCACTCTGCTTCGATTTGTCGGCACCATCGGAATGCTCACCGTTGCCGCCCGAAAGCGCATCATAGAGATGGATGTAGTGACCCTTACCGAAGTCCTTCTCAAAGCCCTTGCCGGCGTGGTCCCAGTACAAAAAGTCCTTGGAGTCGTCGCCTCCGCCATAGCCAAGGATGTTATAGGCAAGCGAATCCCAGTTGGGCAGCACCTTTTTGACGGCCGCCGTGTAGAACGAGACGTTGTCGTACATCGAGGTACGGCCCTCGAGCTTGCCGTCATCGATATCTACAAACGTGCAGTCGCGATCGTTAACTGTAATGGTGAGCGGGTTGACCACGTCGCCATAGAGCTCGTCGCGCGAATCATCCTGAAGGTCAAAACCGGCTGTCGGCATCCCGCAAAGCGCCGTGACCGCAACGACCACCCAGCACAGGGTCATCCGTGCTCCCCGACGCGCTCGTTGCAAATACCTGGTGAGGTTTTTCATCGCAGTCCTCCCGTCAGTTGCCAATGTATTGAACCAACGTAAAACGCCGCCGCGTCCACAGGGGGCGCGACGGCGCGAAGGGGAACTTAAAAGGCGCAAATGGAACGCGACTCAGTTAAGCGGAACGCTTGGCCTCGAGCTTGGCCTGAGCGGCCGCCAGGCGCGCGAGGGGCACGCGATAAGGCGAGCAGGACACGTAGTCCACATCGGCCACGTTAAACAGGCCCTTGATGGACTTGGGGTCGCCGCCGTGCTCACCGCACACGCCAAAGTGCATGCCGGGGTTGGTAGCGCGACCCTTCTCGACGGCCATGCGCACGAGCTCCAGTACCGCCGTGTCGATGGTCTCGAAGGGATTGTCCTTCAAAATCTTCTTATGCATGTACAGCGGGATGAATTTGGCCTCGGCGTCGTCACGCGAGAAACCGAAAGTCGTCTGCGTGAGGTCGTTGGTGCCAAAGCAGAAGAAGTCGGCGTGATGGGCGATCTCGTCAGCGACCATGCAGGCGCGCGGCAGCTCGAGCATCGTGCCAACGGGAATGTTGAGCTCGACGCCTTCCTCGGAGGAAACCTCGGCGATCACGCGCTCGATGACCTCGCGGGTCTGGACATGCTCGGCCGTGATGGAAACGAGCGGAACCATGATCTCGGGGCGCGGGTCGACGCCTTCCTTGATAAGGCGAGCGGCAGCCGTTGCCACGGCACGGACCTGCATGAGCGGCAGGTCACCGAAGACGACGGACAGACGCACGCCGCGCAGGCCGAGCATCGGGTTGGACTCGACCATGCCGTCGATGCGGCGCAGGCGGGTACGCAAGGCGGCGAGCTCCTCCTCGCTGGCGCCAGCGGCCTCCTTCTTGGTGATGGCGACCTCGAGCTCTCGAGGATTATCCAGGAACTCATGAAGCGGCGGATCGAGCAGGCGAACGACCACCTCGCGACCAGACATGGTCTTGAACATCGCCAGGAAGTCCTCAGTCTGAACCTTGAGCAGATCGGCCAGGGCCTGCTGCTTCACGGCCTCGTCGTCGGACAGGATGAAGCTCTGGATAATGTTCTTGCGATCGCCCAGGAACATATGCTCGGTGCGGCACAGACCGATGGCCTCGGCGCCAAACTCAAGCGCGAGCTCGGCATCCTCGGGGTTGTCGGCGTTGACGCGCACGTGGTTGGCGTGACCGTCGGTCTCGTCCAGGCGGATCTCGTCGGCCCAGGACAGGATGGTGTCCAGGTCGCCGGTGAGCTCGGCCGAAACCAGATCGACGGCGCCGTCGACGACGATGCCTTGAGTGCCGTCGATGGAGATGATGTCGCCCTCGTGCAGCACGCGGTCACTGCCCTCGATGTGCACGACCTTCTCGGCAGCGTCGATATGGAAACGCTCGACACCGCAGACACAGGGGGTACCCATGCCACGGGCGATAACGGCGGCGTGGCTTGTCTTGCCACCATGGCTCGTCAAGATGCCCTCGGCGGCGACCATGCCCTTCAGGTCGTCGGGGTTGGTCTCCCAGCGGACCAGAATGACCTTATGACCCTCGGCAGAACGCGCAACGGCGTCATCGCTCGAGAACACGACCTCGCCCACGGCGGCACCGGGACTGGCGTTAAGGCCGCATGCGAGCGCCTCGTACTTCTTGGAGGAGTCGAACTGCGGGTACAGGAGCTGGTCGAGCTGCGCGGGGTCGATGCGGCTCACGGCCTCCTCACGAGTGATGAGGCCTTCCTCGACCATCTCGATAGCGATGCGCAGAGCGGCGGTTGCGGTACGCTTGCCCACGCGGGTCTGGAGCATCCAGAGCTTGCCCTGCTCGATGGTGAACTCGATGTCGCACATGTCGCGGTAGTGATCCTCGAGCGTCAGGAAGACACGCTCAAGCTCCTCACCTGCGGACTCGAGGCCCGGGGTGGTCTTGAGGTCGGCGATGGGCTCAGTGTTGCGGATACCGGCAACGACGTCCTCGCCCTGGGCGTTGACCAGAAAGTCACCATAGAACTCCTTGGTGCCGTCGGCCGGGTTGCGCGTAAAGGCGACACCGGTCGCCGAGGTCTCGCCCTTATTGCCAAAGGCCATAGCCTGGACGTTGACGGCGGTGCCGAGCTCGTCGGAAATGCCGTGCTGTTTGCGGTAGATGCAGGCGCGCTCGTTCATCCAACTACCAAAGACGGCCTGGATAGCAAGGCGCAGCTGGAGTTCCGGATCATGTGGGAAGATGGGCTTGCCGTCGGCGACTTCGAGCTCGGAGTACAGGGCGGCCTCGACGTTCTCAGAGAAAATGCCCTTGAAAGTATCGACGAGCTCCTGCAGATCCTCGGCCGAAAGCTCGGAGTCGACGCGAACGCCGGCGACCAGGCGGGCCCGGGTCAGGGCGTTTTCGAACAAGTCGGCATCGACACCCATGACGACGTTGGAAAACATCTGGATAAAGCGACGATAGCTGTCCCAGGCAAAGCGCGGGTTCTGCGTCTGGGCGATAAGGCCCTGAACGGAGTCGTCATTGAGGCCCAGGTTGAGGACCGTGTCCATCATGCCGGGCATAGAGAACGGAGCGCCCGAGCGCACCGACACGAGCAGCGGGTCACGGGCGTCGCCGAGCTTCTTGCCGCAGCGGGCCTCGAGGTCGGCCTCGGCGGCAACGATCTCGTCGAGCGCGCCCACGGGCCAGACGTTGCCGGCACCAGAGTACTCGACGCAGGTCTGGCAGGTAATGGTAAAGCCACCGGGAACCGGCAGGCCGATACGGCTCATCTCGGCAAGGTTAGCGCCTTTGCCGCCAAGCACGAAGTTCATGGACTTGTCGCCCTCGGTGACACAAGTGCCCTGGGCATCGGTTCCAAAACGGTAAACCCTCTTGCAATCGCTCACGATACTTCCCCTTCCATGCGCTCTCGCGCACGACCGTGGTGACGAATCGGCCCGCCGGATGCGGGCCGTGAGGGAACTATACGGCGGGATTTGAACGGGCCTGAGCAGAGAATACGCGGTTTGGTAAACGTGCTAAAACTAGCGGTAAACGGTAGGTAAAGGTGGTTACCTTATGAAGATACCACTAAAGAGTAATTGCAGGTCAAAAGCGTTAGAAACTGCTAAATCGCTTTAGCAAAACTAGTCATCTGGGATGATTTTTCTGGGACGGGGATTAAAAAATCATTAGGCACGCAATGATTTTTTAATCCCCGTCCCAGA
>URXE01000044.1 GCA_900551815.1 uncultured Collinsella sp.
ATGCGAACCTCCAGTCCGGACCGCCCCGCGGTCCAACTTTCTGTCCGCACCCCCGTTGCGGTGAAATAGTTCCTGTTTGGCTGTTAGGCAGCCGATTCTAGGAACTATTCCACCGCAACTTAGATTGGCAAAACGCCGCAACCTTAAAGCTCGAGCTCGTTGAGCCTTAAGATCGCAACAATATAGATCTTGAGCGCTTGCTTGAGCTGTTCCTCGTTGGCGCACTCGTTGGGGCCATGCATCTGGCCGCCCCATGCGGGCAACTCCAGGCCGGTCTCCTCGGGGCCAAATGACACGGCGCGGGCAAAGTTGCGCGCGTACGTGCCGCCGCCCATGGCAAAGGGCTCGGCATGCTTACCCGTAAACTCGTTATAGGTATCAATCAGCGCTTTCACGGCCGGATCGTCGGCAGAGACCGAGAACGGCACCTTTGCATGACCCACGCGACAGGTCACGTCAAAGCGCCCCACGAGCGGCTCGAGCTGCTCGCTGATGGTATCGGCGCTCGTGCTATCGGGGAAGCGCACGTCGATGACCTGCTCGATATGGCCATCCACCACACGGATGACGCCGGGGTTGCAGGTGAGCGGGCCAAACGCCGGGCTCGTCGCATCGATTCCCAGGCCGCGGCCATAGGCGTCCGCATGCACAAAGGCCAGAAACTTGACAAACTCGTGCTCGGCAGGCGTCAGCAGGCGCTCGTCGCACGCACCAAACGCATCCTCGGCCTCGCGCAGATACGCCACGATGAGGCCGACGGCATTGATTGTTCCCTCGGGCATCGAGGCATGACCGCCAATGCCGTGGGCGAAAATCTGCGCATGCCCGTTGCCGAGCGCCGTGATCTCCAGGCGGTCGGCGTTCTCAACAGGCGCCGGCAGCTCATCGGCGGCAATCGCAAGCTCGCAGATAGACTGCGACGGAATGGCGTTGCTCGCTTCGGCGCCGCTCCAGGACACAATGCGCCCGCCGTCGATCTTGGGACTCACAAACGTCGCCCCAAACTGGCCCTTCTCGGCATTACAAACCGGGAACTCGGCATCGGGCGTAAACAGAAAGTCGGGGTTCGCGTGGTTCTCCAGATAATGGTGAACGTCGGACATGCCCACTTCCTCATCGCATCCCAGCAGCGCGCGGAAGGTATAGCGCGGGGTAATGCCGTGCTTGAGCAGATAGGCGCCGGCGTAGAGCGACAGCACCGCCGGGCCCTTGTCGTCGATTACGCCGCGACCGAGCAGCCAGCCCTCTCGGCGCTCCATCGCAAACGGGTCGGTGTTCCAACCGGGACCGGCGGGAACCACGTCCACGTGGCAGATGGTCGCGAGCTGCTTGTCGCCGCGGCCAGGGATATCGGCAATGCCCACATAGCCCTCGTCGTCGCTCGTCTGGTAGCCGAGCTTCTGCGCAATGCCGAGCGCGCAATCGAGCGCACCACGGACCGGGCGGCCAAACGGCGCACCGGGCTCTGCGTCGGCAGCAACGGCTACGGACGGATAACTCACCAGCTGCTCGATATCGGCGACGACATCTTCCCAGACCTCGTCGACATACTCAGCGACGCTCTGCTCCACCTGATTCATGGACGACCTCCTTACCAATGAGGGGCGAGCGTGCCCGCCCCTCACATCACATACTTATATAGCGAAAAGTTTAGCAAGCTCGGCCACCGAGTGCACCACCGCATCGGCACCCGCGGCCTCGTGCTCCCCCAGCGCCGCCGCGCCCGAATAGATGCCGATACACGGCACACCCATCGCGTGCGCGCCCTCCACATCGTTAAAGCGATCGCCGATCATCACGGCATCGTCGGCCGCCGCACCCAGAGCCGCCAGGGCATCGCGGACCGAATCGGCCTTGGTCTCGCGCCCCTGCGGCGGATTCATGCCAATCACCGCCTCAAACTGAGAAAGCCCGAGCTCACGCACCATGTCGATGCACTTTGCCTCCATGCGCGACGTTGCCACAGCCATACGCTTGCCCTGGGCGGTCAACCCATCCAGCAGCTCGGGAATCCCATCGAACACGGGGTACTCTTCCGGTCCCAGTTCATCAAAAAAGGCGCGGTACTCATCGGCCACAACCAGCGACTCCTCGCGGGAAAAGCCGTAAAAGTCGTGAAAGCTCTTCCACAGGGGTGGCCCGATCATGCGGCGCAGGTCACCCATCTGCGCCTCAGAAAGCCCGCGCGCAGCCAGCGTCTTGCGCGTCGAGGTCATCACCGCCCGGCCCGTATCTGCCACCGTGCCGTCAAAATCGAACAGCACGACCGGCCGTCTGCATATCTCCAACGCCTCCATCGGCATTCCTCTTCCCCAGTTGACGATTTCCACACCGACACTTCAAACTGTTGACTATTCAACAATTGAACCTAGTAATGTGGAACGACTCTACTATACTTGTCGCACTTTGCTCTCAGAAGGCGGCGCGCAAGCGCCCCAATGAAAGGTGCAATTATGTCTTTTGCCATCATAACCGACTCCACGTCGGACATCTCCCCCGCCCGCGCCCAAGAGCTCGGCATTTACGTGATTCCGCTGCATGTGATTATCGAGGGCGAGGACCTGCTCGACCAGGTGCAAATTACCGCCCAGGAGTACGTCGCGCGCATGGCCGGCACCGAGCAGCTGCCGCACACCTCGCAGCCGAGCGCCGGCGAGTTCAAGGCACTCTTTGACCGCGTGCGCGCCGACGGCCACGACAGCGCCATCTTTATCTCGCTATGCAGCGAGTGGTCTGCCTGCTATGCCAACGCCAGCCTGACGGCCGATACCCACGAGCTCGACGTGCGCTGCATCGATTCGCGCACCGGCTCGGGTGCCGAGGGCCTGCTGGTGGAGTATGCGCTCGCCATGCGCGAGGACGGCCGCAGCCTGGACGAGACCGAGGCGCAGATCCGCGCGACGCTGCCCGACGCCCACCTGCTGCTGATTCCCCGCACGCTCGAAAACCTCGTTAAGAACGGCCGCGCACCTAAACTCGCCGGCCAGCTCACGCAAATGCTCAACATTCGCCTAGCCGTTTCGCCGGAGTGGAAATCGGGCGAGATCAAGGCCATCAAGAAGGGCCGCGGCGCCAAGCGCATCGTCGCCAACACCATGGCCGACTGCCTCGCGTTTTTGGCTGAACACCCGGGTTCGAGCGTGCGCGTACTCACGACCGGCGCCGCCGAGGAGCACGAGCTCGTCAACCAGGCGCTCGCAGGCCAGAACTACGTAGACGCCGGCACCGGCCCCATCGGCTGCACCATCGCCACCCACGTAGGCGTCGACGCCATCGCCATCAGCTACTGCCCCCGCTACCAGCCCATTCACTAGGGGCACCTTTACCACTTGCGGTGGAATAGGGACTGTTTTTGGCTTATCAGCCGCAAATCAGTCCCTATTCCACCGCAACTTAGAAATCGGCGATCAGCCCAGCGGACCCTGAAAAAGCTCCTGATGAGTGCCCATTCGCACCAGCCTGATCACTGGGTTAGTCTTATGGGGCAGATATAGAACGACCACATCGACCAAGCCATCGGATAGGTGGAACTCGATGTGGCCGTTGTAATTGCCGCCCGGGTTTGAGAGCTCGTGGGCGCCGTACTCCGCCGGAAGCGACCCATGAGCCACAAGCTCTGCAACCGCCGCTTTAAACTCACTCTTTAGCTGCGGATGCATGCGCATCGTTCGTTTGTAGTCCGCCTTAAATTGAGCCTCGACTTTGATCTCGAACATCGCTATTCCTCATCAAGAAATGACATAAGCTCATCAGCGTCGTTGAATGACGGGCTATCGTCCGGCAAAATCCCCAACTCATGAGCCTCGGCGATTACCATGGCACGCCTCGTCGCCTCGCTGGGCACCTCCGCCCTTCCTACAATCTCAAAAGGAATCTTTCGCTGATTTACCAGCTGCCGAACAGCAAGGTTGAGATACGAATTGAGACTCAAGCCAACTGAGTCCAAGAACTCAGTCGCCTGTTCCTTGAGCCCCTCTTCGATGCGAACCGTCGTGGGCTTAACCGTTGCAGTAGACATACGCGACCTCCTCGCCTCATCTTTTACATCAGTATACCCAGTTTAGATGGCAAACTGCCGTTAGATAGCATCAGATTGCCATGCAGATCCATGTCGCGGTGGGCACGATTGCTCTACATCAGCCCGCCGAGCGCAATGTCGACGGCTTCGTTGAGGTCGTCGGTAATGTGCACCAGCTCCGGATCGAGCGGGCTGATCATACCGGCGTCCATCACCGGGCCGTTGAGCCAGTCGAACAGGCCCTGCCAGTACTCGGTGCCTACCAAAACGAGCGGCATGCGCTTAACCTTGTGCGTCTGCACCAGCGTGAGTACCTCGAACATCTCGTCGAGCGTGCCAAAACCACCGGGAAACACGATGGCGCCCGAGCTGTATTTGACAAACATGGTCTTGCGCACAAAGAAGTAGCGGAAGTCCATGCCGAGGTTCACGTATTTGTTGAGCCCATGCTCGTGCGGTAATTCAATGCCAGGCCAACTGACTTGCCGTTGACACTCGCCGCTCCCCTGTTGGCCGCTTCCATGATGCCGGGGCCGCCACCGGTGATGACCGCCACGCCATGTTGTGCGATCTTGCGCCCGACGGTGCGCGCCGCCTTGTAGAGCGGATCGGTCTTGGGCGTGCGAGCGCTACCGAAGATGGTCACAGCGGGCCCGAGCTCGGCAAGCGCGCCAAAGCCATCGACAAACTCGGCCTGAATGCGCAGCACGCGCCACGGATCAGCATGCAGCCAGTCGGTCGACTCCTCGGGCGCCAGCAGGTTGGCGTAGGTGTTGTCCTTAGGAATCATGGGGCCGCGCATAACCACGGGGCCGCGGCGGTACGTCTCGTCGTAGGCAGGCTCGCCCTCGACATTCTCGTTCTTAATCATGGGTACTCCTATCGAGAAAAAGAAAAACGGGCGGGGTCGACGCCATGCGCCAAACACCCGCCCGAACATCAACTATTCGGTATGGTACCCACGATGCATCAAGTGCTTGCAAGCTATCGGTCAGCGGTCGCGCAGACGGTGTTAGCGAACGTGATGACCGGCCGGCGCTCGCCCCTTGCCGTTGCCCACGCTCTGCAAGCGCCCGCGCAGCTCTTAGTAATCCACCGCCGCAGGACTGTTCATCCAGTCGCTCACAAACGCGCCGTAGCGGCCCTCGATAATGGCCTGGCGGGCACGCTGCATAAGGTTGAGCAGGTAGTAGATGTTGTGCATCGACAGCAGAATACCGCCGAGCATCTCCTTCTGCGTGACCATGTGGCGGATGAGCGCGCGGCTGTAGCCGCCCGTGCACACCGGGCAGGTGCAGGTGGGGTCGATGGGGCCGTCGTCGTGCGCAAAGCGCGCGTTGCGGAAGTTAAGGCGACCTTCACTGGAGAACGCCGTGCCCATGCGGCCGGTGCGCGTCGGCAGCACGCAGTCGAACATGTCGATGCCCACGCCAACGCCGCGCACGAGCGTGGTAGGGTTGCCGACGCCCATGAGGTAGCGCGGCTTGTGCTTAGGCATGTACTCGGAAACCAGCGGCGCCAGCGTCTCGAACATGGTCTCGTGGTCCTCGCCCACCGAGTAGCCGCCGATGCCATAGCCGGGGAAGTCGCCACACTCCTCCAGGTGGCGCAGCGAGCGCAGGCGCAGGTCCAGATGCATGCCGCCCTGGACGATGCCAAAGAGCGCCTGGTCATCGCGGGTGTGAGCCTTGTAGCAGCGCTCGGCCCACATACTCGACAGCTCAACGGCGCGCTCGACGTAGGCACGCGTGGCGGGATAACCCGGGCACTGGTCGAGCTGCATGCAGATGTCGGAGCCGAGCTTCATGGCGATTTCCATGTTGTCCTCGGGCGTCCAGAACACGTGGCGGCCGTCGTAATCGTTGACGATAAAGCGCACACCCTCGTCGGTGAGCTTGACGGCGTCGTTGTGGCTAAACACCTGGAAACCGCCCGAATCGGTGAGGATGGGGCCGTGCCAGTTCATAAACTTGTGTAGGCCGCCCAGCTCGGCGATGGTGTCCTCGCCGGGACGCATGGACAGGTGGTAGGTGTTGGCAAGCACGATCTGCGCACCGAGCTGCTTAACGGTCTCGGTAGGAATACCCTTGACGTTTGCCTTGGTGCCCACGGGCATAAAGATCGGCGTCTCGATGTCACCGTGCGGGGTGTGCAGTACGCCGGCACGCGCATGCGTCGTCGGGTCCTCGGCGATCAGGTCGAATTTAAAAAGGCTCTGGTCCATAAACTGGAACTCCTTGGTTGCGGTTCATACGCAAACCATTATACGGGCAACCCGCAAGAAGCACCGACTCGACAGAAACTGGCGCAAAGGGGTCATAGTCATTAGGGACGTTCTTAAACGACTAGTCGTCGGGGACAGTCTTCAGCGCCATCTTACAAAGGAGTGTCCCAATCTGCCGGCACTCAGGGACTGTCCCCAAGCGCCGGCAAGAGTGTCCCCTTCGACTAGCCATTTAAGAACGTCCCCAACGAGTACATCAACAAAGGCAACGCCGATGTTATGGCACCGACAGCGAAAACCCGCCAGAGCGAGCAAGGTGCCTTCAAGCAAAATGGCGCCGCAGGTTGAGCATAAGTCAGCGAGCGGGCCGCATTTGAGGCAAGGTGACGTGAAACGAAAGGGCGCTGACCTTCTGGTCGCGCCCTTGAATTGAACGTCAGATTGTCCAAATGCGGCCCGCGCAGCGTCAACTAGTTACGCGGTTCGTAGAACCGCGTAACCCCTAAAAACGGTTGCCGCGGAAGCCGCCGCCGTTGCGGCCGCCACGATCGCCACCGCGACCGCCGCGGTCGTTACCACGGTTGCCGCCGAAGCCGCCACGGTTGCCGCCGCGGTCGCCATAGCCACCACGGTTGCCGCCAAAGCCGCCGCGACCGCCACGGTCGCCGCCGCGGCCGCCACGATCGCCACCGCGACCGCCACGATCGCCGCCACGGCCACCGCGGTCGCCAAAGCCGCCGCGACCGCCACGGTCGCCGCCGCGGCCACCACGGTCGTCACGGCCGCCGCGAGGACCGCGGTCCTCGTCCAGGCCCATGGCGACGAGCGGAGCGATAACCTTATCGAGAGCGGCCATCAGCTCGGTGGCCTCCTCGTAAGAAAGCTCGGGCAGGAGCTTCTCCTTCTTGTTGGCAAGCTCGACCAGGCCCTCAGCGGCATCCTCGGCAGCGAAGACGACGATCTTGCGCATATCGCCCTCGGCGTCGTCGATGCGGCCGACCAGATCGGCAGCCTCGGCCTCGGCCATCAGGCCATCGAGCTCACGAAGGCGCATGCCCAGCAGGTCGGACATTTCCTTCTGCTCCATCTTGGGCTTGAGGTCAAGAAGCTTGATGGCGCGCTCGATGTTCGCCATGCGCTCGGCCTTGGCCTCCTCCTCCTTGGAAATAGCAAAGCGACGGCTACGCAGCAGGCGGGCGGCCTTCTGCATCTTGTCCATCAGCTCTTCGTCATCGTAATCAACGGCGGCCTCGACAACCTCGGCCTCCTCCTCGACTGAAACCTCGTCAGCAGCCTCAACCTCGGCAGCTTCGGTCTCCACGGTCTCGACTGCCTCAACCTCGGCAGCCATGGTCTCGTTCTCGGTCTCGTTCATGATCTCTTCGTTCTCGGACATGAGACTCCTTCTTGGCCCTCTCGGGCATCATCGCCCCATTCGCGGGGCCCGTCGCGCACTCTTTGCGCTTTAAACATTCATGCCTCTCGGCAAAACGTCCATTAGTTTATGGTGTCGCCATCCAATCTAGCTGCAGAATCTATGTGCACACATTAATGCGACATGTGCGACTCGCGACGAGCGTACACCAGCGACGTCGCGAACCCAGCCACGGCAATTACAGCCGCCACACGCACGGCAGCTGCAAATCCAATCGCCTGGGCAACGTCGGTCGCAGCGCCAGCGGTGCCGGCAGTCGACGCAGAACTCGAGAGCAGGCCGATAAACAGCGACGGGCCAAACGATGCGGCAATCATGTTCCACGTGTTGAGCAATGCCGTTCCGTGAGGATGCTCAGCGCCAGGCAGCGTCTCCAAGCCGGCCGTTTGCGAGGGGCTCAGCACCAAACCGACTCCGGCATACACCACAACGGTCAGCGCCACGACGACGCCGATGTTCATACTTGCCGCCGTCATCGAGATGGCAGTCTGCCCCACGGCAATCAGGGCAAAGCCGACCGGCAGCAGCGGCCATGCGCCACGGGCGTCCATCACGCGTCCGCCCACAATCGAGGTCACGGCGTTGCAGGCAATTGCCGGCAAAATGAGCAAGCCCGCAACAAGTGCGGTCATGCCGTATGCGCGCTCAAAATAGAGCGGCAACAAAACGCTCATCGAGAACGTCGTCATCATCGACACCACCACAAGCAGGCACGCAGGCCAAAAGCAAACGCTCGCCATGGGACGCACGTTAAGCACCGGATGCTCGAGCTTGAGCTGACGGGCCGCAAACAGGCCGAGCAGCACAACGGCGGCGAAAAGCGCCACGACACCGGCAATCAGATTGGCCGAGAACTCGCCTGCGGAATACACAAATGCCGTAATGCCGGCGGCGAGTAAAACAACCGACAGAATATCAAGCGTGGTGTTCGAGCGCTCCCCGACATTCTGAACATGCTTTACGCCCGCCGCAGCGACCACAATGCCGCCGACCAGCGGCACTACGAACACCGCCCTCCAGCCAAACAACGTGCACATAAGACCGCTGATCACGGGTCCAAACGCCGGTCCCAGCGTGATGCAGGCACCACCCAGGCTCAGATACAGGCCGAGCTTCTCGCGCGGAGCGCAAGACAGCACCACGTTCATCATGAGCGGGAACAAGATACCCGATCCCGCAGCCTGCAAAATACGGCTTGGCAGCAAAACGCTAAACGACGGAGCGACTAGGCACAGAACTTCGCCGGCGACCATGCATCCGCATACGAAAAACAGCAGCTTGCGCGTCGAGAAACGGCCGGACAGAAAGGCCATGATGGCCGTAAAGATCGACGTAACGATCATGTAGCCCGAAACGAGCCACTGCGCCGTGGTGGCACTCACCGAAAAGGCCGCCATAATGTCGTGCAACGCCACGTTAATGATGTTCTCGTTAAACGCGGCAACAAAGGCCGCAATATACATTACGACGAGAATCGCCGAGGCTGTCGACGGTGATTGAGTTCGCTTTTGGGATTTGGTCCCCATGAAATTCCTTCCTCTTAGAACGACAATCGCATCGCCCCAGAGGAACGGTCCAGGGCGAAAATGAGCCCTAGACTTACGCCAGACGCCGTACACGACAAATCTGACAACATGGTCCAACGTCGAAAGATTGTAACGCGGACGCGCAGCTTTCCTTCCGCGCTATTATTAAAAGTCCACGAAAGCATAAGACATGAGGAGCCCGCCATGATTAAGCCCATCATGAAATCCGAGTTCTTTTTGCGCCTGCCTTCCGAAGACGCGGGACCCGACGACGCCGTGATCGGGCAAGACCTCCTGGATACGCTCCACGAGCATGAGCACGAGTGCGTGGGCCTCGCCGCCAACATGATCGGCGTGCGCAAACGCATCATCTGCGTAAAAGACGGCGGCAAGTCGCTGCTCATGTACAACCCGCAAATTCTTGAGCAGGTCAATGCCTATCAGACGAGCGAAGGATGCCTCTCGCTGATCGGCGAGCGTCCCTGTACCCGCTATCGCCGCATTAAGGTTGAGTATTTGGACGAGAACTTCGTCCACCGCATCAAAAACTTCTCGGGCTACACCGCCGAGATCATCCAACACGAAATCGACCACTGCAACGGCGTCGTGATCTAGTTCCGCGAACCAAGGAAAATAATCTGTTTTCCTCCGTCCCTAATGGACCATGGTAACGCCGCAGGCTGAGCACACGACAGCGAGCGAGCCGCATTTGCGCCAAGGTGACGTGAAATGAGAGGGCGCTGACCTTCTGGTCGCGCCCTTGAAGTTGAACGTCAGATTGGTGTGAATGCGGCTCGCGCAGCGTCAAGCGGTCCGCCGTTCGGTAGAACGGCGGAACTATTAATTCTGGCGGTAGTGATCGAAGAAGTCGGCGAGGTCTTCGAGGGACTCTTTGAGCACTTCCATGCGCGGCAGGTACACGATGCGGAAGTGGTCGGGCTCGGCCCAGTTAAAGCCGCCGCCGCGCGTGATGAGGATCTTCTTCTCGTGCAGCAGGTCGAGGGCAAACTGCTCGTCATCGGTGATGTTGAACTTTTTAACATCCATCTTGGGGAAGATGTAGAACGCCGCGCGCGGCTTAACCACCGAGATGCCGTCAATCTTGTTGAGCGCCTCATACACAAAGTTGCGCTGCTCGTAGACACGGCCGCCAGGACGGATGTAGTCGTTGACGGACTGATGGCCACCGAGTGCCGTCTGAACGATCGACTGAGCCGGCACGTTGGAGCACAGGCGCATGTTAGAGAGCATGTTGACGCCCATGATGAAGTCACTCATGCAGCGCTGGTTGCCCGAAAGCACCATCCAGCCAATGCGATAGCCCGCGATCATATGCGACTTGGACAGGCCGCTAAACGTAATGCAAGGCAGGTCGGGGGCGAGCGAGGCAATGGAGACGTGCTCGTAGCCGTCCATGCACAGGCGGTCGTAGATCTCGTCGGCAAAAATCATGAGCTGGTGCCTGCGCGCGATCTCGACAATGCCCTCGAGCACCTCGCGCGGATAGACAGAGCCCGTGGGGTTGTTGGGGTTGATGATGACGAGGGCCTTGGTCGCGCTCGTGATCTTGGACTCCATATCCTCCAGGTCTGGATACCAATCGGCCTGCTCATCGCACAGATAGTGCACAGGATGACCGCCGGCAAGGGTTGCGCACGCCGTCCAGAGCGGATAGTCGGGGCTGGGGATCAGGATCTCGTCGCCGTTGTCGAGCAGCGCGTTCATCGAAAGCTGAATGAGCTCGGACACGCCGTTGCCCGTGTAGATGTGCTCCATCTGAACGTTGGGCAGGCCCTTGATCTGCGAATACTGCATGATCGCCTTGCGCGCAGAGAACAGGCCACGCGAGTTGGAATAGCCTTCGCAGTCGGGCAGCTGCTGGCGCATGTCCTTGATGACCTCATCGGGCGTGCGGAAACCGAAGGGCGCCGGGTTGCCGATATTGAGCTTGAGGATGCGCTCGCCCTCGTCCTCCATACGGGCGGCCTCGTCGACGACGGGACCGCGCACGTCATACAGGACGTTATCGAGCTTGGTGGATTTAGAAAAAGTACGCATGGTGGTGCTCCTTGCAATTTGAGCTGAGGGATGGGGTTCGGGCTTGGAATCGTTGCGGGGTGATGATGCCTCGCCTTGATCGGCGTCGCCGGCAAGCAGCCAGGTAACATCGACCTCCAAAATACGGGCGAGCAGCTCGGCCACATCGCGCCGCGGGATCGTCTTGCCGCTCACATATTGGCTCATCTGACTCTTGCCGAGTTTTTTGCCGAGCATCTCCGATGCGCGGATCACGTCCGACTGGCGAACGTCGCGATCGGACATAGCCTGTCGCAGGCGATCGCTAAACGTCTCTTGGGCCACTAGAACCTCCTTGCTGGCAAAGTTCAATTTATAGAACACGAATTGAACCATGGTTCAATTTAGCAAGCAGTATAACGCGGCACCTCATTCGATAGTTCAATTTCATAAGAAAATGTACCGGACTCCGAGATTTGCCCAAAGCGGACAATGACATGCACGCGTTTAGAGGTATTCAAGGAATCGAGCAGCGGCAAGCGAAACGTCGGCCGTTCGATATATGGCGTTGATCTGCCGATGAGGATGTCCCTCGAGTGGGCGCACGGCAACATCGAACTGACAGCGGCGCAAGATGAGCGCGGGAAGAACACTCACGCCCAGGCCGTCCTCGACCATGGCCATAATCGCATAGTCATCCCAGGTCGACAGCTTAGAGCGCACCGCCAGGCCCGCGCGGCGAAACAGCGGCGTAATCTCGTCGTCGCTACCGCGTTCCAGCAGGATAAACTGCTCGTTGGCCAAATCGGCAAGGGAAACGACCTCCGCGGTGGCAAGCGAGGAGTCCGCTGGCACCACGGCCATCAGCTCGTCTTGCACCAACGGTCGCGACGCCATGCCGGCGCCGCGTGGCTCGCGCGGGATAAAGCCCAGGTCACAACGACCCTCAGCCACCCATTGTTCAATCTCTGAGTAATCACCCATCAGCAACTCATAATCGACATCCGGATGATCGGCACGAAAGCGCGCAATCACCGGCGGCAGCACGTGGGTCGCCACGCTCGAAAACGTACCGATGCAGATTTTGCCGCGCATGAGCCCGCGCATCTCATCCACCCGTCGCTGCAAGCGAGTGAATTCCTCGCAGAGCGCCTCGACAGCCGGCATGACCTGCCGCCCGTCGGCAGAAAGCACTACGCCCTCGCGACTGCGGTCGAGCACCTTAAAGCCCCAATCGGCCTCAAGATCGGCCACCATACGGCTCACGCCCGACTGCGAATAGCTCAGGCGCTCGGCAGCACGCGTAAAGCTTCCGGCGCGCACCGTCTCCAGCAGCACCTGCATCTTTTGAATATTCGTTTCCACGACACGCCTCCACCTTTACATGAATTTTTGTCATGTTAACCATGCATTATATTCGCTTTTCTTCTACTGCCAGTTCACCCATAGTGAATATGCTCGAATATAGAGGGGACGGAAGCGCATGGACAACGGACTGTTTACGTACTTAGCAGCATTGCTATTGTTTGGCTCCAACGGCATCATCGCCGCTGCCATCGCGCTGCCGAGCTCCGATATCGTGCTACTACGCACGTTTTTGGGCGCGCTCTCGCTTGTCACCATCCTCGCCATCACCCAAAGCCATAAGTTGCAGGCGCCATCTCGCCCCCGCGAAGCCGCAGCCCTCCTCCTCTCGGGAGCCGCGCTGGGCGCCAGCTGGATTTTTCTGTTCCGCGCCTACCAGACGATCGGCGTCGGCGTATCCTCGCTGCTGTACTACTGCGGCCCCATCATTGTCATGGCGCTCTCCCCACTCATCTTTGGCGAAAAACTGACCGGCGGCAAAATCGCCGGGTTTATCGCCGTCGCCTGCGGTGCTTTTCTCGTTGCAGCACAAGGCCTCGGCGGCAATATGCCCATTGCGGGTATCGTCTGCGGTATCGCCTCGGCATTTTGCTATGCGCTGATGGTCATCGCCAGCAAGGGTGCGCCACACATCGAAGGCCTCGAGAACTCCACGCTCCAGGTGAGCGCCGCCTTTGTGACCGCGCTGGTCCTCACGCTCATCACGCAGGGCGCCCCCTCGTTCCTCTCCCCCAGCATTGCCGCTGGCATCGATTGGCGCGCCGTTGCCATGCTCGGCATTGTCAACACCGGACTCGGTTGCCTGCTCTACTTTAGCGCCGTCGCCAAACTGCCCGTGCAGACCGTCGCCGTCGTCGGCTACCTTGAGCCGCTTTCGGCCGTCGTGTTCTCGGCCGTCCTTTTGGGCGAAACCATAACACCGGTCCGCCTGATGGGCGCCGCGTTTATCATCGGCGGCGCGATTTTTTGCGAACTCGCCGGCAAACGCGCAAACACCAAGGCTGGCATCGCCCAGACAGCACGTGCTTAATAGCCCCTGCTCTGAAATACTACCTGCGTACATGAATAATCCCCAGATGGGGATTATTGTCTAAAACACCCCGATGTGCCAAACTGCTCTTATATGTATAAAGATGGCATAAAGGTCTGCTGCTCGTGGCAGAGGCCAGATGTCCAAGGGAGTCCACGTGGCACACAACAAGCTGGAGGCAAGCCTCCAAGACCAGCGTAGTCAAGGCGGACATGGAGCCATTCCCCTCTCTGCTGGCATGCTACTCGTAACGCTCGGCGTCGTATACGGCGACATCGGCACGAGCCCCATGTATACCATGAAATCAATCGTCGCCAACAACGGCGGCATCGGTACCGTCAGCGAGGACATGATCCTGGGCGCGCTCTCGCTCGTCATCTGGACCATGACACTCGTGACCACGGTCAAGTACGTTGTAATCGCCATGAAGGCCGACAACCATAACGAAGGCGGCATCTTCGCCCTGTTCAGTCTTGTGCGTAAGGTGGCGCCGTGGCTGATTCTCCCCGCCATGATTGGCGGCGCGGCGCTGCTCGCCGACGGCATCCTCACCCCCGCTGTCACGGTTACCACGGCCATCGAGGGTCTGCGCACCATCGAGTGGGGCCACGCGCTATTGGGTGACGGGCAAACCAACGTCATCATTATTACCATCATCATTATCTGCGGCCTGTTTGCCATGCAGCGCGCCGGCACCTCGTCGATCGGCAAGCTGTTCGGCCCGCTCATGACGTTGTGGTTCCTGTTCCTGGCAGGCGCCGGCCTGTTCAACATGCTCGGCAACCTGTCCATCCTGCGCGCGCTCAACCCCATCCGCGGCATCATGTTCCTGTTCTCGCCCATCAACCACTCGGGCATCATGGTGCTCGGCTTCGTCTTCCTGTCGACGACCGGCGCCGAGGCGCTCTATTCGGACATGGGTCACGTGGGCAAGGCTAACATTTACGCATCCTGGCCGTTCGTAAAGGCGGCCCTCATCCTTAACTACCTGGGTCAGGGCGCTTGGCTGCTCGCCAACAACTCCAATCCCCAGATGCTCGCGATGGACATCGTCAACCCGTTCTATATGATGCTCCCCGAGCCCCTGCGCCCCTTTGCCATCGTGCTTTCGGCCGTGGCGGCCATCATCGCCTCGCAGGCGCTCATCACCGGCTCGTTCTCGCTGGTATCCGAGGCAACGCGCCTCAACCTTATGCCGCATCTGCGCATCCACTACCCCAGCGACACCAAGGGCCAGCTCTACATTCCGCTCGTCAACAACATCATGTGGGTCGGCTGCATCTTCATCGTGCTGCTGTTCCAAAACTCCGAGCGCATGGAGAGCGCCTACGGCCTCGCGATTACCGTGACCATGCTCATGACCACGACGCTTTTGACGAGCTACATCGCCGGCATCCTCAAGCACAAGCTGAGTGCCTGCGTCTTCGCCCTGCTCTTTGGTGCCATTGAGCTATGCTTCTTCGCCTCGTGCCTCACCATGTTCTTTGACGGCGGCTACGTCATGATCTTCCTGGCCGCACTGCTGTTCGGCCTTATGTATGTGTGGCGTCGCGGTACCGCCATCGAGCGCACGCAGACGATTCTGCTGCCCGTCTCCAAGTACATTGACCAGCTCAACCGCCTGCGCAACGACGAGACCTACCCCGTACTCGCCGACAATCTGGTGTTCCTCACCAACAGCCCCGACCCGCTCACGCTCGACCGCGACGTGCTCTATTCCATCCTGGACAAGCACCCCAAGCGTGCCAAGGCATATTGGTTCATCAACGTGCACGTTACCGACGAGCCCTATACGCACGAGTATTCCGTTGAGACCTTTGGCACAGACTTCCTGTTCCGCGTGCGCTTGGACCTGGGCTTTAAGGTCAATCAGCGCATCAACGCCTACCTACGCCAGATCGTTGGCGACCTGATGGCATCGGGTGAGTTGCCGCCGCAGCATCACACCTACTCCATCTACGAGACACGCGGCAACGTGGGTGACTTCCGTTTTTGCATGCTGCGCAAGATGCTTGCCCCCGAAACGGACATCAACCGCAACGACCATCGCGTCATGGCCATCAAGTACGCCGTCCGCCGCGCCTGCGGAAGCCCGGCACGTTGGTACGGTCTTGAGAACTCGGCCATCATCATTGAGTACGTACCGCTGTTTGCCCGCATGCGCCCGGCAGTCAAACTCGTTCGCACCCAGGTGCCGCTCGAAGTTCAGATCGAGGAAGCTGAGGAAATGGATGTCGATATCTTCTCGGACGACCTGGTCAACGGCAACGAGGCCGGCAAGAGTATGAACGTCGATCCCACCGAGCTGCTCGAGAGCGTCGCCGATACGCCCGAGCAACAGCAACTCGACGGACTCGAGAGCACCCAGCTCAACGACGCCAACTTCTAGCGACGTCACAAATCAACGACAGCGGCCCTGCACCTCACGGAAGATGCAGGGCCGCTTTGCATTGCAGTAAAGCTAGCGGCTACGAACGACGCGGCTCGGGAACCACGAGCCTATCGGGGCTCGCGCCCTCGGCATCCATCAGGCTCACGTAGCGAATCGACGGATCCCCATACATCGCGTAGTAATAATTGCCCGTGCGCGCGCTAAAGCATCCGGTGTAGATAGTCTTCTCGAACTTGCCATCGCCCATCCTGGACGCCCCCTCGATCATCACCACGCCCTCGAGCGAGCGGAACATGCGGACGACGTTTTCGGTCTCGCTCTCCTTTTGCGGGTAATTGGCATTGAGGTACGCCGCCTTTACAAAACGGCTCGGCGAATAGCAGTCACCCGGAATGCCGCGCATGCCGGCACCCGCGCCATAGGGCTTGAGCTCGGCGCCACGCCATGTCGCCGTCTGCGGAAAATCGCTTGTGGCGGTGATATAGGTGCGGAGGTTTTCCATGTGCCACGGGAAGGTCGGCTGGTTGGCAAGGGTGTCGACCGGATCGTCGTATACATGCAGGCCGTCAGCCATCATCTCGACCACGATGCTGCGCTGGCTGTCGCCGATAATCCAATGGAGCAGCGACACGCCCAGCCCCTCTCCTGCAGATTTGGCAACAATCACCGTGTCGCGCAGCGCGGCCTCGACCTCATCGACCGTCGAGAACGTCGCTGCCACCCACAGGGGAAACTCATAGGCCGCGATATTGGTCTTTCCATCAACCGGCCCCTCGGCATACTCGGCATAACCCGGGAAATTGAGGCCCGCCACGGCGAGACCCGCATCGTTGCCGCAGTCGAAGAACATAGGGTAGTTCTTGTAATCGATGCACATACCGATCACCGCGTGTGCCGCTGTCGCGTCGTCGATAAACGAATACGGAATGTTAAACCCGCGCGGCATCACGCGAACCTGTTGGCCGTAGTCAAAGCTCCAGTCGAGATTGCGGCCCAGATACATGTGACCAGAATTATCGGTAAATCGAATGCTCGTACACATAGCGCCTCCTAGCTTTACGTTCTTGCTAATTTCATTGTCTCCAAACAAAGGGGCGCTAAACACAAAAGCCCGGACATGACAACAATGTCACGCCCGGACTATTCAAGCTGGATAAACTCAACCAAGTTAACCCCGCAGGTCGTCTAAGGGGTCAAAGTGCCGCAGATTGCCACGAAAGAGGAGCGCCGCGTACTAACGGTACGCAAGCGACGATTGAGCGGCAAGGTGCGGTGCTTTGATCCCCTTAGACCAACTTGCCGAGACAGTGGTCGATCATATGCTGGATCATCTGTGCCTCGAAGCCCACAAAGTCCTGCTTGCGCTCGCGCATCTTGCCGTCGACGATCTGGTCAAAGGCAACCTTGCACTTGATATAGCGCGTGGACTTGGTGATCTCCTCGTGCGTCAGGCAGCTCTCCTCCATCTTGCTGGCGCCCAGGCCAAACACCAGACGGGGGTTGTAGAGCACATGGGGCTCGCCGGCATCGTCCAGGTAGACGCAGACCTTCTTGGTGACGCCGATCTGGTTAGCGGCAAGGCAGCCGGCATCGTCGAGCGACTTGATGGTATCGATCAGGTCCTGAGCAACCGACTCGTCCTCGACGGTCGCAACCTCGCAACGCTGGGACAGGATAGCCTCGTCGTGGCAAAGCTCTTTAATCATACGTTCCTCCATAGGGGTCGTTGTAACCGCTTAAGTATACGGTACCCACACTTTTTCATGCGAAAAATACCGTCCGTCTGCTACAAAGCGCCGAACATCAACATGCGAGGAACAACAGCGTCGTAAAGGGGCTATAGTGGGTGAGTTCGTGTCAATCGGCCTAAACTCGGGGCCGAACAAGGAAAGGGTATGCATGGACGAACTATTTCACGTCAGCGAGCGCAAGTCCACAATCGGGACCGAACTCCGCGCTGGACTGACAACATTCCTGGCGATGGCCTACATCATCGCCGTCAACCCCGCGGTGCTCTCGGGCGCTGGCATCGATGCAGGAGCGCTCGCCTGCGCCACCTGCCTGGGCGCCGGCATCATGACCATCTGCATGGGCATCTTCGCCAACCGCCCGCTCGCCTGCGCGTCGGGCTTAGGCGTCAACGCGATGATCGCCGGAATCACCACCACCGTCTGCGGCGGTGACTGGCACGTGGCCATGAGCGTCATCTTCCTTGAGGGCGTCGTCATCTTGCTGCTCGTGCTTTGTGGCCTGCGCGAGGCCATCATGGACGCCATCCCGGTTGTCCTGCGTCACGCCATCTCGGTGGGTCTGGGCCTGTTCATCGCCATGATTGGCCTGTGCGATGCCGGCATTATCACCGCTGGCGCCGGTACACTCGTCGGTCTGGGCGACATCACCTCCCCCACCTTCATCGTCGGCATCATCTCCATCCTGGTGACGGTCGCCCTCGCCTGCCGCAACGTCCCCGGCTCGCTGCTCATCGGCATCGTCGTCGCCGTCATCGCCGGTATCCCCCTAGGTGTGACCCAGGCTCCGACCGGTATCATCGCCCCGCTCGACTTCTCGAGCATCGGTGGCCCCATCGCCGACGCCGGCGGCGTGCCCGCCATCGTCAAGGTCCTTACCGACCCCGCGCTCCTCGTCATCTCGTTCTCGCTGCTCATGAGTGACTTCTTCGACACCATGGGCACCGCGATGGCCGTGGCCAAGCAGGGCGAGTTCCTCACCGACGACGGCAACGTCGAGAATATCAAGGAGATCCTGATCGTCGACTCCGCCGCCGCTGCTGTGGGCGGTTTCATGGGCGTCTCCTCCATCACCACCTTCGTCGAGTCCACTTCCGGCGCCGCCGACGGTGGCCGCACGGGCCTCACCTCCGTCACCACCGGCGTGCTGTTCATTCTCGCCGCGTTCTTCTCCCCCATCGTCACCATCGTTTCCAGCGCCGCCACCTGCGGTGCTCTGGTCTACGTCGGCTACCTCATGATGAGCGAGGCCTCCGAGATCGACTGGTCCGACGTGTCTCAGGGTTTCCCGGCGTTCATGATTGTCGCCGGCGTGCCCTTCACCTACTCCATCTCTGCCGGCATTGGCCTGGGCTTTATCGCCTACGTGATCGTCGCGCTCTTTAAGGGCGAGGCCTCCAAGATCAAGCCGCTCATGTGGATCGCAGCGCTCGCCTTCCTCGTCTACTTCTTTGTAGCGTAGCGGCAACGCTGCCAAAGCAGAACACCAAAGCGCGGAGTCGCATCGAGCGGCTCCGCGCTTTTCTTTTAAAGCCAGGCAACGCACAGACGCGCGATGTATTGCTTCCCAAGTTTTGGACATTTTGCCCTCCAAACGGCACTACCGCCGGCTACATCCTGCAGATATGCTGGGCGTAATCGCATAGGCCCTATGAGGATGGGAGTAACCATGGCCGCCTTGTTCACGACCCCCAAGCGCAATGACAAAACCTCTGGAGCCCATTTTGTCGAGCCCGACGTGCGCCGTCGCACGCTGCTCGCACACGGCAGCTGGCGCCGCGTGACACGCCGCATCGTCTGCGGCCTGGCCTGCGCGCTCACGGTGAGCTCGCTGCTCATGCCGAGCGTCTCGCTCGCCGCCGAGTGGGTCGACGTCGGCGGCACCCAATACAACGCCGGCACCGCGGC